>NZ_LUKD01000001.1:1868913-1955785 GCF_001592745.1 Bdellovibrio bacteriovorus
TGACCTCGCCTTTTTATTTTAATAGCTTACTAAGCTTACTGGAAGCGTGTTAACGCGTCTTTCAGTGATTCCAACTGGATCTTAGATTGCGCGAGCAAAGCTTTATCCGTTGCTACCACGTCTTCATCCGCATTGGCGATAAACTTTTCGTTCGAAAGTTTACCTGTCAGCATTGTGATATCTTTTTGAAGTTTTTCGATCGTTTTATTGATGCGTTTTACTTCTTCATCAAAATCCACAAGGCCTTCAAGTGGGATGATCACTTTCACGCTGGCATCTTTAACCACAACCGGTGCAACGGCACACTTCATCAGATTGCCTTCTTCACCGATGTCCAAATTTTCCAAGCGGCCCATCGTCATGATAGCTGTTTTGTTGTTGCCCAAGATTTTTTGAACTTGGTCATTCATCACTCCCAGGCGCGCATTGATTTTCGTCGCTGGGCTGATGCGGTTTTCACCACGGATGTTACGAATCGCTGTGATCACTTCTTTCACGATATCGATTTCTAAAGCCGCTTGAGCAGAGCCCAGGCTTAAGAATTCTTTGTCGTTACGAGTGTTCGGGAATTGATCCACGATACAAGCAGCACCCTTGATCGGAAGCTTTTGGTAGATCTCTTCAGAGATGAACGGAGCAAAAGGATGCAACAAACGAGTGATGCGGTTTAGAACCTGAGCAATCACAAGTTGAGTTGCTTTTTTCTCATCTGCGTTTGTTCCATTCATAATTGGTTTTGTGAACTCGATATACCAGTCACAGAACTGATTCCAGATGAAGTGGTAAAGAGCGTTGGCAGCGTCCGAGAATCTTTCTGTCTCCATCGCTTCTTCAACTTCTTTTGTCACCTCTGCCAGTTTTGTAATGATCCATTGGTCAAACACGCTGATATCTGATTGCTTCGGAAGAGCTTTCACGCCTTCTGCAGGCACTTGGAAATCCTGCAAATTTGAAAGTGCGAAACGAGCCGCATTCCAAATCTTATTCATGAAGTTTCTGTAGCCTTCAAGACGTTGTTCGCTAAATTTAAAATCTTTTCCAGAATACAAATGAGCCGAGAACGTGAAGCGCAAGGCATCTGCACCATATTTCTCGATCATTTCGACTGGATCGACAGAGTTCCCCAAAGACTTAGACATCTTACGACCTTGAGAATCGCGAACAAGTCCGTGGATGTAAACCGTACGGAACGGAACATCACGCTTGAACTCAAGACCTAGCATGATCATACGAGCCACCCAGAAGAAGATGATATCGTGACCAGTAACTAGATAATTCGTTGGGTAGAATGTTTTTTGCGTTTCAGTGTCATTCGGCCAACCCATTGTAGAGAACGGCCATAAACCTGAACTGAACCACGTATCCAACACGTCTTCGTCTTGGTGAATCTTCGTGTTGCCACATTTTTCACAAGCCGTTACATCGGTTTCGCTGACAGTTTGGTGTTCGCAGTTTTCGCAATACCAAACCGGAATGCGGTGACCCCACCACAATTGGCGAGAAATACACCAGTCTTCAATATTGTTCATCCAGTGAAGATAAACTTTTGTCCAAGACTCGGGTTCAAAACGAATTGTTCCGCTTTCAACCACGCGTTTAGCTGGGGTTGCAAGTTGTTCCATTTTTACGAACCACTGTTCAGACAAGAAAGGTTCTACCACCGCGCCCGAGCGAGAGCAGTGACCTACTGAGTGAACATGAGGTTCTTCCTTCACGAGGAAGTTCAACGCTTTTAAATCTTCAAGAATGCGCTTACGAGCTTCTTGAACTTTAAGGCCTTTGTATTGACCCGCGTTTTCATTCAACTCCGCTTTTTTTGTCAGAATGTTGATGAATTCAAGGTTGTGAGCTTTACCGATTTTGTAATCGTTGAAGTCATGCGCCGGAGTGATTTTTACCACGCCCGAACCGAAAGACTTATCAACATACGTATCGGCGATCACTTTGATCTTTCTGTTGATCAAAGGGATGATCGCATTTTTACCGATCAAGTGTTTGTAGCGCTCGTCTTCAGGATGAACACACAAAGCAGTATCACCCAACATAGTTTCAGGACGAGTTGTTGCTACAGTCACAGTCTCTTGTGTGCCTTCAATAGGATAAGAAATATGGTACAACGAGCCTTTGATTTGTTTGTGTTCAACTTCCAAATCAGAGATGGCTGTTTCAAGAGGGCCTGACCAGTTCACCAATCTTTGGCCACGATAGATCAAACCTTTTTTGTGCAAAGTAACGAACACTTTACGAACGGCTTTAGAAACGCCTTCGTCCAAAGTGAAAACCGCGCGATCCCAATCACAAGAATCACCTAAGCGGCGCATTTGCGAATAAATACGATCGCCGTATTGGTGCTTCCACTCCCACACTTTTTCCACGAATTTTTCGCGGCCTAAATCATGGCGAGTAACGCCGTCTTTTTTAAGTTCTCTTTCAACAACAGATTGCGTAGCGATACCCGCGTGATCCGTTCCCGGCAACCACATCGCATTGTAGCCATTCATTCTTTTCCAACGGATCAGAATATCTTGAATCGTATGATCCAAAGCATGACCCATGTGCAAAAAGCCAGTGACGTTCGGCGGAGGAAGAATGATAGAGAATGGAGGTTTTGTGGATTGATCTTGGGCTTTGAAATAGCCGGAGGATTCCCACCACTGATACGTACGACCTTCAACTTCAGCAGGATTATAACGATCCGATAATTGTTGTGACATTTAAGCGACCTCTAACTGACTTTAAGAATAAGAAATTCTTAGGTTTTTAACCGTTAGAGATTAGCAAATTCGGGGGCTTTGCGATAGTTCTAATGCCCTTGATCGGACCTTCCTTTCTTCTCTGCGTCACGGGCTTTGGTCTTAAGGGGTTCTTTAGATGGATTTAAATCGCTTCGAGCGACGGATTTGGGTTTGGGAGGAGGCTTGGTGATGGGCCGCTTCGTGCGGGCACGCCATCCGGGCTCGGTCGGTGCCGAGGCTTTGCCTCGGTTCGCGCCATCCAGGCGCCACCGAAGGCCCTTACTTCGGGCCCATCACCAAGCCTCCTCCCAAACCCAAATCTGTGCTGATGCTTTAATCGAGCTTCGACTTTTAAAATCACAGCGGATGTGGGCGGTATGAAAATGGAAAAACGTGCTGAGGGATTTAGAAAATCAAAGGAACGATTTTGAAATATCCAAAGGTAGGAACTTAGAAAAATCTTTTTTAATGCGGTTTGCGGGCATAAAAAAACCCACAACATTTTTGTTGTGGGTTTTTTCTTGTGAAGTTGATTTGGTTGAAGTGTTTTTGGGATTACTTCAAGAAATCGGCCATAAGGCGTGCGCCAACAACCACTTCGTCTCTTTTAACATCGTCGCCTGTTTCTGGCTTTTCTGTGATGTTGTTGTAAGAAAGGTGGTAGCGGAAGTTTGTGTCTACGTAAGGTTTGTATTCAACAACTACGCCGTAGCCCATGAATTTTTGAGTGATGTCGCCCGCGATTTCTTGTTTGTCTTCTGTTGATGTGAACTCAAGACGTGGAGTCCATTGTTCCCAACCAGTGTATGCCAATTTTGCTACCATAGATGTCGTTGTGTCTTTTGCATCTGTTGCATCTTGTTTGAATTCAGATACTAGGTAGTCGAATTGGAATGTGATTGGAGATGAGTTCCACAATACGCCTGCTGCCATAAACTGATGTTTGTCATCAGCTGTTGGGCCGGCCATTGTGTGGTAGCTCAGGTTGAAGTTCAAAGCTTTTTCTAGGAAAGCGCCACGGTAGATCACGCCGTACATAGAAGAGTTTTGAGATGCTGAAGGTCCTACAGCTGTGTCGCCGCCAGCTTCGTTTGTTGCTAGAACGTGAACTGTTTGACCAGAGAAAGAGAAAGTACCTTTAACACCAGTTGCATATAGAAGAGCAGAAGTACCTAGGTTGAAAGCACCCAAAGTTTGGCCCGCAGCACCTGTCAAGTTAGAGCGAGTGTAGAACTCAGAAGTTAGATACAAGTCAGCGCCACTTGTTGCACCTTCGAAACCACCGAATTCTGTGTTGAATTTACCGAAGCTCAAAGAGAAAGTGTCGTTCATTTTGTGTGTCAAGTAAGCGTATTCAACAGCTGTTTGTGCTGCATCTACACCACGAGTAGCGTCTTTATTAAAAGCAAGACGTACACGGAAAGAAAGATCTTCTAAAGCTTTTGCTTGGTAATCAAGACGACCTGTTTTGAAGTAGAACTTCGTTTGGTCTGGCAGAGTTGAATCTGTGTAAGTTGTTGAGTTGTAGTCAGCGCGCAAGTCTAGGTTCAAAGAACCTGCTTGAGCTGACAAAGCTGTCGCTGTTGTCACCAATGTCGTGAACAAAAACTTTTTCATAGTACATCCTTGTGTAAAGTTTTAAGTTGTTTCGATGTACTTAATGCTACAAACAAGAGCGTCGACTAACAACGCTTTCTTTTGTTTTTTTATTATATGAGTTTTGTCAGATTTGCTGCGTTCGTTCGTTCGCTAAAGCGGTGAATCCGCCTTTGACATAGTACGCGTTTGTAAAGCCGGCTTTTTCTAAAGCCTCCACCGTGGAAGCACTTCTGATGCCATCGTTATCCAAAACCAGAACAGCATAGTGCATGGGTAATTTTCTTTCTTGCACCAGAGATAACACTTCTTCCGGTTTAGAGTGGACAACTATATTCTCTAAATGAAGACGCGTTACCTGATTGAACCACGGTGCTAGATCAATGTTGTCTAAAAGCACCAGTAACATAGGAATGCGGCCTTGGATCAGGTTGTTGAATTGGAAGTATCCGATTGTGTTAAACATAATTATGCCACTCTTCCGTGTTCAGGAATGAATCTATAAATATAAAGAACGATCGCAAGACCCGTAAATGCCAATGCGCCCGAAGCCCAAAACGGTGCGGTGATGGCCACGGCTCCGTACAAAAAACCACCGAAGGCAGGGCCAATGATGCGTCCTAAAGAGGCCATGCTTTGTGTGACTCCCATAGTAACACCTTGCTCTTTGCTGTCAGTAAGTAGACTGACACTTCCTAAAATGCTCGGGTTAGAAAGTCCGTTTCCCAAAGAAAGCAACGTCATCGCTACGGCCATCATGCCGATACTATTGGAAATGGCGATTGTCGTTAAACCCAAAGCAAAAAGTGTCAGACCCAAGCGAAGGACTTTTCTTTCGCCCCATTTTGGTAAAAGTCGGCGTACTAAGAAGCCTTGGGTGAATACAATGATCACGCCAATATAAGCAAAACCGAAACTGACTTGTTTAATGTCCCACTGAAATTTTTCACCCATATAAAGGATCAAAGTCGCTTCCATTGAAGACATCGCAAAAGAGGCCAACAAAAAAACCGCCATCAAGGCGCCCACCGTTTTGACATTCAGGTAATGCCACATCACTGAGAATCTCTTTTTCTTTTCTGCCGATTCGCTCTTGGCCGTTAAAGATTCTTTCAAGAATTTGATGCCGAAAAGCAAGTTGGCGAAACACAAGGCGGCCACCCAGTAAGCTGAAAAAGAAGTGTCGAAGTGTGGTTCGGCAGAAATTGAGTGACCCCATACCGCCAGGCCTCCGCCTAACGCAGGACCGACAACGAATCCCAACCCGAAGGCAGCGCCAATCAAAGCCATGCCTTTTGAGCGCTCATGTTTTGGAGTGATGTCCGAGATATAAGCGGATGCGGTTGATAAGCTTGCTCCAAAAAAACCCGCTAAGATACGAGCGACGAAAAGCCACTCTAAACTGCGAGCCATCGCAAACGCGATGTAAGAAAGTCCTTCACCTAAAAGGCAGAACAATAAAATAGGTCGGCGCCCTAAGCGGTCACTCAGTCTTCCCCAAAAAGGAGAAAATAAAAACTGCATTAATGAATATACGGATAATAACAAACCGGTTTGCAAAGCAGTTGCGCCAAAGTTTCGGCTTAAAATTGGAAGAATAGGGATGACTACACCAAAGCCTACTAAATACAGGAAAACAGTGAAAAAGATGATCGCAAGCTGTGATTTGTTTGATGTCGAAGTCATAGGGTTGTTAATATTAGGAAGTTATGAAAATGGCAAATAATCTTCAGCGTTGGCAGCTTCTCATTGCAGTCCTTTCTTTCCTGTCGTTACCCGCCGGGGCCGTGGATAACTACAAGGAATACCGTCGAGACCGATGGGACTTTGAGCTCAGCACTCAGTACTTTTATTCTGAAGCCAATTACCCTTCCTCCGGTGGAAGTTCGCAGAACCTTCCAAGCGGAAATACCTATTCTTTATTGGATCTAAATCTTGAATCTCGTTATATGCCGCGTTCGGATTGGTCTTTGTTCGGTTGGGGGCAACTAAGCAATTCCGAAAGCAAAGACTCTTTGGCGACTCGTTCAAATAGTTCGATCACGGAAATTGCCGCTGGAATGGATTTTTTAATGTACAACGGCGCCTTTCAGTTAATTCCTGAATTCATCGCGATTGTTCCTTTAGAAGATGTCGATCCAAACTCAGATGCGGTTTTGAATTCAGAAGGGGTCTTTGAGTTTCACTCTCGTTTGATCGCTCAAAAAGACTTCGGTTCGTTCCGGGGCTATGGTTGGGCAGGCTTTAACTATCGTGGAGATGGACGCTCTTTCCTTTTACCCTATGGTGTGGGGGCTCAGCTTAAACTTCAGCGCATGCGTTTGGGCGCCGAGCTTTTTGGATATCGCAGTATCACGGACGATACCGAAGATACGGTGATTCGTACGGGTTATATCAATGGAGCCAATGCGGGGTCTATGAAGTTCTATTCCGTCAATCCCAACCTCCTGGATTCGCAAGTTTATTGGAACTGGTTGATATCGCCGAAATGGACACTGCAAGTGAACGGTGGAACAACTTTGACGGGTTCTAATATGGCCGCCGGTTTTCACGTCGGTGGATTCATTCGTTACTCGTTCGATATGACGGAAGGGTATGCCGAAGAACCTGCTTACGAGCCGGTAAATTCGCCGGTTCCGAAATATCGTTCCAATATGTATGAGTCTGAAATGAGTTCCGAAAAACAAGTTCCGACGTTCCGGGAACAAACTGATGACGGAATTGATCAGAACTTATTTAAACCTCGTCCGACGAAGAAGCCGCGTAAGAAAAAAGTCGATGATACTTACTTGCAGCAGCAGCTTGATGACACCGAATTTAGCGTGGAGCTAAAATCCGATAAAAAGAAAAAGAAAAGCCGCTAACCAGCGGTTTTTCTTTTTTTAAAGCTTCAAAAGTTCGCGAGCCGTTTTTTCTTCCACACCAATAAGGTCGATAGTTTTATGGCGACCCGTATCGCCTTTCACTAAGACAACCTGTCTTTTCGGAATATCAAAATAGTCTGAAAGAAATTCGATCAACTCTTCGTTGGCTTTGCCGTCGACGGGGGGAGCCGTGATTTTAATTTTAAGTTCGCCGTTGTGAGGTCCCACAACTTCGTTTTTAGAGGACTTGGGCTGAATAAAAAGGTGGAGTCGAACTCCACCTTTTATAATTTCTAACATGGATAAAATGAATCCCGCTTACTCTGCAGATAGCGGAGAAACATTTGTTGAGCGGCCGGGACCATTACCATTTCCATTCGTGTTGTTTGCGATGTTATGGTTTGGAAGCTGCATTTGCGGCATGTACTTTTCACCTTGTTCAAGCAACGAAAGGTGAGCTTGCGCCAAAGCTTTTAAGTTGGCTTCAAATTGCATACGAGCACGTTTTAGTTCCGTGACTTCTTGATACATTTTTTTCAATGAATCGCGAGAATCACGAGTGATGATTTCCGCTTTTTGTTGAGCATCGGCGATGATCAATTTAGCTTCGCGGTCTGCATCTTGACGAAGACGCTCTGCCATTTGAGAAGCTGTCGCGATGGTTTCTTTCAACACTTGATCGCGCTCTTTGTATTCCATCAAGGAAAGTTCTTTTTCGCGGATGCCTTCTTTCAAAGCATTGCGTTCTTGAATTAAAGACTCCATTTGGGAAGCCACTTGCTGAAGGAAATCCATAACCTCATCAGCATCAAGACCCATCATCTTTTTAGTGAAAGACTTATGAGCAATATCTATAGGAGTGATTCTCATTTTGTTCCTCCTTGAACAATATGAATTAAGGATAAAGGCCGAGTCTGTGCCAGGGCAAGGTTATTTGATTTCCCTCGCCATTTCTTTGTTCCTCATGGCTGCCTTTTCAAAGCTAATGCGCAAAGCGCGTTCGATTTCAAGCTCGCGCATGGACTGAAGTCCAGCTGCCGTGACGCCTTTCTTGGAGGTCACACGGGCCTGCAGATCTTCAACACCTTCTCGGGCCTGCGCTGCCAGCAAAGACGCTCCCACAAAGGTTTCGATCGTCATCAGGCGGGCTTCTTCGTTAGAAAAGCCATGCTCTTCGATCCAATCCTGCCAGTACATCATCATCTCAAAGACAAATCCGGTTCCACTAGAGCAAGAAATCATCAAGGCTTCAAATTGATCCTCATCGCCGACTTTGATCACACGGCCTAAAGGTGCGAAAAGATCTTCGACGGTGCTTTCTAAAGCTGTGTCATCGTCATCATTTAGAAGATAGCCGATGACGCCGCGACCGATTAGGGACGGTGTGTTCGGCATAACACGAGCTAATCGCGCCCCTTGAATGAAACGTTCCAGTTTTTCCATGCGAATGCCGGCAGCAACGCTGATCACGATTTTATGTTCGTCAAAAGCGCGAGTGACCGGCTCAAGAGCGTTGAGCAAGTCTTGAGGCTTCACCGCCAGAATAATAATGTCACAGCGATCGATCAATTCATCGTTGCTGGACACGGGATTGATTTTAAATTGTTCTTCTAGTTTTTGAAGTTTACCGGGAGTGCGGTTGGAGGCGAAAATGTTCTTTGCCGGAACTCCGCCTTCAACGAGACCCTTAATCATGGCTTGAGCCATGTTTCCTGCACCCAGAAATCCTACTTTTTGCGTTTTCAACAGTGGGTTCATGTTACTCCAGAACGCAGCCTGTATTATCTGCGACTAAAATAATCCTACCTTTTGATGGGGCGTTCGCCAAACAAAATAGTCCCAAGACGCAGGATTGTCGCTCCTTCTTCGACGGCGACGGCATAATCGTGACTCGTGCCCATTGACAGCTCATTCAGTGGATGAAGTTTCAGGTCCGTTTGACTCTTCAGCTCCTCCATCAGTTTGCGAAGCTCCTGAAAGTAAGGACGTACTTCCTCGGGGTTTTCGGTTAATGGTGGCATGGTCATAAATCCATTAATTTTTAGGCATGGAAGAGACGTCAGCTCTTTCCAATGCTTCTTCAGACTATCTTTGTCAAAACCGCCCTTTGTTTCTTCCTGAGCAACATTGACCTGAATCAGGATGTTTTGCTGAACATTTTTGTTTTCGCATTGCCGGCTTAAGACTTGAGCGAGTTCCAATGAATCCACGGAGTGGATCAAGGCGAACTTTCCGGCGACATACTTCGTTTTATTTTTTTGCAGATGGCCGATCAAATGCCATTGAATATCGGAAAGATCCTGCAAGTGCTCGATTTTATCTAAAGCCTCTTGCACGTAATTTTCACCAAACATTCGCTGCCCTTCATTATAAAGAGCGCGAATTTTTTCTTCCGGCTGTAATTTAGAGACAGCGAGGATGCGGGCAGGGGCTGTTTGCTTATGAAGCTCTTTTAAGTCCATGCCCTCACTGTAGCAGAAAGCTTACTTCAGGTCGACAAATTGAGGTTCTTGCGCACCCAGCTTTTTCGCCGCTTCCAAAATGAACTGTTTGTGTTTTGAAGCGTAAGTGTACTCACCATATGTATGGCAATCTGGAGCCTTGTCGTGAGGACCACGCGTGATACCTGCAACGATAAGTCCGTCTTTAGATTCTAGATAAGCCGGGCCGCCAGAGTCGCCACTGCAGGCCCCTGAACGCAACTGATCTGTTACGAGAATTGTCTCCCACACTTTAGCCAGTGGAACTTGAGTGTAGTTCAACCCATCGGATCTGACGCCTTTGACGTCATCAATCAAACCATATCCAGCAAGAAGTAAAGATTGACCCTCTTCTAATTGTGTTTCTGGCGCAAGTACTGGAACAACAAGGGTGCCCGCAGGTGCTTTGCTTTGAAGACGAATGACGGCAACGTCATTGATGCCAGTTACCGGATAACCCGTGTCATCGAAAATCATCTCGTAACCTGAATGTCTTTCAAAGTTTTCGACCGTCAGAAGGCGAGTGTCAGAAAGCTCTTTAGGAAGATCGGTACCAAAAAAGATCCAAACGTCCGAAGGCTTTTCTGTGTATTCCAAGCAGTGGCTTGCGGTCAGAACTAGGTCTTCTGAAATCAAAGTACCAGTACAAAAAGAATAAGGTTTGCCATCGTACTTTGCAATAAGGGCAACTGTTGAAGCTGTCACTCTATCTTGAGGCAGCGCCGCGGACCCATTCACGATCGAAGTATTTTTATTATCCAAATTTAAAGAAGACGTCTTGCTATCCGTACAAGCTGTGAAAAGCAAAGCGGCAGACGCAAGCAAAAGAGATGATCGAACGTTCATGAAAGCCCCCCTCGGGTGATCGAACCGAAGGTATCAGAGTTTTCTCAAAAACACTAAATTTTGAAGGGTGTAAACAAAATGGACAGCACTATTTACAGGAATGCTGTCCCAGCGAACATAGGCCACACTTATAGATTTAAAAATCCTATTTCCACGAGGAGGTGTTTTACTAAATTCATAGGAAGTCCCACTACGTTATCAAAAGGGCCGTCGATTTTTTGAACGAACTTTCCGCCCCCGCCTTGGATGCCATAGGCACCGGCTTTATCCATGGGGTCACCCGTGTGTATGTAGTCCCAAATTTCTTGGTCACTCAAATCTTTGAAATGAATTTGCGTTGTCTCAATTTGAGAAATCTCTTTGCCGGTGGAACTATTCATCACGCAAACCGCAGTGATGACTTCATGAACATGCCCCGACAAAAGTTTTAAAATGCGATAGGCATCGTCTTTATCGGAGGGCTTTCCGAGTGGGGCCCCACCGAAAATAACTTCGGTATCGGCCGTTAAGATGACGAAGGGGCTTGTGCGACTGGACTTCAGAACCTCATGGACCGCTCTGGCTTTACGTCTAGCAATATCCAAAATCTGATCGTTTACATTCAGGTTTTTGTTAGGAATTTCCGATACTTTAGATGGAACCACGTCAAAGTCAAAACCAGCTTCTTTAAGAAGTGCACGACGACGTGGAGACTCTGATGCCAAGACAAGTTGAAGTGGTGTCATGAGATTTACTTGAACACAAAGAGGCACAAATGGGAAGCGCAGAATTAATGCTGATTCTAGGCTTGCTACTCGCGGGAGTGGCGGTGTTCCTATTTGTAAATTCCATCTTCGCTAGTAACACCGACAAACAGCAACTTTCATGGGCCAACAATGATGAGCCGGTGAAGTCTAAGAATGCAATTATCAATTTTTCGCGTCCGTTGGTGCATCAGTTCACTTTGCAACATGCCTTAAGAATTCGCAGTGAGGGCTATCGCAAACGGGTTCGTAAATACATTAAAACCTCGGGGCTTTCGGCAGAAATCAACGAAGATGAATTCATCGGCTTGCAACTTTTATGGGGCGTGATGTTCCCTATCTTCTTGTTGATCATGAACTTCTCTTTGCAGTTAGGTCTGCCAGTTCCTATGGTTATCGGTGTGGGCTTGATGGGTTTCTATCTGCCACAAATTCATGCCAAGGGTGAAAAAAAACGTCGTGAGCTTTCGGTGCGTGCGGATCTTCCTTTTTTCATCGACCTACTGGCTTTGTCTGTTGAAGCTGGTTTGGATTTCTTTTCGGCTATTCAAAAGATCGTGGACAAAGCACAAGGCACAGAAAGTGTGCTTGCCGATGAGTTGGGAACAGTTTTGAAGGATATTAAAATCGGTGCTTCCAAAACTCAGGCTTTGAAAGACATGGCTGAGCGTTTGGACATGAACGAAATTACAAGCTTCGTTGCCGTTCTTGTGGATGCGGAATCAACGGGTGCCAGTATTTCTCAAGTGTTGAAGGACCAATCCGTGCAAATGCGTCTGGAAAGATTCGTTCGTGCGGAAAAAGCCGGTGCGAAAGCATCACAAACCATTCTGATTCCTTTGATGTTATTTATTTTACCAGCGGTCTTCATTATCGTGTTTGGACCGGTGGCCGTGTCCTTTATGTACGGCGGGAAATAAAGATGATGGCAGCTTTGATTAACAAAACGACAAATCAAACTTTAGTTCCGGATCTGAAAGTCGCAAAAACTTTCTGGAGTCGTGGCAAGGGGCTTTTGGGTCGCGCCTCGTTACCTCAAGAAGAAGCATTGTGGATTTTAAGATGCAACAGCATCCACACATTCTTCATGCAGTTTTCCATTGATTGTGTATTCGTAGATAAAAACTTGAAGGTCAAAGCGATCTTCGAAGATGTTCGCCCGGGACGCTTGGTTTTCCCTGTATGGGGAGCCAGTTCCGTTATTGAAATGTCAGCAGGTTCAGTCAGCAAAATGAAAGTCAGCGTGGGAGATCAACTTTATGTGGGCGCTTAGGATTTTAACCGGCCCTCAAGCGGGACAAATTATCGAGCTTAAGATGGGGAAAAACCTCATTGGCCGTGCTCCGCAGTGTGATATCAAGTTGGTTTCTCCGGGTGTTTCCAAAGAACATACCGAAGTCGCTGTCTTTAAAGAAAAAATTGTGATCACTGATTTGAAATCCAGCAATGGCACTTACTTAAATGGAATCCGTATTCAAAACGGCATCATGCGATTGGGTGATAAGCTTGGTGTTCATGATATTTTGGTAGATGTAATTCCCGCGCCTGAAGCTCGTCCGCAAACACCTCGGCCTCAACAGGGACAAAGTGTTCCTGCACCAATGCCTTATTATGGCGGAGGAGCAGCTCCACAAATGCCTCAGCAGATGGGAATGCCGAATGGAATGCCTCAAGGTATGCCGCAGCCGATGGGAGCAATGCCTGGCGCCGCACCCGGTGCTCCGGCTCCAGCGCCTGCATATCAGCAAGGTGGATTTAAAGGTTTGATGGATAAGGTCAACGATTACTTGGATCGAGTGGCTTTACCTGGAGTTTACAAACTTCCGCAATTCTTAGAATTAAAATTGGTTCTATTAGGCTTTGTGGCTCTATTCATTTTCTCGACGACCTTGCTTTCTATGATTCCGATGGTGGCAATCACAAGAGCCAGTATCATCAGTGAAAGTAAACGTCGTGCGGCTTCTATTGCAAGAACATTGGCGACAATCAATCAAGCGGCGCTTATTCAGAATAGCTATTCGTCACTAAGCACAAATGCAGCCGAGGCCGAAGACGGCGTGAAGCAGGTTTTGATTGTGCAACAGTCTGACGGAATGATTTTAGCCCCAGCAACCCGCGCAGGAACGACGCCGGACTTGCCGTTCGTACACAGAGCGCGTACTGAAATGCGCCCTCAGTCCGTTGAAGTGGATTCCACAACTATTGGAGCAAGCTTCCCGATCGGGCTCTTTGATCCAAATACAGGTGAGCAAGCCGTGAAAGCTCATGCCATTGTTCTTTATGACATAGGAAGTCTGGCTTTTGATGACGGCAGAGCGATCAGTTTGTTCATGCAGACACTCGTGATTGCGTCACTGATAGGTCTCTTGATTTACTTCTTCATGTATAAACTTATCGAGTATCCGATTGTGACTTTGAACGCGCAGTTGGACGCCGCGATGAGAGAAAAGAAAGACAACACGCAAGTAGACTTCCAGTTCCCGGCACTTCAAGCCCTGATTGGAAATATCAACAGTCTTTTAACTCGCTACATTCATGGCGAGGCTGACAATGGGGCCGGAGCTGCGGGCTTCGTCAATAAAGACGGGGAAGCAGAAAATTTAGTGCAGCTGATTGGTTTTCCATCCATTGCGATCTCACGCGAAGGTCGAATTATCGCGTGCAGTGCCTCATTTGCTCAAGTTGCTAGGGCGGAAGTGGCGCAACTGCAGGGTCATATGTTTAACACTATCCCTGATGCGGCCCTTCAACAGAACCTGGATGGTCTTCTTGCGCGCACGCGCGAAAATCCGCGAGCTATTCACACCGACCAACTCGAATTCAGTGGTCACTTGTGTATCTTGAGCTGTCAGGCGATGTGCTCTAGCGGACAAGAAATTGACTATTACATCGTGACAGTTTCACCGACAGAAGGGGGCTCTTGATGAGTGCTGCGCCTCAGGTGAAAGACACAATTAAATTTAATATTGAAGTGACGAAGGGTCCGCATGCGGGTCTGAAGTCCACTTTTGCCAAAGCGTCAGTCACTATAGGTCGTGGTCCTGAAAATGATATCGTTCTTTCCGGGGATCCACGCACCAGTCGTCAACATGCCGAAATTAAACAGCGCTCGGGTCACGAGTTTGTGATCGTCAATCTAAGTCAAAAAAACTATGTTTTGGTGAATGGCCAGAATATTCAGTCCGAAATCATTAACAATGATTCGGTGATTCAGATTGGTGATACAGAAATTCGTTTCCATGCTGAGTTGCCTCCGTCGGTTTCTCAATCGGCGCCGTTGGCATCTCCGACAGCTTCGATTTTAACTCCGACACCATCCCCCGTAACGCCGCAGATGCCGAAGCCGCAAGCGCCGACACCTCGTCCGATGCCTACACCGAATGGATCGCAGGGTTATGGCGGATTGCCAACGATGCCAACTCAAGGAATGCCACCCGCTCAGCCCATGGCTTACGGAGGATATCAGCCTCCACCTCCAGGAGCGGGGCCGATGCCAGGTCCAGCACCCCGAGCAGCCGGTGGTGGTCCTTTAGCAAATCCAAAAGTTCGCTTTTATGGAATCATCGCGATCGTCGCGATCGTCGGATGGTGGTTCTTTTCATCGTCGGATACAAAAGCGAAAAAAGATCCTAATGCGATTCGGACCAGTTCTATCAGTATGCAAGACGTGATGGATGCGGAAAAACGCTCGCAAGAGCTTCTGACCATCAAAAAAGAAAAATACGATTCGATTCAATATCGTCGTGCTCAGGAGAACTTTATCAAGGGCTTCCGCGACTTTCAGCAAGGTCAGTATGCCCGTGCGAGAGAAGCATTTCAGGTTGTATTAAACCTGGACCCTGACAACGAGCTGGCAAAACGTTATTATCATTTATCGAAGATCAAGTTTGATGAGTTGGTTAAGTTTAATATGATTCAGGGCAATCGTTATAGAGAGAAAAGAAACTGGCGTATGTGCCAGTCAAATTATCAGAACGTGCTGACGATGCTTCAAAATCGTAAAGATGATCCTACATTTAAAGAAGCGAAGCAGTTTTATGAAGAGTGTACTTTGAATTTGGAGGGTAGATTCTAATGGCCCGCCTCAAAGTCCGCCTGCGTGGCAAACCTGTTTACGATATCCAGCTTACGGAGGATCGCACTTATGTAGCGGGCCGCAAGGAGGATTGTGATATCGTATTGCAGCCAGAAAAAGGCATCTCTCGCGAGCACTTTAAGCTGTCATTTGTGAGTGGTGCGTGGACTGTGGATGTGATCTCTCGCTATGGTGATATCACTTATAAGGGTGAGCCCGTACAACAGTTCGCCTTAGAGCATGGCAGTCAGTTTTCTATTCCGCCTTATGAATTTGATTTTGTTTTAACGGCCGCAACAACATCTGATGAGTCGGTGGCCCCAGCACCCGATTATGGTGGAGGCACATCCGCAAATCTTCCAGCTGTGCAAGGCGAAGGTTCCGACGGCTTTGGTGGCAGTGAAGAAAAGACTGTCATTGGGGTGGCACCGCAAGTGGCCTACATCAAAATCATGGATGGTCAAAATAATGAACCTAAAGAACTGATCCGACTTGATGCCGGAGAATCCTGGGTTGCGGGCCGCGAATCTTCGTGCCACATCCAAATTCGCGATCAGCGCGTCAGTCGTCGCCAGTTCGAAATTCGTCGTGCAGGCTCTCAATATGTGATTATTGATCTAGGCAGCGTGAACGGAACTTTGTTGAACGGAAACCCGATTTCGTCAAGTGATCCGACGACCATTCGTTCAGGTGATGCGATCAGTGTTTTAACCAATTATTTGTATTTTGAATTGCACGACGCCGGTTTTCAAAGCCGTTTAGAGCTGGTCAATGTGCCGCCACCAAATCCTTTGGTTCAGGTTGGCAACGACGCTTTGCCGATGGAATATCAGCAGCAGCAACAGAATGAATTGATGGCATATCAAGGTGGTATGGCACCGATGCCTTACCAACCGCAAATGCAGTATCCCGGAGCTCCGATGCCACACCAGGCACCCGCGGCTACCGGAAAATTTGATTTCCAAAAGAATCGACCTAAGATTATCGCGGGGGCGGTGCTATTGTTAGCGCTGGCTTATTTTTTTAGCGGAGACGACTCGGCAAAACCTCCAACACCTCAGCCAGGGGCTTCGTCGGCGCCAGGCTCACCTTTAGAAATCTTCAATAAGCTTCCGCCCGAGCAACAAGCCTTGGTTCGTCAGCGCTATAAAGATGCGAAGAACCTGTACATGCAAGGGAAGTATCAATTAGCTCAAGACGAAATCATCAAGATTCAAGAACTAGTTCCTGATTATGAAGACATCAGAGAGATTGAACGTCTTTCGAAAGAAGCCATTTTCATTCAAGAGCAGCAACGTCGCCAAGAGCAGATCGAAAAGGCGAAAATAGAAACAGAAGAAAAAATTCAGAAGGCCGCAGCGGAATGTCAGAAGAAAATCAACCCTGATATCACCATGCCGGAAATTGAAGAGTGCTTAAGCGACGTGATGCAGTTTAATCCAGAGCACCCGAAGATCGTAGATCTGAAAATGCAGGTGGAAAACATCACGACCCAAAGAGATGCTAAAGCGGCTGAAAGAGCGGCCTATCAATCTCAAGTGTCGAAGCTTCGTGCTATTTATAACAGCGCGGAACAGGTTCATAAAAAAGGAAAGCCGTTGGATGCGATTGCCGCTTATGAAAGAGTGATTGCCGCGCAATTGCCAGACCCTAATGGCTATAAAGGTCAAGCGAAGCGCAATATCGCCTCGATCCGCCAAATGATGAATTCTAAAACGGCCTCTTTGCAAGGTGAGGCAGAAAAATTTTATCAAGCGCAAAACTTAAAAGGCGCGATCATGTCGCTGCGTAAAGCACGGGTGATGGATCCCACCAACCCAGATCTTCCCGAAAAGATCGAACGCTACACGGGTGAGTTGCGCAAACAAATGATGACGATCTATCAGGAAGGCATTCTTGAAGAAAGTTTTGGTAACGTCGACGGCGGTGAATCTAAGGCCGGAGCCAAAGACAAGTGGCGAAAAATTCTGGAACTCGATGTTCCAGACGGCGAGTACTACAAAAAAGCATATATCAAGTTGAAGAAGTATGGAGCACTTTAGTGAAGTTGCAGGAAAGATCTTACAGCACGAAAATTCTGCGTCCTAAACCTATGGTGCATCAAGAAGACGATGGGTCGTTGATTGTCGTTGCTACATCCTGGGGTCAACCAGAGCACGCACAAAGAGCTTTGGATGAGGTTGTAAAATACGTCAGTGCGGCTAAGTCTGACGTCGAAGTGACATCTCCGTTTGAGTTTTTAAGTTGCCTGACGGACGAAGTGAACTATGTGCGCACAGGAATCCTGATTGCCAACGACATTCTTTATCGCGGTGAAAATAAGATGGAATATTTTTCGGGCGTTGAAGTCCTGGCTTTATTCCGCCGTGGAACTCAACTTGCGTGGGCGCAAGTGGGGTGCCCGAGTTTGTTTATTCAAAGAAAAAACAAAAGTCTTCAGCCTCTGTCGGTAGGGTTGGACCTTTCTAGTGAACGTCTGGGGGACGGGGAATCTTTGCCGCCACTGCCGGCACAGCTTTTAGGACTGGAGCCCACGTGTTCAATTCAATGTGGTCATACCTCTGTGAATGAAGGTGATCGATTGATTCTTTTAGCTAGTACGACCATCGCCACCTCACTGTGGGTTTCCCAGTCAGAGCCCGCCGAACTAGGTTCCGTGACAACGAAGATGATTCAGGAGAATCCTGAAGCTCCATTTTGGTTGGGTCTAATCACAGTTGAAGAATAAATTTAATAGTCTTCGGTTTGCAGAGCTTTATACGCTAGCGAACGAATCTTTGCGTATTCTGGCAGGCTGAGGGCGAATTCAGTTCGTGAGGGCGCAAAAATATTCTCGCGCGAAGTATCCCAAATCAGTCCTGTCGCGATGTTCGCACGTTGAATTTGTTGGTCGAGCATGTAGTTTCTGAATGAGCGTTCGAAGCGTTTTCGTTGAGCTTCTTTGGACAAACCTCTCACATCGGCACGAAGCCAGTCGATGAATTCCAAAAATAAAGGATCGCTGCAGTTCTTAAGCTGTTCGGTTTCAATAGTTGTCGCCGTCAATAAAGGGAAACACGTATCGTTCACCTTCGCCGATTTGGAGTTTAAATTTCTTTCTGCGACATACTGCCACACCGAAATTTTATTTTTGATGCCCAGGTTTTTTAGCGTTTCCCAGTCTTTTTGGTTTAAGGCAATTTGTGCGGTCCAATTTAGCAAATCCAAGCTTTGCGGCTGTTGAAGTAAAAGGCGTTTTAAGTCACGTAATAGTTCAGCCTCTTGGTCAGCGCGCATCCAGCGCGCAAAAGGCAAGCTGAGCTTTTTCGTCCATTCAGACTGAATCGGTGGAAATGCCGGGAATTGGTTTTTACTTAAAAGTCCTTGCAGTTTTTGCGTCGTAGGCAAAATGCTTTCTTGTAAAAGCGGCAGGGGATTGACTTCAAATCGGTCCACAAGAGTGTTGTAAAGCAAAGGATTTTCGTCATTGATGTAAAGAACATGGTGAGAAATTCCCGCAGTGCGAATAGGGCCGGCTTTTCTCCAGAACGCCCAGCCGGATTCAATCAAAAGCGGCCGGTCATCAGCCCACGCCACATTCGGACTTTTTAGAGCCCCCAAAAGAGAGTGTACGGGGAATGAACTCGAGTCAGCATCGAGGTTGCTTTCGCCTAAGAGTTCAAAAAGGGTTCGTCCGACATCCACTAAAGAAACGTTCTGATCAATCTTCCAATGAATTGCTAAATCACGCTTTCTTTTTTGGGCGGGTTTAATAAATAAAGCCACTTGCGTGTTCTCGCCATGCAAATTAAGCGGCGAAAGTTCTTTATAGCGATCACTGGTGGTGTGTCCGTTTAATCCGACAAGGACTACGGTCGTATTATCCCAGCGCTTGGCGGACTTTAAATTCTGAAACAGCTCATAGAGGCTTTCATCAAGTTCATCCAACTGACTTTCAAAGCTGAGATTTCTTGTTTCACCAAGATCAGTCACGGTCTCCGTTGTCGTAAAGATCAGATCGGGAACGTACAACACGCTGAAGAATGCATCCGTATCGACGTCCTGTTGCAGCCATTGTGTGAAAGCATCCGCGTTCTTTTTAAAAGGACGAAACAGACTTGAAAAGGTTGGAACGATGTTATCTTCAAAAAGCTCAAAGCCCTGATTTAATCCTGAACGACGAAAAACCGGAGCTCCGCCTGAAAAGAAACTCGTACGATAGTCTTGCTGAAGGGCAAGCTCAGAAACCATTTCAATTTCGGGAGCTAGACCAGGGCGCCCGTTGTGTCGCACTTTGTGTTGGTAGGGGTAGAGTCCGGTTAACAAAGACGATAAGGCCGGAACTGAAAGTGTCGAAGGTGAAAAGGCGTGAGTGAAGCGAACGGATTCATTGCAAAGCAATTGAAAGCCGGATCTTTCCACTTCTTCTTGGCTGCATAGTACGTCGCTGATGGTCAACTCATCCACGGCGATGACTAAAACGGAGTTTTTGTCATTCGCCTTGCAAGAAAGCTGGACCAAGCTCAGGAGTGTGAGAAGAAGAGTTAAAATGACTTTCTGCATACCTTGACCGGAAGTAATGGTTTTAGAGATAATGGATCAATAATTTTGCGCAGTCAAAAATTTTGGAGGAAATCACCGATGCTCACAGAAAAAATATTTACGGTAGCTCACCTGGCAGATCAGGTCGTTTTATGGATCTTACTTGTGCTCAGTGTGCTTAGCATCGGCATGATTTTAGAACGTTACTTCGCACTTAAAAAAATCGCTGCGGAATCTCAACGCGTTCGCGCGCGCATCAAACTTGCTTTGCAAAGCAACAGTCTTGATGATGTTGAAGATCTTGCGAAGGATCCAAACTCTGTCGAGGGTCGCGCCGCAGGTTACGCTTTGAAACACATGCGTGAATCGGGCAGCCGTGGTCTTGAAGAAATCTTCAACACATTCGCTTTGACTGAAAGACCCGAGCTTGAAAAATTCTTGGGCTTCTTGGCAACTGTTGGTTCGAACGCTCCGTACATCGGTCTTTTTGGTACGGTTCTAGGAATCATGAAAGCCTTCAACGATTTGGCGACAGCTCCAGAAGCAGGACAACAAACGGTGATGGCCGGGATTTCAATGGCCCTTGTGGCAACAGCGGCAGGTCTTTTCGTGGCGATTCCCGCAGTTGCGTTTTACAACTACTACAGCAAACAAGTGAAAAGCATTTTCCAAAACTTAGAGAGCGTTAAAGAACTTTGCCTTGCTTATGCGAAGAAAAAAGGTGTTTAAACCATGGCATTTAAAGACGGTGGAAATGATAACGAAGCCATAGCGGACATAAACGTTGTTCCGCTCGTGGATATCATCCTGGTGGTTCTGATCATCTTCATGGTGACAGCGCCTATGTTCATGAAGCCAACGATCAATGTGAATTTGCCTAAAGCGGCCAGCGGCGATCAAACGGCTCCAAGTAAATTGAACATCGCTCTGACAGCTGACGGAAGAATCAATTTGAATGGTTCCTTCGTCACCGAGGCTGACGTGCAGGCAAAAGCGCAAGAAGAAGTGGCGAAGAATGCTGATGTGCAAGCCATTATCTCTGCAGATAAAGATGTTCCGCACGGAAAAGTCGTCGGAGTCCTTGATGTCGTCAAGGGTTCTGGAGTGAAGAAGTTTGCCATTAGTATCGATAAAAAATAATGAAAAAGGGCTCTGTAAAGAGCCCTTTTTTTATTTCATCGTTCACAGTATTAATTCCCGCCGCCGCCGTTACCGTTGTCGTAGTTCGGGTTGTGCACCCACTGACAAGTATTCGTAAGTAGTTTCAATTTTTTGTTGCGACATTCAAAACTGATGCGACCGTGATAAGTCCAATAACCGTTGTCGTCATAGCGTCCATAGCCCGAATCATATTGATAAGAAGGATTGGGTTGAGGCGTGTGAATGCGGGGGATCGTAGTGCGGCAAGACACTGTTGTTTGCTGTAAGTAAGATAAATTGGCTGGTACGTTGTAATCAGAAAGTTTCGTGAAGTTACGATTGTTATAAAGGAAGTTTAAAGTGTCATAACTGGAGTGCAGAAGAAATTTTCCGCGCGGGCCATCGAAATATTCTGGAAAGTATCCATACGCAGCATCGTAAGCCGCTTCAGTGAACGTGAAATAAGATCCCGCAGTACAGCCAACCGCAGGCTCTGAGATCGAAACACGCGCTAAGGTACTTTGCACACTCTTGCCGGCCGCATCTTTCACGATAACGTAATAAGTTCCCTCTTTAGAATAGCTGGTCGCACTGTCACTGATAAAACTATAAGTGCCCCATACACCTGTCATGGCTTTGCTGTCTTTGTACCATTGATAGGTATACGGTTGAGTCCCGCCCGTTACGAGGACTTCAAGACTGTATTGAGCGCCTTCTTGCACCGTCACACCTTGAGGTTGAGTGACGATACGAAATCCCGTCTGACTGGGAGTTCCGCCTCCGCCAGGATTTACGCCGCCACCTGAAGATCCGCCGGAGCCGCCGCTACCAACACCGACACTTCCGCCACCAGAACCGGTGTTTCCACCCGAAGATCCGCTGCCGACCCCCACGGTGCCACCACCGCCCGAAGATCCGCCTCCACCAATGGTAACGCCATTACCTCCACCACTTGAGGGACGAGAGTTCCATATAGATGAATCTTTGCTAGTCGATGAACTAGAAGTTGAACCTTCTGTTTTTTCTTCCATAGGAGCAGGAGCACAGTTTTGGAACGACAAAACTGTGAGGGACATGATCAAAAGACCAGAGAAAACGCGAAATTTGCGGATCTTTTTGAGAATACGCGTGTTCATTAAACATTCCCCCGAAAGTTTACTAGACTTAAATACGGAAGAAATGTGGAAAAACTTGAGGAAACAGCTGGTAATTCTGTTTAGTTTCTCAAATTGATACGGCTAAAGTCTGGAAGCAAATATCCGATCTAGGATATTATGTTTAAGAGTCAGCCAACAGATACCCATCTTCTTATAATTACGTCTTGTCTTGTAGCCCTTCTAGGCATCCCTACGTTTTTTACGCTGACAAGCAATGATCCTGTTGAAGTTGTAAACGCAGAAGTTCAAGTGTCGCCAACTCTTTCTCAACATCGTCAACCCGCTAGCGTACCGCAAGGTGCGTCCGTGTCTGCTCAAGCGGCTTTGTCCCATTTCACCCACTACGATTTGAACTGCGAGAAAAAAGGCGCAGGCAAAGTGACGGTGACAGGTGGATATGTTCAATTTCAAGGAAAGAACTGTCTGAAAAATCTGAAAAACGGAGAGATTGAAATCATTAATAAGAGCAATGGTTACACTGCTTCGATCTTCAACAGCGGTGCTGACAAATATCAAACCGACCTCATTCAACTTCAGAACGGCGACAACGAAATCGCGATTCGTTATCGCGAACGCTCTGGAAAAGCGGTGGAAGAGGTCGTTCGTATCCATTCGTCTAAGATTTAACATAAACAAATCAATATCTTAATGCGCTCAGCTAGAGTAGGATCAATTAAATTGATCTTCCGTTCCTCACCCTTTAAGGTAGCCGCCGGCGTTGCAAATTTAGCACACTCCAGGCTCCTTTACGGATGCCTAACGTGGGATAAAATTGATGTTACTTGAAGGATTTTTACAGCCAGTGGATTTAAAGAAGCGTTCGGACATTCATTATGCTCGAAAAATTTGGCATATGTCGGGAGTCTCCGTGATGTTCCTTGCGTACGTCTATCTTCCGCCTGCTGTATCTATGACAATTCTTGTGGCCGCTTGGTTGATGTTTGTTCCTTTCGATTTTTTGCGTCAAAAAAATGCAGCTTTGAATGATTGGGCCGTTCACGCGTTCAAGCCCATCATGCGCCAAAGCGAAGTGAAAAAGTTGGCAGGTACAACGTTTTTGCTTTCCGGTGTTCTTCTTGTAGATATTTTGTTTCCTCGCCAGATCGTAGCTTTGACTTTGTTGTTCCTGGCTTTCGCGGATCCGATCGCAAGTTACTTTGGAATTTTGTACGGGAAAGATAAAATCTTTGGACATAAATCAATCCAAGGTTTCATGGCGGCGTTCTTTGTTTGTGCGGCGCTGACTTTCTTCTACTTGCTATATCACAATTATCTAATGGATCGCATCGTGGTGGTCAGTTTGTTCGCCGGTCTTGTCGGCGCGTTCGCAGAGCTTATTCCTATTGGCAAGCTTGATGACAACCTCACTTTGCCTGTGATGAGCGCCGTTGGCCTCACCATCCTGTTTTATTTCTTTGGATTTTTTGCCACTGTAGGATAATGTTTCCCTGCCATGGACCACATGGCGGGAGAAGACAATGGCAGATACTCATCTAGAAAAAATTGATTCCGAAGATGCCAAAGCACAGCGCTTGGCAATGTATATCTATATTCTTCCGAATTTGATGACGACAGGAAACTTGTTCTCTGGTTTCTTTGCAGTGATTCAATCTATCAAAGGAAATTATCTTTATGCCGCTTATGCGATTGTTGTGGCGGCGGTCTTTGACCAGTTAGATGGTCGTTTGGCACGTTTGACTCGTTCGACAAGTAAGTTCGGTGCCGAGTACGACTCTTTGTGTGACCTTGTCAGCTTCGGTATGGCTCCAGGGACTTTGTTGTTCTTGTGGGCGCTTCAACCCTTTGGTCGTTTGGGTTGGGTGGCGTGTTTCCTTTTCGTAGCCTGCGGAGCTCTTCGTTTGGCGCGTTTCAACGTTCAAGCAAACGTTGTTGAAAAAAACTATTTCCAAGGTTTACCAATTCCAATGGCTGCGGGTATCGTAGCTTCTTCAGTTCTTGCCTTCCAAGATTTGGAATTAGAACCACTAGGTAACTATGGTCTTTTGATCATGACGATCCTTTTGGCGCTAGTGATGGTAAGTAACTTCCGCTTCCGTAGCTTTAAAGATTTAGATCTGAAAGAGCGTCTTCCATTCCGCTACCTGATTTTGGGGGTCGGTGTTTTGGTTGTCGTTGCTCTTCGCCCTGAAGTGATGCTGTTCGTGCTTTTCATGGGTTATGCCGCTTTGGGTGCAGTTTTCGGTGTCTTCAAGCTTGGAAAGAACATTCGTAAAATTAAGCCCAGTGTGTATGCTCCCGCGCAAGTACACGAGAGTGACTTAGTCCTCGAAGAAGAGGAAGAAGAGGCGAAGAAAGATGAAAAGAAAACTTAAAGTCGGAGTTGTTGGCGCTACCGGCATGGTAGGCCAAACTTTCATGAAACTTCTTGAAGAGCGCAGTTTTCCCATCCAGGAACTGCGCCCTTTTGCATCTGAGAACTCATTAGGAAAAAAGATCGACCTGCAAGGGGCTTCTTGGCCCGTGCAAGTTCTTAAAGAAGGTTGCTTCGACGGCCTTGATCTTGTGTTCTTTTCTTCGGGTGATGATATTTCCAAAGAGTGGGCGCCGAAGGCTGTGAAAGCCGGGGCTTTTGCCGTCGATAACTCTGCCGCTTTCCGTATGGATCCCAACACTGTTTTGGTAGTTCCTGAAGTGAACGGCAACTTGGTGACTAAAGATTCCAAGCCGCAAATCATTGCTAATCCAAACTGCTCAACCATCCAGTTGGTTGTGGCACTAAAACCACTTTTAGATAAATTTGGTTTAGAAGAAGTGCGAGTCAGCACTTATCAAGCGGTGAGTGGTGCCGGTCAAGGCGGTTACGACGAATTGATGGAACAGACGTCAAACCACAAAGACGATCACCAACCAAAAACTTTCCCGCATACGATTCTTTTCAACTGTATCCCGCAAATCGGGTCCTTTAACGACGAGGGATACTGCAGTGAAGAAGTAAAGATCATGAAAGAGACACGTAAGATCCTGGGTCAGGACAAATTGAAAGTTTCGGCTTTCACGGTTCGTATCCCAGCACTGAACGCGCACAGTGAGTCCGTATGGGTGACTCTAAATAAAGAAGTCAGCCGCGATCAGATCATGGCCACTCTTTCCGAATTCAAAGGCATCGTCCTTCAAGATGACCCTAAGAAGAGCGTTTATCCTTTGGCCCGCGATGTTTCTGGAAAAGATCCTGTTTACGTGGGACGCGTGCATCGCGATCCTGAAAACCCAAAAATGTGGTTGATGTGGGTTGTTTCGGACAACATCCGTAAAGGGGCTGCTCTGAATGGCATCCAAATCGCTGAACAAATCTTCTTCAGTTAATAAAAAGGTGGGTCTTCCCACCTTTTTCCATAGTCCCTGTCTGATTCGACGAAGGTCTTGAGTTTGAGCTTTTTTTGACATCTCGACCTTCGCATGGTTCGATTAAAAGGATGAAGCTTTCGGTAATCACGGCAGCCAGCATTTTCCTTCTTTCGTTCAATAGTCATGCGACCATGACATTGAATTCTATTTCTGGCGATTCAAATCGTGATCTTTCTGATCCAGCTAAACCTATTATTTATGCGGGATTTACTCCGGCGGTAGCTTGTACTGGCGACGGGTCTTTTACATGCGACAGCTGCACAGGAACTTCTGCGGGCGGAAAACTTTTTTCGTGTAATAAAACCAGCGCTTATCCCAATCTTCGTTTAGTCATTCAAATGACTTCGACGAATACGACGGGGACGGTTTACGCGAAAATTGGTGAAGACGATGTCAGCTCTACTTTGCCTTGGACTTTCGACAGTGGTGTTCTGACGTTCCAAGCGACCTGGGCTGAAATCTGCCAAGCTGCGGGTGTAGGCAATTGCGATAGCAGCATGAATAAGGATTTGGTTGTTGGAATCAACACGACATCCGGGGGATCGGCGACGACGGATTCAATGACTTTCCGGTTGAACACGCGAGTGGCTGCAGCGGATGCTTCGGATTCTTTCTACACAGATTGCAATACGGCTGCGGTGGCCAACAACCAGGGGTTTTGTCACTTCAATGTCTTTCCGGGCGATGAAAAACTTTACGTCGAAAACATGGTTTACTCTGATGGGTATCCGGCTTCACCGGCTCCCGGTGTTGAATTCCGTTCGGTTGTTTTCTTTTACGAACCTTTTGTCACTGATGACAATACGACGATCGCAAGTATCAGCAACGCTTCTTCGATGTTTGAACTTCCAGTGAATCGTTCCGCAAATCCTCCGATTGTTGATGACCGCGTGGATGGACTCGTCAATGGTCAGCGTTATTGCATGGTCATGGCGAACATGGATATGACCGGAGTGATTTCTTTCTTTACTCCAATTCCCGGAACTTCAGGATCGCCAGTAACCGCTGCTGAACTTTGTGGTACTCCGGCGGCGGTGGTGGGCTTACTTGATGATAAAAGCTGCTTTATTGCCACTGCGGCCTTCGGCAGTCAGATGGCGCCTGAAGTGGAAAGCTTCCGTGAATTTCGTAATAAGTTCCTTCTTCCCAATAAATGGGGAAAGGCCTTTGTTAAGTTCTATTACAAACACAGTCCTTATTACGCCAACATGATCGCTGAAAGTGAAATCGCGAAAACAGCAGTCCGCGCGGCTTTGTGGCCTTTGCTTTTATTTGCACGTGCCAGTGTGGCTTTGGGATTCTGGACTGCCTTTGCACTTCTTTCTTTGGGTGGTTTGACTATTTATGGTCTTTATCGCCGTTTGATTTTAGGCCGTCGATTTCGAGGTGAACTGTGAGTTGGTCGAAATATTTTATCGCTCTTTTAGCAGTGGTTTCGTTTCACACAGTTCAAGCGCAAGATGCCGAGTCGGCTCCGCAAGAACCACCGTTTGTCCAAGAAGACACTGAATTTGATTCAGAAGCGTTAAGCATTGAAGATGAAATTCAAAGTGCCGCTCCGGAATCAAATCTTCAACCTCCGCAAAAAGAGACGGTGAATCTGAATGAGGACGCCGATCCGAATAAAGATTTAGAAGAAGAGCTTTCCATTGAAGATGAATCTCCGGTTGTAGCAGAAGAACCTGAAATGGTTCCTGCGCCTCCGACTCCTGTTGTTGAAGTCAAACCGGCGAGTCCGATTCAATCGGGAAAAGTCATGCGTCGATCTGCGCGTGGCGGGACCGAGTACATCGAACATCCTCAAGCGGCGAACGGCCTAATCGCGATCACTAAAGAAGGCGCTTACATCTATCGCACTAAAGAATCGGGTGAATACAATCACACGGGAAGTTTCCGTCTGGGTTTGATCGATCCACCACGAATTATTTCTGCGGATGGAACGACAAGCTTCGATACGATGTATTCCGGATCTTCGCAGCCACTTTTCATGTTTGATTATGAGTGGCAGCCGTTTAATGGTTACGGAAAGTTCGGTATTCAAGCGGGCTTTGGGTTTATGATCGCTAACGGGAAGGGCCGCTTCATTGAAGGGGACTTAGTCGGTCAAGAAGCGAAAGAAAGTTATACCTTCTTGGCGGTGCCTTTGAACTTGGGTCTGGTCTATCGTTTGGAGTGGATGGACCGTCAGTGGTTCGCGCCTTATGTTTCTGGTGGCGGAACTTATATCGGAGTGGCTGAATTCCGTGACGACGGAGCGACACCATCTGCGGTGGGAACGCCAGGTGCTTACGGAGCTGCAGGATTGTTAATTAATATTTCGGCGATGGATCGAGAAACCGCATTCACTTTGAAATCCGAATACGGCATCTCTAATTTGTGGGTGTCTTTAGATTACCGCTATCTCCAGACCTTCAATGAAGATCTGGATTTCACATCCGGCATAGCGGGTGCCGGTATCACAGTCGATTACTGAGGTTGGCAAGAAGCGAAGTGAATAGTGCGGTTCATACGGTGCATTGAACCAGCTGTGCATTTCAAACCTTGTTCAGAACAGTTGTAGCGAGCTTCAACTTCACCTTTTGAGTTTTGGCCCATAACGTAGTTCTCTTCACACCAGCTAAGAACGTCAACTTGGTAGTCAGATTCACGATGGCTAACGATATCTTCTTGAGCCATAGCAGTTGAAGAAACAACTAACATCAAACCTACGATTAATGATTTCATGATTTACTCCTTGGATTTGGTTATTAAAAAAGATGGCATGGAGTACGACTTTCCTTAGGGGTGGTCAATACACCGTGAAAAGAGAACAGAGGTGACTACAGTCTGTACACCGTGAAGTCCACTTAAAATCGTGCTCGCTGTATTCATACTTGTTCCGCGAAATACGCCATAAATTTTTAGGGGTTTTTTCGGTGGCCGTGCTATCAATTCCGCTATGAAAAAACTTATTCTTCTTGCCGGATTATTCATTACGTCTTTGTCATTCGCACAAACTCGCTACTGT
This sequence comes from Bdellovibrio bacteriovorus, assembly GCF_001592745.1. NCBI lineage: Bacteria > Pseudomonadati > Bdellovibrionota > Bdellovibrionia > Bdellovibrionales > Pseudobdellovibrionaceae > Bdellovibrio > Bdellovibrio bacteriovorus. Next base: position 1,897,444 of record NZ_LUKD01000001.1, read on the forward strand.
GATGACATTCAACGTGTCGACAACTTTCCTCGTCTGAATTCAGACCAGTTTAAGCGCTTCGGTTTGGATAAAAAGAACAAGATCGACCGCATCCTTGTGAGTAAAGATCGCAAAGAGCTTTATCTTTTGAGCAAAGATGTTGTGGTGAAGTCTTACAGGGTCGCTTTCGGACTTGTCCCTGAAGGTCACAAACAATTTGAGGGAGACTACAAAACGCCGGAAGGTATCTACTACATCGATGGCAAGAATCCGAAGAGTGCTTATTATCTTTCTCTTCATGTCTCTTATCCGAATAAGCAAGATCTTGAGTATGCGAAGTCTAAAGGGAAGTCCGCTGGCGGCGACATCATGATTCACGGATTCCCGAATGCTTCATCTCGCCCGGATTTTAATAAGTTTGTCGGCGCTATCCATCCGAGCAATTGGACGGCGGGCTGTATCGCGGTGACCGATCAGGAGATCTATGAAATCTACAACCTGGTTCAGCAGGGAACGACGATTGAGATCTGTAAGATGACTCCGAAACCACCAAAACCTCAAGAACCTCAGGTGCCGCAAGAGCCGACAGAGCCTGAAGCTCCCGAACAAACGGCTTCAAAGTAAAACACCCAAAATTTTCTTAAGTCAGGGCTATGGACAACATAGCCTTGTCGCGAAGAACCTAAGCTGATACTTTGCCGTCCATGTTGACGAAAGTGAAATTCACCGTGGCCTATGACGGCACCGGGTTCTGCGGCTGGCAGAAGCAAAAACAAGAAGACCAGATTTCAGTGGGCCATGTGATCGAAAGGGCCTTAGAGAAGGTTTTTGCTGAAAAGATCACTTTGTTCGCTTCCGGCCGTACCGATGCCGGTGTTCATGCCTTGAACCAAGTTTGCCACTTTTCTACGCATCGCAAGATTGATCCAGCTAAAAAATGGGACTTCTGCTGGGCTTTGAATTCTCAATTGCCTCCATCCATCGTCGTGAAAAGGGCCTGGATTGCCCCGGAAGAGTTTCACGCGACGTTGTCGGCGACCCACAAGACATATAGATATCTGATCTTGAACCGTCCTCGCCCCAGTGCTCATCTGGCCCGTTACATGGCTTGGGAGCGCAAGCCTATCGACATCCGTCATTTGATCTCAAGTTCTGAATTTCTTTTGGGAAATCATGACTTTAAGAGCTTTCAATCGGTCGGAACGCCGGTTTTAGATACCGAGCGCGAGATCTATCAGGCGGATTGGGAGTGGCGTCGTCCTGACGTTCTTCAATTTACGGTCACCGGAAACGGCTTTTTAAAGCAGATGGTGCGTAATATTGTGGGAACCTCATTAATGTTAGAGAAAAAAGGCTTAGATCCCCAAGAGATGGAGCGCATTTTAAGCCTGAAAGACCGCCGAAAAGCCGGTCCCCCAGCCCCTGCGGAAGGCCTTTATTTAATGAAGGTTTATTATCCCCAGGACCTTGACAATGGGTGTATAGAACTTTAAAACATCCCTTCCCGCAAAATAGTGTAAGAGCCCGTTGTTAAACTCAAACATTTTTTGCCGAATGCGCAGACGGTAAAACTGACGTATTCAAAATGAAACTGGAGACCCTAATGAAAACTTTCAATGCAAAAGCAGATGAAGTTGAAAGAAAATGGTGGATCGTTGATGCCGCTGACCAAAAGGTCGGTCGTGTAGCGACAACTGTTGCAAACATTCTTCGTGGAAAGAACAAACCTATTTTCACTCCTAACGTTGATACTGGCGACTTCGTTGTTGTTATCAACACGGACAAAATGGAGCTTTCTGGAACTAAGTGGGATGACAAAAAATACTACCGTCACTCTCGCTTCTTCGGTTCTCTGAAAGAGATGACTGCAGCTCAAGCGAAAGAGAAAGATTCTACTTTCATCATTCACGAAGCTGTTCGCGGAATGCTTCCTACAAACAAGCTTTCTCGCCAAGTTATCATGAAAATGAAGGCATACACTGGTGCTGAGCATCCTCATGCTGCTCAAAAGCCAGCTCTTTACACACTTCCTTCTAAGAAGTAATTGGAGATAGACAATGGCAGCAGCAGATAAATTCTATTATGCAACTGGAAGAAGAAAAACGAGCTCTGCGCGCGTTTTCTTGAAGCCTGGTAAAGGCAACATCACAATCAACGGAAAAAAATCTGATGATTATTTGAGCCGTATGCAATCACGCATGGTGATCGTACAGCCTCTTGATCTATTGGGCCAACTTGGCAAGTTCGACGCTAAAATCACTGTTTCTGGTGGTGGTGAGTCTGGACAAGCTGGTGCAATCCGTTTGGGTATCACTCGTGCTTTGATCGCTTTCAATGCGGAGTTCAAAGGAACTCTTAAGAAAGCTGGATTCGTTATGCGTGATCCTCGTATGGTTGAGCGTAAAAAATACGGTAAAGCCGGCGCTCGTCGTAGATTCCAATACTCTAAACGTTAATCGTTTCGGGTTATCGGACGAGAAAGGGAGCTGTTTCAGCTCCCTTTTTTTTTGCTTTTTTCTTGGGGCTTGGCTTGTCGTTCTTGCGGTGGATTTGCGGATGGAAGTGCTGCCTGCCTTAGCTGGCTGGTCGCTTCGGTCGGCACGCCTTCCGGGCTCGGTTGCCGCCGCCTTTCAGGCGGTTCGCGCATCCATGCGCCGGCAAAGGCCTCTCTTAGGACCAGTCAGCTAAGGCAGGCAGCACTTCCATCCGCAAATCTTTGCTGGATTCGATGTTCGTTTCTTCGAATAATTCTAAAAAACTGGGATGAACTGTATTTCGTGATGACGAGGGATTTGTTTTATTTTGGAATCTATTGGGACGTTCGGTGTTTTGGGATCTGGGCTTCGCCGTGATTTCGTTTGTGGTGGATTTTTAGATTTTCACTTGATGGTTGAAAGTTTATGGGTCCCAATTATTTCATGTTCTAACGCAAATGCTTACTGCCACGGTGGCAGTAAAAGGTGGTTATCATCCACGTTGTTTCGTTCGCTTCCCATTAATTAATCTAATCAAACAGAAGTACGATAATCATGGAGCTCAATTTTTACTTCCACCGTGGAAGTAAACAGCTAAGACGCTTCCTTTTTTCGAAGGCACGGTAACATTGATTTGCGGTTTTGAAGTGACGCACTTGCTTACCGCCACCGTGGCAGTAACTTAGTCTCTTCGTTGATTAAATTTTGGGAGTCGTGAAGTTAGGCTGCTTTGCCGTTCACTCGGAGTTGATTAGTTTAGTGAGTGTTGGACTTGGACTTTTCCCTAGGTTTTTTTGAAACTCACTTCCAAAATAAAAAAGGCACCCGAAGGTGCCTTTTCAACTCTCCATTTTTCTTTCTAATTACTTAGAGCAAGAAAGTGGGTAGATGTTGCCGTTAGCTGCTAGGAAGCCGCCGAATGAACCGTCTGCTTCTTTACCAATAGCTAGGAAACCTGTGTTTTTGATAACGCCGTCTTCTTGAGCTGACTTGTCAGTCAAAGCTAGAAGTTGCAAGAAACCGTTGTTCAATTGCTCTGTTACTGCGCCTTTGTCCATTTGAGAGAAGAAAATCGATTGTTTTGATTTTTCGCTCAAAGAAACAGTTACGAAGTCTGCTGATTGGTCGTCAGCTAGGTCGATGTTCATAGATACGAATTTGCTCTCTGGAACTGCGCAGTTGAAAAGAGTTTCAGCCATTGCAGAAGAACCCATAAGAACCAAAGCTGCTACGATAAGTGATTTCATTAAAACCCTCCTAAGGTTGTTGCGTAGGGGAGGCTATTTCACCCACGCGGGGCAGGCAATGCAAATGCAACGCACTATCGGCTCTCGGCGTGGATGATCCGCTCCGGCAAAGTGACCGCAAGTTTCTAGCACAAGGTCTGAGCTTCCAGGATTTAATGTCTCTCACAGTACTAATTAGTTTATTCTTTAACAATCTACAGCAATTCAAAAGAGGGACGTTTCGTGAAACTGGTTATTGCATCACTGATTTGCAGCTTAGGTTTTTCGCATTTTGCCTTTGCACAAGAAGCACCAAAGACTGAAGCCGTAAATAAAGAAGAACCGAAAAAAGAAGAAGCTTCAGCAGCAACGACCACGGATAAAAAAGCGACAGAGTTCGATAAACCTCTTTTCTTTTCCGTTATTGATCAAGAACTTAAAATCAAAAACCCGCGCGTTGATTTCGATTTGCAAAAGTCTAAAGGGCAGGAACTCGATATCAACGGAGTTACTTTTAACAACAATTCTTTCACCGCGAAACTTGAAGAAGACAGCTTGAATTTTACTTGGGACACGGAGCTTGTTTCCGGCGGAGACATCTCGGTCATCAACGAGCAAGGTAAAGAACTTTGGAAAAAAGCCGCGAAAGGAAATGGCACTTGGTCCTTCAAAGGTGTTCGTGGATCTGATGGCCCTCAATGGAAAGACGGCGAAAGATTTCACTTTTGTATTCGCTCGGAAGTAGGCCGCGGATATTCAGGTATGTGCACTCAAAACTACGCCGTGGAAGTCAAAGAGTCTGGCATTCAGTTGGGACTTGCGAAATCATCAACGACCCCGCGTGTGATTTTCCAAAACGATGAAAAGAAACTTAAAGGTGGAGAAGAAGTGGCTGTTGGAACTCCTGTGCAGTTTCTGGCTACTTTAAGTACGAATGCGACCTATGAATTCGTTTCTGAACCCGTGGCTCCCATCGTGAAAGATATGATCGAATCTGAAAAGAAAGATCATGTCACTATCACGGGAGAACTGCCGAAGCCTTTGAAAGCAGAATCAAAAATGATCTCTGGCAATGACTATGGCAAGATCACGCAAATTCTTGGCTTTGAAAGTACGATCGCTGAAGCGCGTGATCTATGGGCGGCAGATTTTCCGGTAAAAAAGTCTCGTTTGGTGATCCCGGGTAAGTCGGGCGGTATCTTCAGTTACGAATTGGAGATTCAGAATCCTCCGCGCCAACAAGACCGCCGTTTTATTTCTGACAGAGCGATCAAAGGAACCTACAGATCCAAAGATCAAATGCAGGTGCGTGACTCTGCCGACAATATTCAGACGTGGGAATTTGAAACTCCTCAGAAATTTGCAAGCAACACAGTCTATCTGGATGTGCAGGGTGAAAAGGCTACTCACAGGTCTTATCTGGAAATTTATCGTGCGGGCGCAGGTGAAGCGAGCTTGCGTCTGACAGGGGTTGTGACTACGGATGGCGATTTCGTTGTATTAGGCGAAGGTCACGTGTCGTGGTGGTTCAATGATATTTTCGGAGCGCAAAACTATTGGCTTTCAAAACAAAGATGGGGTGTGAGCGCACGCTACTTTACGTCTTTAACTCAATTGCCGGCCACGGACGAATCCGGTGCCAGTGAAGATGTTGATTTGAAAGTGGCCGAAGCGGATCTTCGTTATAGATTTACTCCGGGACTGTGGGAAAAAGATGAGACTGTCGGAGCGATTGTTGCGTACGAGGCGATGACCTTAGGTGACGCCAATGTTCCGAAGTTGGGTGTCGGGCTTTTTTGGGCTCGTTCGATGCCTAAATCCATTGATACTTGGTTCAGTAAACTTCCATTCATGAACTACCCAAAGTGGGTGGATATGGAATTTATCAAATACGTGTCGTCTACGGACAGCGATATCACGTTGGGCGATGACTACGTTCTTAACTTCCACGGCAAAGTTTTGTGGACTCCGAGCTTTTTCGGAGAAGCCGGCTTTGGTTTAAAGAACTACTACTTTGAAAAGAACTCTGACGGCAGCGGTGCTAAATTAACGACTTTTTACGGAACTGTAGGTTTAGGTATTAATTTTTAGATTTTCTGTTTAAAGGTGCATGAAGAAAAAGCTGACTCTTGTCCATATTTTCTTGCTCAATCAGCTGACAACGACACTGGTTCTGTTGCTAGTGATCGTCGTATATGGCACTCATTTATTTATTTCAGAGCAGCGTGCGATCCGCGAAAGAATGGATCCTGCTTTAAGTCGCGAAGTTGAAAGAACCAATAACGAAATCTCCAGCCTTGAAGCCAATGTGCAGCGGCTAAAAAGTATCGTGGATCTTTTTGAGGTGATGCCACCGTCCATAAGAGTCGAAAAGTTTCGCAGCTTTGCGGCGATGACGATTGCTCCGCATTCAACACAATTCAATGCCTATTTTGCTTTAGGACCTGAACTTGCAAAAAAGTATTTCGGAAAAAGTTCCTACGTCTATGTAGTTCTTCGTGATTACTCTTTATTTGCGAACACTCGTTACAATGACCCCCAGTATTTCATTCATGAAGAATTCCTGGCACCGGGCTACAACACGGACCCCGACATGCAGTGGTGGCACATGAACGAAAAAAATGTCGGAATTAATTTTTCAGATTTCTATTTCGACAAAGGCTACATGGAAAAAGTCATGTTCAGCACGACCACCGGCACTTACAAGGACGGCAAGTTAGTGGCTGTTGTGGGAATTGATACCTTGGCCGGAGACATTGCACACCGTTTAGGTGCATTTCGACTGGGCGAAACTGGCGGAGTAATCATCGTCGATAATCATGGTCGCCCTGTTTTACCTTTGATTGCACGCGATCTACCCTTAATAGATTTCAAATACCTAAGAGCTTTTAGCCGAGACGAGTTTAAGAAACTGCCGACGCTTTCACAGAAAGTATTTAATATTCAAGGAGCAAAGCTTCAGGATTTTGCCGGTGCCGATGGCAAAACATATATCACCTACTCTAAGCCCATCAAAGGTCGTCCTTGGCATATGGTGATCTATCAAGAAAAGTCCGAAGCCTATTCAGGACTTTATTTCCGGATGTTCTTCTTTGGCTTTGTTGCCATGGCGGCGTACTTTCTGCTGACGCTCATGGTGTGGTTGACCGGAAAGTACGTTGTCAATCAGGACAAAGTGGTCTTAAAGGAACTGCTAGAATCCCGTGATAAGGCAGAAGCGGCGACAAAAACGAAGTCTTTGTTCTTGTCGACGATGAGCCATGAGATTCGCACACCTTTAAACTCAATGCTCGGCTCTTCCGAATTGTTGGCCGAAACTCCGCTGACCTTAGAGCAAAATGAGCTTCTGCGCTCTTTGCAAAGTTCGGGAGAAACACTTTTAAGCATGCTCAACAATATCTTGGATTTTTCAAAGTTCGAGTCGGGGCGTATGCAGTTGGAAAAGCGCGAGTTTTTACTCAGTGATCTTGTGCGTGAAGTGGATGCCTTGGTTGCGACATCGATTCTTCGTAAAGGTTTAAAGTTCTATTTCCACGGACCCGAGCAGGATCGTTGGATTGTCGGTGATTCTTTGCGTTTAAAACAAGTTCTGATGAATCTGCTAGGAAATGCGGTGAAATTCACTGATCGCGGAAGTATCGAACTGACCATTCAGCCTTACCCCGGAAAAGACTCCGAATCAGAGTATTTTCTGTTTGAAGTGAAAGACACCGGATTAGGAATCGCAAAAGAAAATCTTCGTAAGATCTTCGATGAATTTGGTCAGGAGGATTCCTCAGTCACGCGTCGTTTTGGTGGGACGGGATTAGGTTTGAGTATTTCCAAAAAGATCGTACAGGAAATGGGTGGCGAACTGCACTGTGAAAGTGAACAGTACATGGGCTCACGCTTTTATTTCTCTGTGCAGATGCAAAGTCGAAAAGCCGAAAACTGGAATGTCCGGTGGACGACAAAAATGAGTGCCGCGCTGACGAAAGAAATCAAAAAGTCTGTTTCCGAAAATCAGCGTCGCATCCTTATTGTGGACGACATGGAAGAAAATCACACTCTTCTAAAAGCGTACATCCGCAAGTTAGATAATATCCACGCGGATTCCGCTTTTAATGGCTACGAGTGTTTAGAAAAATGGGAGCGTAACGACTACGATCTTATCTTCATGGATGTTCAGATGCCTGAAATGTCTGGTCTTGATACGATCCGCAAGCTGCGTGATCTGGAGCGAATTCAAGAGCGCAAAAGAACTCCCGTGATTGTTATCTCTGCCAACAGCTTTGCCGAAGATATCGAAAAGAGTCTGGCTGCCGGGGCGGACAATCACGCTGGTAAGCCGGTGCGCAAGCAAACCGTGATCGAATTGGTGCAAAAATACTGCGTTTCTGAAGCCGAAACGCCCTCTGTGAACTCTTAATACAGCGTTAAGTTTCTAACACCTTATCCCGATATTACAAAGGCCTGGGGTCGGAATGAATATTGCCTTTATTCATTACGAGACGGGGAAAAAGGGGGAATTTGTGAAAAGAGGTTTGGCACTCATCGGGATACTGTGTCTCGTATTGGGATTCCAGAACTGCAGTCAAAGCGCCTTGCAGGGACAGGGAGACTTGGCATCGACCGATGTTTCCATCAATATGCCTCCACAAATTTCTGAAGAAGAATCTTCCGTGGCAAAGGCCGTCACGTTCATCGAAATTCCTAATATCTCTGACGGACAAACTTCTGTGTCGGCAAAAGCCACTGAAGTAACCCCTTATCGTTTGGTGATCTCAACAGAATCTGGTTCTATTCAACTTGTCGATGATGCGAATAACGTTTTAGAAAAACGCTGTTTGAATTCAAGTAATCTTGATGAACTAAAAACCATCTTAAGCGGTTCCAGTATTTGTGAGGCCGAAGTGCAAAGTGATGATCAAGTGTGCTCGATGAAGTACAAGCCTTGGTATGCCGCACTTTACGTAAACGAAGAGCGCGTGAAGTTGGGTGAAGAAAAAGACTCTTGCGGTAAAGGCAGAAAAGATCTTTGCGGAGCTCTGACTGATGTCTTCCAAGCTTACGTAGCGCATGTAAAGCAGCATTGGAATGAAATGAACTGCGAATAGTGATGAAATTCCCGCAAACCGATGCAATAAAAACAGCTTCCCGATAGGAAGCTGTTTTTATTTGTAGGCTATTTTGAACTCATACTTTTATCGATAATATCTTTATAAAACAGAAGGCTCTGCACTTCAGAAAAGGTGTTCGGAAATCCCTGAAGGGGATAACTCGGTGCCAGGCTTTTGCAGTTTCCACCCTTGGAATCACAGCTATTATATCGTTCGCATCCGTGAACGGGATCGGTGTAGGTGGAAATACCAGGATTTCCACCGATAAGAACACCCACGATCTCATTTTTAGCATTAAAGACGGGACTGCCACTGTTGCCCGAGAAAGCATCTAAGTCTGTCAAAAACGAACGACTGCGATACTGCGGAAGAAAGACCTTAGCACTGTCTGTGTATTTTAGAGGAAGTCCCATCGGGAAACCCAGCATAGTGACAGGTTCATTCATTTTGACCGGACTGTTAGATATCTTAAAAGGCATTCTATTTACGGTCGGGCGATCCAAGCGAATAAGGGCAAAGTCATGGTTTTCGCCCTTCTCACTGACCGTTGCATAGATGATTTCTTTGCACTTAAAGATCTTGTCGTTGGCGATCTTTGCGGGATTCACTTTTGAATCGTAGTCAAACATCCAAGTGTAGACTTCACAATACTGGTCAGTAACACTGCGAATTTCACCAAAGGTCACGGCGCAGTGGCCGGCCGTGATCAGAAGATCTGGAGCAACTAAAAAGCCCGAGCAAGCGTAAGCGATACTTGTTTGGTTAGCAAAGCGTTCATCCCGGCACATGAAATCGCTCATTTTGTTAATATCTAAAGAAGAGTGACCATCTCCAAGATCGGTCCAAAGGCTGCTTAAGACACCGACAGCAACAGAACGCGCGAGTGAATTCTTCGCAGGCACTTGCAAGATATCTTTACGATCATCACGTCCAAAGATATCGGCACAGGCAAATGCAGGAACGATAAAAATGAAAGCCAATGCGACACGAGAAAGCAGTTTCACGAGAAGGTTCCTATCCTAGTGAGAGCGTTCGAAAGGCGCACCTTACTAGAAATGGATTCTAAGATCCACCCAGTTGAATTTATTTCCCGTCATGAATTCATTTGGCTAATAGAGAGAGAAATTAGGACCCCGAGTGGGGCCCTAATATTAAAGATTCGTTATACTCCTAAAAGAGATTTTACCTTGTCGAAGGCCTGAGGAAGGCTTGCTCTGTTGGGAGCCGCGCCTTGAGCGAAGTCAGGGCGACCGCCGCCTTTGCCGCCCATGATGCCTGCGACTTCTTTTAAAAGATCACCGGCTTTGGTTTCGCCAGAAATCTCTTTAGAAACGCTGACGATGATAGGGTTTGAGCCTTCACCTTGTCCGACAACAACCACGACACCATTTTGGATTTTGTTTTTCAAATGGTCTGTGACTTCTGCTAGAACCTGGCGATCGTCTAAAGCGAGATCTGCAAGAACCAGTTTCGCAGATGCTCCTGCCTTGGTTTTGAAAGTCAAAGCTTTCGCCGCAAGATCATCGACATTCACTTGTCCACCTTGAAGCTTCTTCATCTCTTTTTCCATTTGCTTGATCTGCTCTTTTAAAGCTTCCACGCGATTAGCTAGTGTTGCTGTTTCGCCAGTGGCTTCAAGATGTTTCAAGTAATGAGGGCTTTTTTGGAAACCAGCCGCTGAAAGTGCCTCATCCAAGTGAGAAACTGCATTCATCGCATAGCGAACAGCCCCATCACCCGTGATAGCCTCAACACGACGAACTCCAGCGCTAACGCCTGCTTCAGAGACAATCTTAAACAAACGAATCTGTGAAGTGTTCTTAACGTGAGTTCCACCGCAAAGTTCGCACGAGAAATCACCCATTGTTAAAACGCGCACTTTGTCGCCGTATTTTTCACCGAACAAAGCCATCGCGCCTTTCGCCTGAGCCTCTTTAGGCGACATCACTTCGACTTTCACTTCGTTACCCATAGCGATCTGTTCATTTACCAGATCTTCGATTTGACGAATTTCTTCGGAAGACAATGGTTTGTTATGAGTGAAGTCGAAACGAGTTTTTTGCGAGTCCACTAAAGAACCTGCTTGAGTCACGTGGGCACCCAAAACCTTACGGAGAGCGGAGTGCAACAAGTGGGTCGCCGAGTGATTGCTCATGGTATTGCGACGTTCAAAAGGATTTACGATCGTGTCTACTTCTTGGCCGACTTTAAATTCACCGTGTTCGACTTCAACGTGGTGAAGAACGATATCGTCAGTCTTTGTTGTGTTCACAACTTTAGCGCGCGATCCGTTCTTATCCATGATGTAGCCGATGTCACCAACCTGACCGCCACCTTCACCATAGAATGAAGTTTCATCCGTGATGATAACGCCATGGTCACCTTCTTTTAAGGACGTCACGACTTCTTGGCCGTTAGAAAGCGCTGTAATACGACCGCCACCCGCGAAGTCGCCGTAGCCTGTGAACTTCACAGTTTTTCCGGTAGCGACATAGTCTTTCGCGAATTTGATCAAGTGTTGTTCGTCCGCACCTAAAGCTTTCCCTTTCCAGGAGGCTTTGGATTTTGCGCGGTTGGCTTCCATTTCTTTTTCAAAGGCGGCTTCGTTCACTTCGATGCCTTGCTCGTTCGCAATCACGCGAGTCAAGTCTGCCGGGAATCCGTAAGTGTCGTACATTCTGAACACAACTTCACCCGCAAGTTCCTTAGCGCCTTTAGCTTTCGCCTTCGCGATTTCATCCATCAGGATGTTTGTGCCGTTATCCAAAGTGCTGATAAAGCGGTCTTCTTCGTCACGAATCGTATTTAAGATATGATCGCGACGCGCGCTTAATTCTGGATATACCGAACCCATGCTTTCAATCAACGCTTCCGCCATTGCTGGCAAGAACGATTGATCGGCAGAAAGCTTACGGCCGTAACGGATCGCACGTCTCATGATACGACGAAGAACGTAACCACGTCCTTCGTTTGAAGGAAGGGCTCCATCCGCGATCAAGAAGGACGTTGAACGACAGTGGTCTGCAAGAACGCGCAAAGCAGAAGTGATTTCTGCCGCATGTTTGTCTTTAGCTAAAACTTCTTTGTCTGTGATGTATTCAATCTTTCCGATTTTGCAAGCGCGCTCGATCATCGGCATGAAAAGATCAGTATCGTAGTTGTTGAATTTGCCCTGCATAGCTGCCACGACACGCTCAAGACCGGACCCTGTATCCACGGAAGGTTTTGGCAGCGGAGTCAATGTGCCTGGAGGATTTTCGAAGTACTGCATGAAAACCAGATTCCAGATTTCCACGAAGCGATCTTCACCCGCGGCGATCCCTTTAAACGGATCAGAAATAGTTCCTGCTTTAGGCCCGTGATCGTAAAAGATTTCCGTACAAGGACCGCAAGGGCCGGTATCACCCATTTTCCAAAAGTTATCAGCATCAAAACGGAAGATGCGATCTTTGGGGATGCCTTCTTGCGTGTGCCAGATTTCAGCCGCTTCGTCGTCAGAGATATGAACCGTCACATAAAGTTTTTCTTTCGGAATGTTCAATTCTTTTGTCAGGAACTCCCAAGCAAAATGAATCGCATCTTTTTTGAAATAATCGCCGAAAGAAAAGTTCCCCAGCATTTCAAAGAACGTGTGGTGACGAGCCGTGAAGCCGACATTTTCTAGGTCATTGTGTTTACCGCCGGCGCGCACACATTTTTGAACAGTGACAGCGCGAGAGTAATCGCGTTTTTCCAAACCCAGGAATGTATTTTTAAATTGGTTCATCCCGGCATTCGCGAAAAGCAATGTCGGATCATTTTCTGGAATCAAAGAAGAAGAACCTACATGCGTGTGACCCTTCTTTTTGAAGTATTCGACAAAGGCGTTGCGGATCTCAGAGCTTTTCATAAATAACCTTTCTTACGGTCTCGGAATCAAATCCTCGTGAAGCCAAGAAGCGACCGACACGGGCCTTTTCTTCGCGCGAGAATTCATAATCTTCATCATACTTAGTTTTTACAATTGAAAGAGCCTTTTCAAGCTCCAAGTCTCGGTCGGTAGAAACAGAAGGCAAACCTTTTTCGCGAAGGTAATTGTTGATGTAGTGAATGCCTTTGTTGCGACGGTGAAGCATATCGGCCATGCGCTGAGCAAGGTCCGCAGGATCGCCAATCCAATTCTGGTCTTTGGCGAAATCAATAGCCTCATCAATGATCTCTCCCAAAGAGTCTTCATCCGAAAATTTTTCGCGCAGTTTCGTGCGCAATTCTTTTTCGGAATGGTCCCGGCGGGCGATCAAGTCCATGACTTTCTTTTTCGCGGCCATACGGGTTTTTTGGGGATCTTTCTCTCGAGACATGACAGAGATTATTACTCTGTTTTGGGCTCCTTGCGAAGAACAATTTCGGTCAGCTCACAATATGTTCCTAGACGAAGTCGCGGCCCCCAATAGCCCGTTCCCTGATTGACATAGAGCTGCATACTTCCAATGCGGTAAAGCCCTTTGGCGTAACGCTCAAAAAAGACAATCAACCAGTTCCAAGGAAAGAACTGACCACCGTGGGTGTGACCTGATAGCTGCAAATCAACGCCCAAAGCCTGGACTTTAGGTGCCAGAGACGGCTGATGAGACAAAAGAACCTTAAAGCTATTCTCGTTAAACTGCTTTTGTACGCCGGCTAAGTCAGGACCCTCTTCCCGAAAGTGCAAGGCGGCGGGATCGGGAATGCCTGCCATCTGTAAGGTGGCCGATCCGAATCCAATATTTTGAACCTCATTGATCAACACTTTAAAACCAATATCGCGGAAAGCCTGTAAGCCTTTTTGCGCATTCCAGTAGTACTCATGGTTTCCCGGAACGTAGTAAATGCCGTGCTCTGCTTTCAAATCCTTAAGCATGTTGAACTCTGCTTCATGCTTTTCCACGAAGCTATCCAGAATGTCGCCGGTGAATACGATCATATCTGGTTTCAAACTCGTGGCCTGTTTCACCAGTTTTTTCACGAACGAGGGGGAAAGGCTGGGGCTGATGTGAAGATCGGTGATATGCAAAATGCGTAGGCCTTCTAAATCCTTTGGAAGATTTTTAAAAAAGACCGGCACTTTTTTTAGACGAGGGCCCACCTGGATGACGGCGTTTCCAAAAATCAAAAACACCAGAGGAAGGCCCAGCATCGCAAACGTCGCCTGCGAGCTGTATAAGTTCCCAAATGGAGAAGGCATCGCCCATTTTTCCACAAAAGCAAAGACGTCACGTAATATGACTAAACTCACAAGGAAATTAATGTACGCCATCACCGTCAAAGAGCCATCGAGAAGGCGATCTCGCCAAGGGCGATGGTCTAAATTCTTTTCTTTCCAAAAGAAAAGAAAGGTCCCTATGACCAAGGCAAAGAGGAATGCCAGCAATAGAATGACGGCGGCAGTTCCCACCCAGGTAAAATCCGTAAAGCGCGTTAACTGGTGGGATACATAGATAAAAATGAGCAGAATAAAAGAGCTGGCGAGCGTGCGAAATAAACCCATAGGACTTCTTACCATGGTGACCTGCCTTTGCACAGTCCAATGTAAAAACACACGTCGGAGTCCTGTAGAAAGAATGATAAATTTATAGAGTCGCACTGGGAGGTCCTATGAGTTTCCGCAGCGAATTCGAACAGGCGAGGGATTTTTTAATTTTACACCGTTCTGATTACGACTACGCCTACTCACATTTTGAGTGGCCACGTCTTGAGGAGTTCAATTGGGCCCTTGATTATTTCGATCCCATGGCTGAAGGCAACGACAAGACGGCTCTTTGGATTGTCAGCGAAAACGGGGACGAACACAAATACAGTTTCAATGAGCTTTCACAGCGCTCAAACCAGGTTGCCAATTATTTGCGCCAGCACGGCGTGCAAAAAGGTGATTCGATATTCTTGCTGATCGAAAACGATGTGGCGTTGTGGGAACTGATGTTAGGCGCAATGAAGGTCGGAGCCGTTCTTGTGCCGAATAATCCTTTGCTATCGCAACAAGAACTTTCAGACCGTCTGAATCGCGAGCAGATTAAAGTGATCGCGACAACAAAAAAGCACTCTGATAAATTCTCAGTGAAAGGAACAAGTGTTCTTTCACTGATCGTCGACGGTGAAGTGGCGGGATGGAGATCATTTTCTGAATATCAAAAAGAAAGTGCGGACTTTGAAGGTGAGGGGCGCACAAAAGTCAGCGATCCTCTTTTTAGATACTTCACTTCTTCAAGCAGCGTAAAACCTCGCATCGTTGAGCATAGTTATGGTGGCTTCCCTATTGGGCACCTCTCGACGATGTACTGGATCGGTTTACGCCCTGGAGACGTTCACTTTGGTGTGAATTCAACGGGGTGGGCGATGCATGATTGGAACAATTTTATTGCTCCTTGGAATGCAGAGGCGACGATTTTTATTTACAAACAAGAGCGCTTCAACGCGAAAACTGTATTAGATGCATTGTCAGAGTATCCCATCACGACATTCTGTGCGCCGCCTACGGTATGGCGTCTGCTAATGCATGAAGATATGGCTTCCTACAAAGTGCAACTTCGCGAAGCCGTCAGTACTGGTGAAGCGCTAAGTGCAGAGGTGATTTCAAAAGTCTATAAGGCGTGGAAACTGTTTGTACGCGATGGATACGGTCAGACAGAAACGCCCACTATTATCGGGATTCCCCCTGAAGAAAAAGGGGCTTTCGGCACGATGGGTAAACCTTTACCTGGATTTAAAATTGCGCTTTTAGATGAGAAGAAAAACTTAGTGGATGCGGGTGAAGTTTGTATCAGTCTTGAAAACCAACCTTTGGGACTTGCTTCCGGAGCCGGAGGTGACAGTGGTTACTTCCACACTGGAGATTTAGCTTATCACGATGATTCGAATAATTATTCATTCTCGGAACGAGTCGACGGCTTGTTTAAGTCTTCAGACTATCGCATCAGTCCCCACGAATTGGAGTTTGTTCTTAAAGAATTTCCTGCCATTCGCGAAGCCGTCGTGATTCCAAGTCCAGATCCCATCCGAGACTCTGTTCCAAAAGCACTCGTGGCTCTTATCAAAGGTGTTGAGCCGACCAAAGAGCTTGCTCTGGACATCATGAACTTTGCGCGTACGCGATTGTCCCCATTTAAGCGCATTCGCCGGGTTGAGTTCACTGAGATCGCCATGAACACTCATGGAGAAATTTTGAGGTCCGAACTAGTTGCCCGCGAGAGGGATAAAGTTCACTCTGGAGAGAAATCCCCTTACGAGTTCTGGGAAGAAGACGCAAAAATCAGCATTCCCGATGCATGGGCACAAGAGCTTCCATAGGGAAAGTGTCTCAAATTTGTTTATTTTTCTAACTGCTTTGTAAGGCGTTTCTTTGTTAACATCCTGCTAAGATGTTAATCGTGAAACACTTAATCTTGACTGCATTTTGCGTAACACTTTGTCAGCTTGCACAAGCTGAAACAAAGATCTGTGAACGCCGCTACAAGGTCACTGTCAACAATCAGGCCCCTTCATTTGTGCCTGATGTTCAGAAAGGCGGTAAGGGTCTTTCTTTTGATTTGATTAAGGTGATTGAAGCCCGTATGGGTTGCACGATGACTTTGAATCCGGTGGAGTTGCCGCGCGCTTTTGAAGATTTTAAAAGTTCACGCACAGATATTTTTGCTTTTGGAACTTCCGATGAAGAATGGTCAAAGCCAGGTCGATTCATTCCATTGTACAAAGCGGCTCGTCTTCTGGTCGTCAGTAACTCTGTCTATGATCCTAAAAAAAGCATCCAAGATTATTTGAAAGATCCGCGCATCAAGTTTGCGGATCAGACTGGTGGTCGATTCTTTTATCTTCCAGCGGAATCTGAAAGTCTGGAAAAACAACGTCGTGTAATTCGCAGTCCTCGTCCCGAGCATCTTTATGACTTTCTTAAAGATGGCCGGGCACAAGCGATGTTTTCTTCGGCGGTCTTTAATAAATATTTTGTCGACAGCAAAGACATGCATAACAAAGTCTCTTTTATTCGCGATCCAAAAAATAAAATTGAAATTGGAATTTACGTTTCCAAGCGTCGTGTGACGCCGACAGAGTTTCAAGAACTTCGTAAAATCATTAAAGACCTACAAATCGAAGGGGCTTTCCGTGATATCGTGTCTCGTTACGTGTATCCGGAAGATCTGACTTATTACGAAGATTTGTAAGAGGGTCGATAAGACTTCTTAAATATTTCCCATCACAAGCTACTGAATTTCCCCTTATTCAACGTGGGTCCATCTGATCCGAGTTCGTAAGAGTCTTCGAAAAATTACGAACACCGTGTGAGCTGTGATGGGATTTTAAAAAATAATTAGACGGCGGCGACCAAGGTGTCCGCTATGTAGACAAGAGTTGCTATTATCATCATCCACTTCAACATGGTTGACCTCCGCTTAAAGAAGATGCGGGAGTTCTGCACCAAAGTCGAATCGCTAATTTTGATTGAAGGTATAAGAGATTCTTTGGCAATCCCGTGACGCCGTTCATTTTGCTTTGCAATAAAAAATGGGACAGCGTAGTTCTTCAAATCATGCGCACATTCTTAAAACAGCTGGCGATTCTCTTTGGTATTGGACGTTTTCCGAAAGGACCTGGAACGGTCGCGACTTTAGCGACGATTCCTTTGGTGATTTTGCTTTGGAAAACGGGGCCGCTGATCTATATGGCAGCGATTGTTTTGCTGCTCCCAGTCGGAATTGCTGCCTGCGAAGTTTATGAGCAGGATAAGGGCGGTCACGATCACAAAGAGATCGTAATTGATGAGGTTTTAGGTTTTTTAATTACTATGGTCTGGTTGCCTTTGACATGGCAGGCCATTTTAATCGGTTTTGCACTGTTTAGATTGCTGGACATTACAAAGCCTTTATTCATAGGATATTTAGATAAGAAGATCCAAGGAGGTCTTGGAGTGATGGTGGACGATGTGGCCGCGGGGATAATTGCGAGTCTCATCATGCAAGTTCTCTACACTCAAACCAACTGGTTGGGCTCTCAGGTTTTGGTGCCGTAACGATGTCACTGAATTCTGAAAAGCTTCAAGAACTCATTCGATCCCTTCGCGACCAAAAACTCACAGTGGGTTTTGCGGAAAGTTGTACTGGAGGTGCACTTTCGGCTTTTTTAACAGAGCAGCCTGGCATATCCGACATCTTTTTAGGCTCTGTGGTTTCTTACTCTAACGAGGCGAAGGAGGATCTTCTGGGGGTCCGTCGAGACACTCTCATGCAAGAGGGTGCGGTGAGCGAAGCGGTCGCTCGTCAAATGGCGCACGGAGTGCGTCGACAGCTTAAAACTGATTGGTCTGTGGCAATCACAGGTATTGCTGGTCCGAGTGGTGGAACACCCACAAAGCCAGTAGGAACTGTCTGCATTGCTATTGCTGGACCGGCCTTTGAAGATTCACGAAGACTGTTGTTTTCGGGAGATCGCAAAGCCATCCAGAATGCATCGGTCGACTATTCAGTGAATTGGCTGTGTGAAGCGCTGGACGCTTCTTTGAAATCTCGACAATAAAAACGGCCTCGGCCAGAACATTTAACATTAAAGAGTCGTAGCAAGTGCTACGAGAGAGGAACAACAGATGGCAAACGCTTCTGTAGACGGCAAAGTGAACGGCGAAAAATCTAAAGCTTTGGAGCTAGCAGTTTCTGCTATTGAAAAGCAATTCGGTAAAGGTTCGATCATGCGCTTGGGCGCAAACGAAACTCTCGTGAAAGATGTTGAAGCAATCAGCACAGGTGCTTTGAGCTTGGATATCGCTTTGGGTATCGGTGGTCTTCCAAAAGGTCGTATCGTAGAAATCTACGGTCCAGAGTCTTCTGGTAAAACAACTCTTTGCTTGTCCGTGATCGCTCAAGCTCAGAAAAAAGGCGGCGTTGTCGCTTTCGTCGATGCGGAACACGCATTGGACGTTAACTATGCTCGTAAATTGGGTGTTAACACTGAAGATCTTTTGATCTCTCAACCAGACACGGGTGAACAAGCTTTGGAAATCACAGAGACTCTAGTTCGCTCTGGCGCGATCGACGTATTGGTTGTCGACTCCGTAGCGGCGTTGGTTCCTCGTGCAGAGATCGAAGGTGAGATGGGTGATTCTCACGTAGGTCTTCAAGCTCGTTTGATGTCTCAAGCACTTCGTAAATTGACTGCGGCTATCAACCGTTCCAACACACTAGTTATCTTCATCAACCAAATCCGTATGAAGATCGGTGTTATGTTCGGTAACCCTGAAACAACAACAGGTGGTAACGCTTTGAAATTCTACTCTTCAGTTCGTTTGGATGTACGCCGTGTAGGCGCGATCAAAAACGGTGAGGACGTCACTGGAAACCGTACGGCAGTGAAAGTTGTGAAAAACAAAATGGCTCCTCCGTTCACTAAAGTTGAATTCGACTTGATGTACGGTGAAGGTATTTCTGAAGAAGGTGACTTGTTAGACTTAGCGGTGACTGCAAACTTGGTTGAAAAATCAGGTGCCTGGTTCTCTATGAATGGTGAGCGCATGGGTCAAGGCCGTGATGCTGCAAAAACATTCTTGAAAGAACATCCGGAGTACATGACTGAACTTCGCGCGAAAATCTTGGCAGCGAATGGTATCGGTAAATTGTTGGTTGATGCTAACGGCAACAACGGCGAAGACCACGAAGGCACAGAGCCGGTTGAAGCAGAAGAAGCAGCACCTAAAAAATCAAAAAAAGGTAAGCACTAATTTTTTTGATTTATTGATTCAAAATCAGGAAGCCCCGTCGAAAGACGGGGCTTTTTTTTTTAACTTCTGCCTGGGGCTTTCAATACGAACTTACCTTGAAAATACGGTAATTTAAGGTGAAGACTTCTCCGATAAATATTAAAAGTTACCCACACTTGCACTTTAAGCTGATTTAATCCGATTTGAACAAGATTCAGTTAAAAACTGCTCTAAGTTTCTCCGAACTCTTCCGATAGAATGAATATGAATTACTCCGGTACGTATCTTCTCATATTGGTACTTCTTTGGAATTGCTTCGCAATGGCTGCGCCTAAGTATTTCACGTATCAAGGTCGCATCGTTAAATCTGATGGAACTGCCTTAGAATACGGGAACGTCAGCTTTCTTTTTGAAATTACTAATCCCAATGGCACTTGTGTGATTTACCGTGAACAAAAAGACGGTATTAACATGCAAAGCTCAAAGGGTGTCTTTGATGTTCCTATCGGAAGTGGAACGAAGTTGTTCCCAACGGATCCTTTGTTTTCTTTGTTAGATGCTTTCAATAATTCAGAATCGCAAAATTGTGCAGGAGGCGCGACATATTCTCCTTTATCAGGGGACGGGCGTCTGCTGAAAGTGCAATTTCACGATGGAACGGGCTGGAAAGTCATCGATCCACCAAATGAAATTCGTACCGTGCCTTTTTCAGCGTTTGCTCATTCGGCAGAAAAGCTGGGCGATAAATTAGCGAGTGATTTCCTTTTAAAAAACAGCGTCGCTTCTTGTTCGGCGGGACAGTATCTGACATTTGATGGAACAAGTTTTACTTGTCAAAACGATGCTGGTGGAGCTGGTGTGGTTTCAGACGTCAACGTCACGGCTCCACTTACAAAGTCGGGCACGGCATCCATTCCGGTGATAGGAATTTCAGTTGGAACCACAGCGGGAACTGTCGCCGCGGGAAATGATGCTCGGTTCAGCGATGCCAGAATTCCTACGGGAACAGCAGGTGGAGACTTAAGTGGGACATATCCAAATCCTTCTGTAGCTAAAATTCAAAATGTCGCGGTGTCTTCGGTGGCTCCTACTTCCGGTCATTTCTTAAAGTTCGACGGTGCTCAGTGGTTGTCGTCGGCAATCACGATGTCGGATGTTGCCAATTTAAATACGACTTTAACAAATTATCTGACGACATCTGCGTTTAATACGGCAGTGGGAAGTGCGAACTGTGCGGCCCACCAAACTCCTTATTGGAATTCCGTTTCAGGATCTTTCCAGTGTCAGTCGATCAACGTTTCTGTTGCTGGTGACGTCAGTGGCACGATCGGTGCGGTGGTTGTAAATAAAATCAAAGGCGTGACGGTTGATACGACCGGCCTTACGACAGGACAAGTTCTTAAATATGATGGCACGAAATGGGCGCCAGCTTCGGATAGCAATGCGGGCGGCACAGTCACGAATATCGCGACGGGCACTGGTTTAAGCGGTGGACCTATCACTTCAACGGGAACTATTTCGCTTGCGAATACGGCGGTGACGGCGGGTTCATATGGTTCTACAACTCAAGTTCCTACCTTCACGGTGGATGCTCAAGGTCGTTTGACGACGGCAGCGAATTCTGCGATCGCGTTTCCAGTTTCAAGTGTGGCGACCAAAACAGGTGCGGTGACTTTAGATTATGGTGATATCAATAACGCCGCTTCAAAGTATTTCACCTATCGTCCAAACAACGTTTCTTGTAGCGATGGACAAACCTTGAAATGGATTAACGCAAGTTCTCGTTGGGAGTGTGCGAATGACACTTCTTCGGGTGGTACCGTCACTAATATTGCAACAGGCACAGGATTAAGCGGTGGTCCTATTTCCTCAACGGGCACTATTTCCTTAGCGAACACCGCAGTGACAGCCGGTTCTTATGGTTCAGCAACCCAAGTTCCCACTTTCACGGTAGATGCTCAAGGCCGTTTGACGACCGCATCTAATGCTGCCATAGCTTTTCCGGTAACAAGTGTTGCTTCTAAAACAGGTGCGGTGTCTTTGGATTATGGAGATATCAATAATGCCGCTTCAAAATATTTAACTTATCGCCCTAACAACGTGGCTTGTTCTGACGGACAGACTTTAAAATGGGTTAACGCCAACTTGCGTTGGGAATGTGCGAATGATGTCGATACGTCTTCAGGTGGAACTGTCACCAATATTGCTACGGGAACGGGACTTAGCGGTGGACCGATTACATCTACGGGAACAATTTCTCTAGCGAACACGGCGGTAACGGCAGGTTCTTACTCTCGCGCTAATATCACGGTCGATGCTCAAGGTCGTCTGACAGCCGCGAGTAATGGGGCCGCTGTAAATCTTGGGACCGAAGTGACGGGAACTCTTCCGATTGCTAACGGTGGTACAGGACAAACGACTGCGACGGCAGCGTTTAACGGTTTATCGCCAGCCACGACGAAAGGTGATTTGATCGTCAACGATGGAACAAATGATGTTCGTTTGCCTGTAGGAACAAACGGCCAAGTGCTTTCTGCAAACTCTGCTCAAGCTTCTGGTTTGCAGTGGATCACTCCAACTAACGGCACGGTGACAAACGTAACAGGTACGGCGCCGATCGCTGTGTCGTCTGGTTCAACAACTCCTGCCATTTCAATCAATGATGCGACGACTTCGACGAAAGGTGCTGTGCAAGTCGGTGCGGGGCTTTCTGTCACTTCCGGTACAATCAGTGCGGATCCGGTGAATTTCCCTGCAACGGTTCCTGTTTCTAAAGGTGGTACGGGATCGACATCCTTAACGGCCAATAGACTTCTAGCTTCGAATGGCACTGGCTCTGCTGTGATTGCATTTAACTGTGCTAACGGTCAAATGGTGACGTTTGATGCAACGGGATTGATGACGTGTACTTCATTCGTAAATAGCAGTGTGATTTTAAATGGCGGAAATTCCTTCGGCGCCAACGCCACTATTGGAACCAACGATGCTTACGCGCTGGGTTTTGAAACAAGTGGGGCGACTCGCATGACAATTCTTTCGGGCGGTAACGTCGGTATCGGCACGGCTTCACCTGGAGCAAAACTTCATGTCAGCGGTGGAACAGCGACAATCGAGAACTCGGGTGGCGAAGCCTTGATGATAAATAGACCGAATGGAACCTTTGGATATTTGAACTTCACAACATCAGGTGCGCGTCGCTGGCACTTGGGTATTAGCAGTGCTTCCGAGGGTGGCAGTAACTTGGGTTCTGATTTTTATATCAACCGCGCGAACGATGCGGGAGCTTATATCGATACTCCCTTCCAGATCTCGCGTATGACGGGCGATGTGACACTCTCAAGTCTTTTAAGCACGGGCGCGCGGGTTCAAATGGCTCGTGATGGTGTGAATAACTCTTTCCTTTCTGCTCAAGGAACCGGAACGGATATGGAAAGAGCGGCAATAGGATTTAGATCCAACGTGGGGACGGGGCTTATCAATGCCTTGATTTTCCGAGTGAATAACATGGTGGGTGGAGAATGGGTCGCAATGAACTCAGGCACGTCACCATTTTTAAAGTTGCATCCGATAAATTTAACTGCGCCACCCACAGGTTGGGGCGGTGGTCTTTGGACCTGGGATGCTTACGTTGAAGCGACATTGGCTTTGGGTAACAACGGTGTACAGAATACTTACTTTACCGCTAGTGGTAACGGAGTCATGGCGGGAACACTAACGCAAAACTCGGATATTCGTTTAAAAGAAAACATCGAAAGAATCCCGGCAAGTTTAGCGAAGATCAATCAGCTTAATGGTGTGACTTACTATTGGAAAGACCGCGCTCGTGACTCTGAAAAGCAAATGGGACTCATCGCTCAGGACGTGGAAAAAGTTTTTCCAGAGGCCGTGCGAACGACAAAATCTGGATACTTGAGCGTTGCTTACCAAAACTTGGTTGCACCCCTTGTCGAGGCCGTCAAGGAACTACATAAGCTCTATTTAGATCAGACCGCTGAAATAGAGACTTTGAAAAAAGAAAATGAAGCCCTGAAAGAACGTTTAGATAAAATCGAACAGCGTCTTGATAAGATAGACACTCAAAAGTAGAACTTCCTATTTTTTCGAGATTTGAAGCTACGATCAGTGCTCGAATTACTTCTGATTTCTTAAGGAAAAACCCGACGTGTTCTTGGAAAAGTGTCTCAGTTTGAGACCATACGGAACACATATCTTTATTAACTTTTAACAACAGTCTTTCGGCGACCGTTTAAAATGCCGATAAGATGCCTATGAGAAACAAAATCTCCGGCACGTCATTGTTGATCATGAGTTTACTTGCGCTCTCGGTGCAGGCTTCACCGCCTCTTTTAACTTATCAGGGACGTATTCTTAAAGCCGACGGATCTCCGTTAGAATTTAATAACGTCAGCTTTCAGTTTGAAATAACAAGTCCTAATGGTCAGTGCATTATCTATCGCGAACAGATCGACCACATCGACATGACGAATTCAGGTGGGGTGTTTGACGTTCCCATCGGTGGGGGAGCACAAAGCCATCCCGTTTCTGCGACATTCAAACTTTTAGATTCTTTCAACAACTCGGCGTCGTTTTCTTGTGATGGAGGTTCTACTTATAACGCGGCCTCCGGTGATCAAAGACGTCTGCGCGTGCGTTTTCACGATGGTTCAGGTTGGAAAACAATTTCACCCGATAACACCATTCGTTCTGTCCCGTATGCCGCGTATTCTGCGGCCTCCGAAAAGCTTGGAACTTATCAGGCGAATGATTTCGTTTTAAAAAATACGGTTACAAGTTGTCCGGCGAATAACTTTCTTACTTTTGATGGCACTGCTTTTTCATGTGCTCCAGTAACGGGGGCTAGTGGTGGAACAGTTACCAACGTGACTTCAGGAAACGCCTACGCGACCGTAACGAATGGAAACTCCACCCCACAAATCACGGTGAATGTGGGAACCGCTGCAAATACCGTGGCGGCAGGAAATGATTCACGTTTTACTGATGCTCGTACACCCACAGGAAATGCTGGCGGAGATTTAGGCGGCACATATCCTGATCCGACCGTGAGCAAGTTGCAAGGTGTCGCAGTGGCGACGACAGTTCCTACATCGGGGCAGTTTTTTAAATATTCCGGAACCAATTGGACTCCAGCAAGTATTGCGATTTCTGACGTCACAAATCTTTCTTCGACTTTAAGCAACTATCAAACAACGTCCGCGTTTAACACAGCCGTGGGCAGTGCGAACTGTGGCGCGCACCAAACCCCTTACTGGAACTCCGTTGCGGGCGCATTTCAATGTCAGGCAATCAATGTTTCCGTAGCGGGTGATGTCAGTGGAACTATTGGTGCTGTGGCCGTGAATAAAATTAAAGGTGTGGATGTCGATACCACAGGTCTTACTGCAGGGCAGGTTCTTAAATACGACGGAACAAAGTGGGCTCCGGCCAATGATTCTAATGCTGGCGGGACTGTCACTAATATCGCAACGGGCACGGGTCTCAGTGGTGGTCCCATTACTTCAACCGGAACAATTTCCTTGGCAAACACGGCGGTGACTGCGGGATCTTACGGTTCCACAACCCAAGTAAGCACTTTCACTGTCGATGCTCAAGGAAGACTGACTACGGCAGCTAATGTGAACATTGCCTTTCCAGTAACTTCAGTTGCCACCAAAACGGGAGCCGTGACACTGGATTTTGGTGATATTCAAAGTGTTGCTACAAAGTACCTAACTTATAAACCCAATAATGTGGCCTGTAGTGATGGCCAAGTTTTAAAGTGGATCGCCGCCAGCTCTCGCTGGGAATGTGCGAATGATACCGATACTTCTTCCAGCGGTACTGTTACGAACATTGCAACGGGCGCCGGTCTTAGTGGTGGTCCTATCACTTCTACGGGGACAATTTCACTAGCAAACACGGCGGTGACTCCCGGATCTTATACGAAAGCAAATATCACGGTCGATGCGCAAGGAAGAATCACGGCAGCTACAAATGGATCGAGCACCGTGGATCTTACGACGGATGTAACGGGAGTTCTGCCAATTGCAAATGGCGGTACAGGTATTTCTACTGGAGGCAGTGCCAATCAAGTTTTGAAATGGGATGGTGGCACCAACAAATGGGCGCCTTCCTTCGTTAAGTTAAGTGAACTGACAAACTCAACTGGTGGAAGTGCTTTCAATATTGCGGGCTGTACGGCTTCTCAAACTTTGAACTGGAGCTCTATCACTGACAAGTTTGAGTGTCAGAGTATTTCTATCGCGAATACGCAAGTCACGGGACTTGGGACGGCAGCGACAAAAGCGGCTGGTACGGCGGCGAACGAAGTTTTATTACTTGATGGCTCTGGTCGACTTCCAGCAAGTGCTTTGCCTTCGACTTTAGGTCAATGGCAGGCGTCTGGAACAAAACTCTTCTATGATGACGGTGTCATTGTTGCTGGTGGCTCCGGCACGGCCTACACAGGGACGAATCATTCTTTCGTCGTTAAAGGGGATACAGGACAGTATTCTCAATTCATTATGGATCGTGGAGGTAATTTAACCAGCTTTTATACCAACGGCACAAGCATGAATATGGGAAAGTGTACTTCGGTTGCTTGCGGGGGTTACACGAATTTCTTATCGGTAGATTATTCTAGCAGTCGCATGGATTTGGGGATGGGTGGGACTTACCAGAAACTCTATCTGACTTCTTCAGGTTATCTAGGTGTCGGAGCTTCTTCTCCTTCTTACAGCGTCGATGTTCAATCGACAGATGCTTTCCAACAGCGCTTATTCCACTCATCTGATTCAGACTATAACGGTGCCGCTTTGATGATGACACGAACTCGAGGCACCTTGGCATCGAACACCGGTGTCCTTTCAGGGAACACTATTGGTGGATTTTATTTCCGCGCGCATGATGGCTCAGGCACGGGTACGACGACATCAGCGATTGAAGTCAGTGCCACGGAAAATCAATCCACGACAAATCGCGGTTCTAGAATGACTTTTGAAACTACAAGCACCGGAGCAGCGACACGCACGGAAAGAATGCGTATTGATGGAAATGGCTACGTTGGAATCGGAAATACTTCTCCGACGGTTCCTTTGGATGTTTTAAAATCCTTTGATGGTTTTACGGCCATTCGGGCTCAGAATACCAACACATCCGTCGGGGCTTATGCGGGATTTGCTGCAGAATCAGATACTGCCGCAATGGAAGTCGTGGCTTATTCATCTACCAACTCGGGCATGTTCGGGAGCGTTGCAGCAGCTGATGCCGTGGCTGTTCGTAGTTGGAATGGGAAGCCAGCGTCGTCTATGTTGGTCGGTACCGGAAGTGCGGTGCCCTTGCACTTGATCACGGGTAACGCGCCAAGATTGACTATCAACGGTGGTGGGTATGTCGGTATAGGAACCACGTCACCTTCTTCCGATTTAGATATCATGAACTCCGTGAATGGCGGTTACATCCGCGCGTCTTCTCAAGATGGAGGCTTTGAAATCGCCAGTGGAAATGATGATACGTCCTTCATCGACTTTCGAGGAAGTTCCAATTTGGCGGTCGATTACCACGGGCGATTGCGGTATACCGATAGCGTTGGATTCTCATTTGAAACAAACGCATCTGCCGTAAGTCGATTGTTTATTCGCAGTACTGATGGCTTTGTTGGCGTTGGTACGACAGCTCCTTCGCATTTATTCACGGTGAACGGAACGGCCTATGCCACTTCTTGGAACACTCCTTCTGATCAGCGCTTTAAAAAAGACATTCGCCCCATCGAGAGCGCTTTAGAGCACGTACTAAAATTAAATGGTGTCCGTTTTAACTGGATACCTGAAAGCACGCCGGTGGCTATCGAAAAAGTTTCTGATATTGGTGTGATCGCTCAGGAAACGGAAAAAGTTTTCCCTGAAGCTGTCTCTACGGATGAAAATGGCTATAAATCAGTGAATTACGCTAAGCTCGTGTCACCATTGATTGAGTCTACAAAAGAGCTTTACGGGCTTTGTAAAGCGTCTGAACAGCAACTGCAAAGACTGTCCGCGAAAATAGAAGCTCATGACCGTCGTATTGCTTCGTTAGAAGCCGAAAACAAGCAAAAGAATGCGGCTATCAAAGAGTTGAAGAGCGAAAACGCCGATCTTAAAAAACGTCTGGAACGTTTAGAACAAAAGCTGGGTCTTTCAAAATAAAAATGACTAATATCTGAAATAAGAAATTTTCGGTGAAGGAAGTTTCTTATTTTATTGGAATTTAAAATAAAACTACATAGACTTCCTCAAGCTTTGAGGGGGGCTTATGTTCAAAAGTATCTTATCTTCGGTTTTCTTATTTCTTTTACCCGCATTGTCTTTTGCGGCTTCTGAAAAAATTGAATGCACCGCCCAGGTCTTTGAATCATTCCCAGACGGGACGGCTCGCAGAGAAAGCGTACCGCTCACTATCGAAACCGAGTCAGCTTATCATATGGCCTTATCGGCATCGCTAGATGGAAGGGCCTTTGTGCTTAGTGGTGATAAAAGCAAGGGGCCCTACTTCGTGAGCATCACTGAGGAACCTGATTATACAAAAGGCTCATTAACGACGGCGGAATTTTCTAAAGAAGGCCGACTGCAACTCTCAGTTGTGCAAGGAAGACTGACCCACAAGTTAGAATGTTTTAAGAAGTAAAAAAGGGACCGCAAGGTCCCTTTTTGTTAAGCGGCTTTATTTCCTTCAATCAGTTTTCGTAGATCCAGAATCAAAGCATCGACGGAATTGGTTTTATCATTCAGTTCGTCTGCGATGAACGACATTTCCTCAGAAGCTTTGCTATTGCTCTGTGATGTGGAATCCAGATTGACCAAAGCTCCGCTGACCTGTTGGATCCCGGCTTTTTGTTCTGCCGCCGAGGACGCAATGTCTTGATTGAAACCGGAAACTTGTTCGATGTTCATTAATATTGTTTTCAGCACTTCCTGGCTTAACTCTGCCTTGGAGGCACCCTCTTCAATATATTCTGCGCTTTGTGAAATCAGGTCCGAGATCTCTTTAGCAGAAATCGAACTTCGTTGCGCTAAAGATCGAACAGCTTCGGCCACGACAGCAAAGCCACGACCTGCTTCACCCGCTCTCGCGGCTTCTACGGCTGCGTTTAAAGCCAGAAGATTTGTTTGGAAAGAGATATCTTCAATAATGTTGATGATGTCTTGCATTTTCTTCGAGCTTTCACTGATTTTTGTCATCGAATGCATCAGCTGTTGAACCGCATGGGAACCGTCTTCTGCAGAACGCTTTGATTCTTCCGAAGCCAACTTAGCCTGCATCGCTCTTTCGGTACTAGTTTTCACGATGGATTCAATCTCGGTCATTGAGGCCGTGCTTTCTTCCACCATCGCTGCGGCCTTGCTGGAGCCTCCATGAACTGTCTTACTTGTTTCAGTTAGCGCTGAAGATGCTTTGTGCACTTCCAAAGAATTCTCAGCCAAGGCATCACAGATTTTTTTAACTGTCTTGCTAATGGAGATCGAAGCCAGGAATGAAACAGCCCCCGCTAAAACGATCGAAACCACAGCAAATACACTGACCCAGGTTTTTGATTCGTTTTCAGCTTTGTGGGCTAAAGCAGATGCTCGCTCAGCGTATTCGACTTGATACTGTGTTTCACGCAATAGCGGAGCATAGACTTTCTCGGCCTTCCCAGGACATACTTCGCGAACTAGATTCGCGATTTTTTCTTCGTTAGTACCGAAGTCCTGAGCCAACGTCAGAACTTCTCCACCAAAAGCCTTGAATTCGTTCCATCCACTGAGGAACTCTTGAAAACTTTGGCGCTGTTTTGCCGTCGGATCTATCTTGGTGTAGCGTTCGATATGTTGTTCAAAAAGCGCTATCTGTTGTTTGGAATGCTCGATGTAGTTATTTACTTCTGACTGGTTATTGCCCGAAAGGCCGATGCTGCGCACATGGATGCGCAATTCGCGGATAGTCGCACGGAGGTCCGCCAGCTCTTTCAATGAAGGAAGATTTTCGTCGGCGACAATGTTGTATTCGTATGTCACCTCATTCAGAAAATAAAAACCAATGGCCCCGCTCGTAGCGGATAAGAAAGATACAAATAAACCCATGACTGTCAGCTTCGCTTTAAGACTCCAAGATTTCATAAACGTCTACTCCAGCTGTTAAAGGTTCCTAATAAATTAATCGGTTGGAGTTTTGAAAGATGTAGAAGAAAAGATCGCAAAAAATAAACTTCATATTTTTTTGGACCTAAACATCACGGCGAAATTTAGACACTACAAGAGCGGGTTTAGCAGAATGAAAATCAATTGGAAAAGCAGTGTGGATAAGTAAACAAAAGGGGCAAGCCTTTGCCCCCGTAATATCTAATGCAAGACTTCTCTTGGAGAAAGAAGTTTAACGATAAGCTCCGTCAGCTCTTTGCGGCGAACGGGTTTTGTCATCACTTCATCGCAGCCAGCATCTAAGCATTTCTTTGCTTCTTCTTTCATTGCGTGGGCAGTTAAAGCGATGATTGGTCCGCCATAACCATTGTCGCGCGCACGACCTGTGGCTTCGTATCCGTCCATCATTGGCATTTGGATATCCAT
Source organism: Bdellovibrio bacteriovorus (assembly GCF_001592745.1). Classification (NCBI taxonomy): domain Bacteria; kingdom Pseudomonadati; phylum Bdellovibrionota; class Bdellovibrionia; order Bdellovibrionales; family Pseudobdellovibrionaceae; genus Bdellovibrio; species Bdellovibrio bacteriovorus. The sequence continues at coordinate 1,927,495 of NZ_LUKD01000001.1, forward strand.
AAGCACGATATCTGGTTTTTTTTCTGAAATCATACTGAGCGCTTCAGCCCCTGAACTGGCTTCAATAATTTCGGATCCAGAGTGTTTGAGATATCGATCAATTAAAAGTCGATTGTCGCTCACATCGTCAACGACAAGAATTTTTTTGCCTTCAAGAACTTCAACCTTCGCTTGCTGGCCCTCTTGGGGAGCGACCGCGAAGTGAGGAGCATGAGCTATGGCCTCTGAGTTTTCTAAGATCATTGAAATTTCAAATGTTGAGCCTTGACCTGGAGCAGATTCTTTTAAAATCAAATCTCCATGAAGAGTTTGAGCTAGATGTCTTGAAATCACCAAGCCCAAGCCCGTGCCGCCAAAGCGTCGGCGAGTTGAAATATCAGCTTGGCTAAAAGGTTGAAAAAGATTTGTCTGCTCGTCTTTTGAAATGCCAATACCGGAATCTTTGACCTTAAAGAAAAGACGTGTGGAATTTCCGCCCGCCGGTTCCGCGGTCACCTCGACGTCGACTGTTCCTTTTTCTGTAAACTTAACGGCGTTCCCAATGATGTTTAAAAGAACCTGTTTAATGCGGATGGGATCAGAATAGAATTTATATTGCGGTAAGAATCTGCGGATGCGTAAAGCAATGCCTTTTTGTTCGCAACGCAAATTCAACGTGGCACTGATATCATCTATCACTTCATCTAATGAAAATTCAGTTTTCACTAATTGAAGTTGTTGCGCCTCGATCTTTGAAAGATCCAAAATATCATCAATAAGTCGAAGCAGCAGTTCGCCGTTACGACGGATGGCTGCTAAGCAATCCAATCTTTCTTCATCACTTAAAACTTCTTGAGACAGAACATCAGAAAAGCCTAAAACGGACGCCAGGGGAGTACGGATCTCATGCGACATGTTCGCTAAGAACTGGCTTTTTGCCATGTTCGCATCTTCAGCTCTTTTACGAAGGCGTTCAACTTCCTTCATTTGTTCGCGCAATAGACGGGCTTGATAATCAAGTTGTACAAAGGCCTGCACCTTGCTGCGGACTATGTAAGGATCTAATGGCTTAAACATTAAATCGATGGCGCCGGTTTCATAACCTTCAAAGATGATAGATTGATCGCGCTGCTCTGCCGTCACGAAAATGACGGGTAAGTTGCGAGTGCGATGGACACCGCGGATAAGGCGCGCTAGTTCAAAACCGCTCACACCGGGCATTTGAATATCTAAGAGCGCCAACGCAAAATCGTGCTCTAGAATATGATTTAAGGCCTCTTCCGCGTTGACGGCAGAGTAAATATCGATGTCATCATTTGCAATCAGCTCTGACATCGCAACAATGTTTTCTCGGTGGTCATCCACGACGAGAATTTTTGTTTTATCCATGTTTCTCCCAAACATGCCATCTCCACGAACGTACCGAGTTATGTAAACAATTTGTTATTATTGTTGTCCACACCTATTACAGAATCTTTAATTACACTTTTCTAATTTTCTTTGCCACCTGCATTGGGTTTTTTTGATAGATTCTCTGTCCCGCATCAATCTCGTCGAACGAGTCCTTGTATTGGGAAAAGCGAAGCGTCTCTTTAGAACCCAAACCTAAAAATCCTCGGTCACTTAAAGAATTAAAGAAGAGATCAAAAACACGCCCCTGTAATTCTCTATTGAAATAAATCATCACGTTGCGACAGAAGATAACGTTGTGTTCTAAGAAAGATTCATCAGTCGCCAAGTTGTGATCAGAGAAGACTACATGATCGCGCAATGAAGCGCGAAAGCGTGCGAAATCATAGTCAGCTGTATAGTACTCCGAAGGACTTTCTTTGCCCCCTGCCTCTGTATAGTTTTTTGCAAATGCTCGCATGCTTTCAATAGCGTAAATGCCTTCCGAGGCTTTCTTTAAAGAATTGTGATTTATATCCGTCGCGTAGATCAGCGATCTTTCGTACAGACCTTCTTCTTGCAGTAAAATTGCCAAGCTATAAACTTCTTCACCCGTGCTACAACCCGCAATCCAAAAGTTCAGAGCGGGATATGTCTTCAGCACAGGGACCACTTTTTCACGAAACGCCAAAAAGAACGAAGGGTCGCGAAACAGTTCGGTCGTAGAAATCGTTAACTGCGGAACCAGCTCTGCAAAGAAATGGGGATCGCGCAGAATTCGAGCCATCAATTCAAGTTCATCTGGTAAGCTATACTTCGACAGCAAACCTTCAACCCTGCGAGTGAACGAGCTTTCATTATAGCCACTGAAGTCGTAGCCATATTTCTCGTAAATTCCCTGCAGTAAAAGTTTTCTTACCAAAGCATCATTCATTAAACGATGGTCTCCAGTGATGAAACCCAGACTTTTAAGACCGATACAAGACTTCCTAGGTTGATTGGCTTCGGCAGATAGTCGTTAGCACCGACTTGAATACACTTTTCATGGTCACCCTTCATAGCTTTCGCGGTCAGGGCAATGATCGGAGTGGTTTCGTATTGGCTTTTTTCCCGGATTTTACGGATGGTTTCGTACCCATCTAGACGTGGCATCATGATATCCATAAGAATCACATCGACCTTTTGAGCGACTTCGAGTTTCTCTAAGGCTTCCACACCATCCCGTGCCACCACGACCTTAAAACCTTTGCCTTCTAAGACGTGAGTTAACGAAAACAAGTTTCTAAGATCATCATCGACTAAAAGAACTGTTTTTCCCTCGAAGCTTTGCTCGCGACTGCGCAACTGCTTTAATAAATCTCGCTGCTGTTCTGGCAGGTCTTCTTCTACGCGGTGAAGGAATAAGTTCACTTCATCCAACAAGCGCTCTGGAGAACGTACTCCTTTCAAGATAATACTTTCAGCATACTGGCGAAGGGCAGCCTCTTCATCTCGAGAAAGATCCTGACCTGTATAGATAATTACCGGAGGCAGGTGAGAGCTAATGGCGTTAAGCTTATCTAAGAACTCGGCACCGCTCATATCGGGCAACGCAAGGTCCAAAACCACGCAATCAAAAGTTTCATTATTAAGGTGTTCTAGGGCCTCTTGTCCGTGACTTGCGCCGACAATTTTAAGATCTAAACCTTGCACAAGGCTGATGATGGCGTCCCGCTGAGCTTGATCGTCTTCCACAACTAGAAGGCTTCGGGCCTTTTTCGAAATCAGCGTTTCTATTTGGCTAAGAGCTGTACTGACATCTTTGATAGATGTTGGTTTTGCCAGGTAACCCATGGCGCCCATGCGCATCGTGTTGTGTTGGTAATCAAGGGCTGAAATCATGTGAACCGGGACGTGGCGCAAGCGAGGCATTTGTTTGATTGTTTCAAGCAAACCAACCCCACTGATTCCAGGAAGTTTAATATCTAACATGATCGCTGTTGGAACATACTCTTTTAAAACGGCCAAGGCTAGCTCGCCCGAATTCACTTCAAGAGATTGGTAACCATAACCTTTAGCAGTCTGTGCGATAAGACGGCTTGTCGCTTCGTCATCTTCAACAACTAACAAAGTTTTTAGGTGCGGCTCCAAAGAAGAAATCATTGCCGATACCTTTTCGTCGACAATCACGGAAGAGCGTTCAGGGCGAGCGGGAGCTACATACTTCACCACTTTTTGGGGGGCAGCCTGTGTTTGCGACAAAGAAGGGGCCCCCGGAAGTGTTTGTGGAATTTCCAAAGTAAAGGCACTTCCATAACCCACTTCGCTATCGACGTAAACTTGCCCACCTAAAAGGGATGTTAACTCGCGAGAAATCGTCAGGCCCAAGCCCGTGCCACCATAGCGCCGGCTGATAGAACTATCGGCCTGCTCGAAGGCTTCGAAGATAGTGATGCGCTTTTCTTCGGAAATACCTATACCAGTATCGATGATTTTGATCGTGACGAAACCGTCGCGTGAAGAAGACTGTTCGGCTTTAATTGTAATGCTTCCTTTTTCCGTAAATTTCACGGCGTTTGAAAGGAAGTTACGCAGAATCTGTTCGACACGTTGTAAATCAGTGTTCATCTGAACGGCTTTGACCTCTTCCGAAGCATCTATCACCAGACGAAGATTCTTTTTATTTGTTTGTGGCAAGAAGGTAGACTGAAGCTGGGAAATCAAATGACCTATCGTGAATTTTTCAGCTCTTAAGGTCAGTTTACGGGCCTCGATCTTAGAGATATCTAAAATATCACTGATCAGTCCCAACAAATCGTTACCGGCATCATAAATTGTCGAAGCAAAACCAATTTGCTGTTCGTTAAGGTTCCCTTCTTTGTTTTCCTTAAGAAGCGTCGCTAAAATCAATAAACTATTTAAGGGTGTGCGAAGTTCATGCGACATTTTTGCTAAAAACTCGGACTTATATTGATTCGTTTTTTCTAGATCCAAAGCTTTTGCTTCGACTTCCTTGCGAGAAAATTCAAGCTCACGATTTTTGTTGTTCAAGTTTTCCTGTTGCGCTTCTAGGGCGCGAGCTTGTTCCTCAAGCTCTTCATTACTTGCGCGAAGTTCTTCTTGTTGAGCTTGCAACTCGAGAGCTTGTTCTTGTGTCGTATTTAAGAGGCGCTGCAAGTCTTCTTTGGCGTGAGCAGTGTTAATGCCGACGGCAACAACTTCGCGCAGACTGTTTAAAAGCGTGCGCTCGTCATCTGTAAGATCGCGGAATAAGGCGAACTCTAAAATTCCTACGGGTTTTCCATATTGATATATCGGGAAAAATAGAATTGATTTGGGATCGGTGATACCTAAGCTTGATTCAATTTGTAGATAGCCAGGCGGCACGTTGCGCACTTTAAACATCTCATCCTTTTGAACGGCTTCACCTAGTAGTGTCTCACCGATCTTGATGCGCTCAATCCTTCTATTTGCGAAAGCCTTGCTTTCAGCGTACGTGGCCTTCAAAAGAAGACTGTCACCCTCGGTAATGTAAAGACGAGCCGCCGGAATCTGCAGAAATCGGCAAAGATAATGAAGAACTTTATCACCCATTTCAGCCATGTTTAAATCTTCTGCTAGGATCGCAGAGACTTCTGCCAGTCGCGATTTCATCCAGGTTTCGCGGGCCTGGCGAGCGTTTTCAGCGCCTTGTTGGCGCCAACTACGACGAATAAGATAAAAAGCAGTTCCTGTTAAAGCGAGATTGACGGCGATCGAGAAAAACCAAGAAATATAACCGATGTCTTCAGAAGACTGAGCTTTCTGTTGACGATCTTTAAGAAGTCTTTGTTCTTCGTTTTTCATAAGAGTGACTTGATCACGCAACTTATCCATAACGATTTTGCCATCGCCAGGCAAAGCAGCGTCCTCTTTTACCGTAGAGAGCTTGCGCAGAGAGTTCTTAAAAGCTTCTTCTCGATCTGTCAGAGTTTTTTCGATGTCATTTAAGGAAGCCTGTTGGCGCGGATTATCGATTGTGAGGCTGCGCAGATTTTGGTAGCGTTCGCGAGCCTCTTTCACACCAGAAAAATACGGATCCAAATAGTCCTTACGGTTTGTCAGAAGAAATCCGCGCACACCTGTTTCTGCGTCCTTGACCGCTGATAGCATCAAATCCAGCTCAGAGATGACATTTGCGGTGTGCTGCACCCATACTTGTTGCTGGCGAATATTTCTAAAGACGTTAAGCAGCAGAATCGAATTAAAAACAATCAAGACCGCGGCAACAAGAAAGAATGTTTTTAAAGTCGTAAAGCGAGAGCTTTTTTCGAAGTTTTCAGTCACATCACACCTTTAAGAAGTTACGAAATTAAATGCGATATTGCAGGGGAACGGACTTCCTATCACACTCGAGATAAAAATCTACAAAGGGACGCAGTTTTTTCTGAAAATTGATGTACGCATCATAAAAAAGAAAATACTTAGCACTGCAAGTGCCGAGAGAAAACAATGACGTGTTTTAATTTTTGAACGCTTTTTAACAGCACTGAATTTTCAGAGGAGAAACTCAAGAAAATCTTACAGGGATGTAATGAATCGCGCGCTCAAGGACTCGAGCGCGCGATGAATATTATTTTAACTAAGGTTTGTAGGGATTTTTCTTCGCTTCGGCCCAGTCTTTTTCATTAAAATCCTTGAGCCAATCTTCATAACCTTCAGCTTCCATTTTTTCTAATGGCACAAAACGTAAAGAGCCTGAATTAATACAGTAGCGCAAACCATCTTCTCCGGGGCCATCATCAAACACATGGCCTAAGTGCGAATCAGCGCGCGAAGATCTGACTTCGGTGCGCACCATTCCATGAGACATATCTTTCTTTTCTTTTACGATGCCTTTATTGATCGGCTTACTAAAGCTGGGCCAGCCCGTGCCCGAATCGAATTTATCTTTCGAAGAAAACAACGGCTCTTTGGAAATCACGTCGACATAGATTCCGGGATGATGATTGTTCCAATAGGAATTTCTAAATGGTGCTTCCGTAGCATTTCGTTTTGTAATCTCGTATTGCTCAGGGCTTAAGAGTTTCTTCAGTTCTGCATCGTCTTTAGGGAAGGCGCATGTCTCAGGGTTGTACTTTTCAGTCTTCACAGATTCCTCCTTCTTGGGAGTCGCTTTTTTGCTGGGGGCTGCGTTAGCACTCAAGGAGAGAGCCAATAGCAGCATAATAAGTGCAGGTGTTCTCATAGGAAAAACCTCCAGCAACTATTGTAGTTGAGAAGGCTCTATTTTCGGAACAATTTTTCTGTACAAAAATCTGACACTTACTTTAATTCGAAGTTTCGTGAGGTTGAGCACGCTGGGTTTGAAAATAAAAATAGAGTGGTATCCACGGCGTCTCTTTCGAGCCGCCGTGGAACTTCCGAAGTTTTAGTGCTTTTTCTTGTCAGGACCGTACTTTTTCAAAAGAGATGTCAGGACACCTTTGACTTCTTCTTCATGCAGACCGCATTTTTGCTGAACCAAACCATAGATTGATTTGATACTTCCATGAGTCATCTCAAGTTCTTCGCTAGAAATGTCTTCCCAGGTTTTTTGTAGCTCTGCTTTAAGCAAGGGCCATTTCTCTTTTGAAATCTGTGTATTCATCATAGCGCTCTCCTGCGTTATGAAGATAAGAGAAAGCACAGGAAGTGCCAGCCGTTAAAAACACTGTGGTGATTTTAATCGTTTCGAGTGGGGTATTATTCCACACAGCCGGGAATTGCTCCCAGCCTTTGCTTATTTGCAGGAAAAACCGGGACCCATACCAGAGTCGCGGAAGTTAAAGTAGTCCCGTGTCTCAAGATCGTTCACAAACAGTTGTCCCGTATAATGAGAGAACTCAGAACCTTGGAATTGCGGATAAAGTCTTAAGTAAACACCTTCAGCATCGCCACGCAAGCTGATGTCACTATAGTATGTTTCTGGCGATATGCGAACATTGGAGTTCGTGTAGCTTTTCGAGAAGCCTTTTTCTTTTACGATCAAGGTTGCACCAAAACTATAACTTCCGATGAAAGGCGTTTTGGGATTGATCGCCTTATTGAACAGCACTTCGATTCTGACGTCGTCGTTTTGAGATGGAATACAAACCAAGCGGGTGACAGAGGCGATGGACGTGGAAGCAGACAGGGCGATAAATAAAGAAATCAGTGTTTTCATAGTGAAAGGGGATTAACGACCCTCGCGACTAAACGCAACCAAAAACAATCAAGGGAAAGCTCAATGAGAAAATGCGGAGGTGAACTCCGCATTTTAAGAAACAATTAGAATGTGATTTTCACGGAATCTGCTGATTTTTTTGCGGGTCCATGAAAAACCGCCTCGATGTTGTTGCCATCGGGATCAATTACAAAAGCAGCGTAGTATCCGGGATGATACGGGCGTTCTCCCGGAGCTCCGTTGTCTTTGCCGCCAGCTTCTAAGGCCGCTTTATAAAATTTTTGAACCATGTCGCGGTCTTTAGCTTGAAATGCCAAGTGCACACGACCCGTAAGTTTTCCGACGGCGGCCTGGCTATCGACCGAAGACACAAACAGTTCATCAACCCAGAAATAATCCGGGCCCTCGCCTCCTAGGGGAACGTCAAGAGTCTTAAATACAGCCATATAAAATTTTTTGCTGGCAGCAAGATCTTTCACTACTAACTGAATATGATCGATCAAGCGACCGCGATGAAGCTCATTTGTTTCCACAGGGGACTCCTTTATTTTGCGACACTAATGCCGATATCACGTGGGTCGGCGACTCCGTGCAAAGTATCTCTTTCGTTAGCAACCGCCATCACGTAACAAGGAACAGGTTCGATTTTCACGTCGTAACCCATTCCCTGAAGCTTTGCGACAACATCCGCGCCGGGTCCTGGGGGATCGATGTATAAAACATCCGGTTGCCATTGGTGGTGATAGCGTAACATAGCGACGGAATCATACAACGACGTTTTAAACTCAACATAGTTTAAGATTGTTTGCGCAACGCAACTGATGATGCGAGTTCCGCCAGGGGCACCGACAGCCAAAACGGGTTTCTTGTTATTTAAAAGGAGTGTCGGTGACATGCTGCTAAGAGGCGTCTTTTGAGGAGCAATGGCATTGGGTTTACCACCGATAGCGCCAAATAAGTTAGAGCCTCCTTCTTGCGCTGAGAAGTCATCCATCTCGTTATTTAATACGATTCCGGTGCCTGGTGCGACAATCGCGGCTCCCATCCAGCCATTGATTGTTTGAGTGGTGGCAACGGCATTGCCTTCAGCGTCCATCAAAGACAGATGTGTGGTCTCGGTAGACTCATACCCAGGGGGCTTTCCGGCAGCGACTTCCGAGGCTTTGCGGGCGCGGTCTACAGGCACTTCGTTGCGACGACTTTGTACATAGTCTTTAGAGATCAAGCCTTCTACTGGGACTTTCACAAAATCAGGATCTCCTAAGTACTTCGCGCGGTCTGCAAATGAAGATTGCAATGCCGAAGCGGCTAGGTGAATAGATTGGGCTGTCAAAGGGCCCTGTTTTTTTAGCTGATCTTTTTCAAGAAATTCCAAAAACTGGATGACGTGAACTCCTCCAGAGCTGGGTGGGGGCATTGAAACCACTTCGTACTTTTGAAATTTTCCAACAAGCGGTTTGCGCCACTTCACTTGATAACTATCAAAGTCCTTTTGAGTGATGATGCCTTTACGTTCTTTTGAAAGTTTGATGATAGATTGAGCAACGGGGCCTTTGTAAAACCCATTCTTTCCGTTTTTAGCGATCAGGCGAAGCGTTTTTGCCAAATCTTTTTGTACCAAAACTGTTCCTACCGGGGGAACTTTTCCGTCCGCCGTTAAAAATATTTTTTTAGCCTCCGGATCTTTAGCAAGTACTGCAGCGCGATTTTCTAAGGCGCGATGAAATTCGGGATAGATCGGGAACCCATTTTCCGCCAGCTCAATAGCGGGTTGCAAAACTGTCTCTAGAGGTAATGAGCCAAAACGCTGATGAATTTCTAAAAGACCTGATACCAAGCCGGGAACGGCGACAGCCAAGACGCCATTCTGAGATTTGTCAGCGTCGGCTTTACCGTCTTTTCCAAGATACATGTTCTTAGTGGCTTTCAGGGGCGCACGCTCGCGGAAATCAATGGCGTAAGTTTCTCCGCTTTTGGCTTCATGAAAAATCATAAAGCCGCCGCCCCCAATACCCGTAGATTGAGGACGTTCAACCGAAACAGTGAAAGAGGCCGCCACCGTTGCATCAATGATGTTTCCGTTTTGTGCGAAGATCTTTTCTGCCGCTTGGGAAGAAAAACGTCCTTGAGTGGAAACGGCATAGCGGGAACCATAGGCTTGAGCCGTTTCACGGTCCACACGCTCTTTGTCCGTGCGGATCACTTTGTTTTGACAGCTTAAAAGTAAAGCGGTGAGAGAAAGAAAGAGTAATCTTTGTTTCATGCGCAACGTCCTTGGTGCTAGGGCTTTTGCGCAAAAACTTTTAAGAATCCAGGTACGTATTCAGTCTTTGGCAAAAGGAGTTTAGGGTTTCTGAGTACTCGCCAAGATCTTTAACAACAATGTCAGCAAAGTTCTTGGAGGGCTCAACAAACTCATTGTGCATCGGACGCACTTGAAGTTCAAATTGCTTTTTAACCCCGTCAGGAGTGCGACCACGGTGATGAACGTCGCGGTGAAGGCGGCGTTGAAAGCGCAACTCTTCAGGTGTGTCAAAGAAGACGGCTTCGTTAAGCTCTGCACGGACAAGATCTGAATGAAGAATCAGAATGCCATCGACCAGAACTATTTTCGTGGGGCTTTTGGTCAAAGTCTCTGGACGGCGGGTGTGGGTTTTAAAATCATACAAAGGAATTTCAATATCCTGGCCATCTTTAAGCTGACGAAGGCCTTGTGCCAATAAAGAAAAATCAAGACTGCTGGGATGATCGAAGTTCACCGACCCGCCGTCTCCGTCAAAGCGAGCCGACTGATCGATGTAGTAGTTGTCTTGGTAAAGGATCATGCAATTGTCTTCACCCAATTGCTTCTGCAATTCCAAGGCGAAGTGAGTTTTGCCTGATCCGCTGCCACCTGCTACACCGATAATGTAAACGCTCATGCATGAATCCCTATTTGGTTTGAAACAGTCTGTCTCCGGCATCACCCAGGCCCGGGACCAGATATCCCATTTCGTTGACCTGCTCTTCGATGTTGAGCGTGTAGATCTCTACATCGGGGTGGAAGTGTAAAATCCTGTCGAGCCCATGATGGCTGGCGAGAATACTTAAAACCTTCACCTTGCCGACGCCGTAGTTTTTTAAACGATCTATAGCTGCCACAATAGTGTCGGCCGTGGCAATCAAAGGATCACAGAGTATAATTTCTTTATTCTGAACGTCCTGAGGGAGTTTAAAATAGTACTCTACGGTGTTTTGAATAAATTTATCTCTATAAATGCCTATAAAGCCCGTAGAAGCGCGTGGGATCATCGACAGCACAGCGTCCAGCATTCCGTTCCCTGCGCGCATTATAGACACGACGACAGGGGGCTGGATAATGCGTTCTGCAGTGGTCTTAGCAATAGGAGTCTCAATAGGAACAGATTCCAGATGCTTCCAGTCTCGCATGGCCTCATACACTAGGATTTTTGAAATCTCTTTCACGATTTCCCGGAATTCGTGAGAGTACGTATCCTTATCACGAAGATAGCCGAGTTTGTGTTTAAGTAAAGGGTGCTCGATGACTTTGACTTGTGGGTGCATAATTAACTCCAGTTAAAATACGGTTCCGTCGCTCTCAATTTTTAATGGAGGCGAACTGTCTTTTCGAAGGGATCCTGCGGCTTTGCGACCCGCCCACCAGGTGCCCCCTTCAAGAACTTTGGCTAAGGGGAAATCTTCATCAGATTTATTTAATTTTTTACGAACTTCGGCGCCGATTCTATCCAAAAGGGAAATTGTTAACCCTCGCCACTCAATAACCAGATCCGAGTCGGGACGGTGTGGGCGTTGTTGTAATTCATTTTGTTTTAAAGAGATCAGACCCAAATCCAAGAGCAGTCCGCCGTTACGGTATTCAGCAAGTCCCGTTAGCTTTTCGATGCCAGTGATTTCAAAACCCGCCTCCATCAAAGGCTCCATGAGGGAGTAACTCATCCATTGTGAAAGTTTATGAAAAGCCGCAAGTCCTCCGGGGATTTTATCGTAAGACCAGATATCACCTAGATTGGTGGCTCCCACCTTCACTCGTCCGGGCCAGATATCGCCGAAACCATCCAAGACCGCGCGCAGAACTTGGGTTCCTGTTAAAGTGTAACCATAGCGAGTAAGAAGATAGTCTACTAAACCTCCAGGTCGCTCACCCCTGAACAATTCCTTTTTGCGCGCCAAAACTTCACCCAGGTTTTTTAATAGAGCCAGTCGGCCTTCTACTCCTACGAGAGGATTGTCCGGGCGCACTTGAAAGGCCGATCGCAGTGTCTTTTCAGGAAGACTTCGTAATGCCAATGAGTCTACTTGCAGAGGATTAGTGCGATGGCTGGAAAGATGTCCTTGTATAAAAAGATAAAAGCTAGCTACCGCCAGCCCCTCTGAACGAGAGATTTTTTTGCCCGTCAGTCTTTCTTCATACACCCAAGATTCGCCGGCTCCTGCATCGAGCAAAACTGACGTGATCACCAGATCTAGCTTTGTGCGCGCAATTTCTAAAGCATCCTTTTCGGAAAGTTTGGCTTCAAGAATTTTAACCCGGTCCACTTGGCCGGCACGGAAATGGCTCCATCGTGAATGAAAAGGAATATCTAATGTCGGGTACTTATCGCGAATCACCTCGACAACGTAATTCACGACGGCATTCATCTTTTCTGGATGATAATTGAAATGGGTTTTTCCTTCTTCGGTCAGCTTCAAAATTTTTTCGGCACTGTCTCTGATGGCAGACGGCGATAAAAGAAAATCCAAGTCCTTTTCTGTATATGTATGGCTATTCATCGATGGGTCTCCCGATCACTGTTTTAAGTTCTTCAGCAGATTTGCTGGCTTCGGCGGTGAAGTAACCTTTGGCTTTTTTGGCTTCGATCTCAACCTGCGCATCTGGAGGAATCAGGTGGGGAGGAATGCAGACTCGATTGATAACTTCAATCCCGCTTTTTACGATGGCATCGTATTTCATGTTACTCATTGAATGCAGATTGTGAATCTTTGTAATTCCGAAGAAATGCAGGATGTCTGGCATCAACTCTTGGAAACGTGCATCTTCAACTCCTGCAACACACTCGGTGCGATGGAAGTATGTTGCTGCGGAATCGCCGCCTTGCTGACGTTTGCGGGCGTTGTAGACTAAGAACTTGGTGACTTCGCCTAAGGCGCGACCCTCTTTGCGATAGTAGGCGATAATTCCGACGCCTCCTTTTTGAGCGGTGCGTGCAGCATCCTCAATGCCGTAAATCAGGTAGGGGCGGCATGTGCAGATGTCTGATCCAAAGACGTCGGATCCGTTACACTCATCGTGAACACGGCATGTGAGCTCGACTTCCGGCTTCGCTAAATCCTGTGGATTGCCAAAAATATAAACTGTGGTGTTTCCAATAGGTGGCAACATCACCTTTAGATCAGGTCTTGTAACCAGTTCCGGGAACATGCCTCCCGTTTCCTGGAAAAGAATCTTTCGTAATGCACCTTCTTCAACACCCAAACGGTGCGCAATTCCCGGTAAATACCAAACCGGTTCGAAAGCAACCTTCGTAATTTTAATATCTTTGTTTTTCGTGATGATCTTGCCGTCAATGTGCAGGCGTCCCGCAGCGATGGCTTCATTGATTTCGGGAATTTGTAAGTGAGCCTGAGTCACTGCTACTGTTGGACGAATATCGTAGCCCTCTTCAAAGTAATCTTTGAAATGGTGAGGAACATCGAACCCCCATGGGTCGATCGAAACAATTTTTTTCGAATCATACCAAGAAGCATACGGCCCGATCTTCACGGGACTTTCCGTGTTGTGCAGATCTGGCTTATGCAAAGTCGAGTATCTTCCTTTCGCTATCGAAAGAGCTCGGTACACCGTGTAGCTACCACTGTGGGTGCCGATGGCGTTGCGCTTTTTAGGGTCGGTTAACGAGGCAATCACGGGACCGCGCTCTGCTGGTGAAGAAGCGCCCCACTTGATGGGTGGGCTTCCTCGGAATATCTGACTGGAATGTGACGTCAGAATAACGTGCGAAGATCTTTTCATATCAGTCCCTGCTATGACATCCATGTGGTGTCCTCCTGTTTTTCCCATTTCACTGTGACTTTTTTGATGTTGGACCAAAAATCCAAAGAGTGGTGACCGGTGATATCGCCATGTCCAAATTTAGAGGCGTTCACACCGCCAAATGAAAATGGTTCGCGTGGAACGGGGACACCGACGTTGACGCCGACCATGCCCGTGGAAGCCATGCGCACGACTTTTTCGGCCAGGTTGCCATTCGAGGTAAAGACCGAACAGGCATTGCCGTACTCGACGCTGTTTTCAATTTTCATGGCTTCGGAAATATCTTTGCAGCGGATGATGCTTAAGACAGGTCCGAAAAGTTCAATCTTGGCGATTTCACTTTGGGGTGATACGTGGTCGATGATTGTCGGGCCGATCCAGTGACCGCCTTCGTAACCTAAAGGCGGGCGCGCTTTTCTTCCATCTAAAAGAATCTTGGCACCCTCGTATTCTGCTTTAGCGATAGCTTTATTAAGAAAATCCACTTGGCCCCGAGTGATAATCGCGCCCATGTCTTTTCCCAGCTCTAATGACTTGGCTCTTTCAATAATTTTTTGAATGTGTTTATCAACGTCACCGACGGCCAAAAGGACGGCCGCGGCCATGCAGCGCTGTCCAGCGCATCCCGTGAAAGAATCACTGATACCCAAACCAGAAAGCTCCGGATTGGCATCGGGTAAAAGCACGATGTGATTTTTTGCGCCACCTAAAGCAAGCACTCGTTTACCTTGACGAGTCCCGCGCTCGTAAACTTGTTGAGCAATTTTCGTAGAGCCAACAAAGGCAACGGCTTTCACCAAAGGGTGATCGATAATAGCTTCGACGGTTTCTTTTCCGCCTTGAAGTACTTGTAGAAGGCCCGCTGGCAGACCGGCTTCGTGAAAGGCTTCCGCAATTTTCAAAGAAGTGAGTGGAGTTTTTTCAGAAGGTTTCCAAACGTAAGCATTTCCAAGTGTCAGGGCAATGGGCATCGTCCACAGTGGAACCATGGCCGGGAAGTTAAAAGGTGTTATGCTGGCAACAACCCCTAAAGGCTCGCGGCGGTACTCACAAGTGACACCGCGAGAAACTTCGGTCTTGCCTCCTAAATCCATATTTTGCAAAGCGATGGCGAATTCTAAAACTTCGACTCCTTTTAGCAGGCCGGCTTTTCCTTCAGCGAAGCTTTTTCCGGATTCGGCGCTTTTTAAATGGGCGATTTCATCAAGGTCGCGAAGAAGAATCTGCCTAAGATTAAACATCACCTTCGTGCGTTCCTTCATCGGAACGTCGGCCCATTCTTTTTGTGCTTTTGCGGCGGCTTTCACCGCAATTTCGACATCTTCTAAATTAGAATGGTGGAACTCGCCAATTTTGCGCCCGTTGTAGGGGCTGACGATTTCACTTTTAAAGCCAGAGGCTTTTTGGAGTTTGCCAGAGACGAAGTTTCTGCAATCAATAACATAGTCAGGGACTTGTACGTTCATTCTAGTTTCCTTTGCCGGAGCAATAAAAACCAGAATGATTGTTCAATGACGTGTTTATGCCAAATTAAAAGGGTGTACTCTACTTTTTAAGAATGTAATCCAATGAGTGAGCACGCATTTCGAAGTAGTCGGTGACGAACTCTTTAGAGCCTTGAGACTTTAGAACGGTGATATCACTTTGAATTTTTTTAAGCATTGAGTCCTTGTCGAACTTAATTTCTTGTCCGTGGAGATAATAAGCCTGTAGGTGCTTCTCAAGTGAAGATAGGCGCAATAAGACGTCTTTCTCAAAGATATTTAAACCACCTTGAGTGCTCATATATGTTTCAATGTCGGTGCAACGATAGGCAAATTCTTTAAGAATGCAGTCTTTGCGGTCAAGACCGTTGATCTTGCAATTGCGTCCTTCTGACGAGCGATAAAAGTTTAAAATTTCTTCCGTTGTTTGCTCTTGATATGTGGCAGTTGGCATAACGCCGTTCTTAGTAAAACCTTTTTTCTCTTTCAGATACGTGTATCCATGAACCTCAGATAAGAAGGCCGCGGGAAGAAGACGGCCTTTTTGATCCACTCTTCGAAAAGCGACGATGTCGCCAGCCTCGAGTTGATCAAAGGTTACGGGTTTGCACAAAGGAGACTCAATAAGAAAAGCGAATTCACTGCCGAAGGTGTGATGCACACCTTGAGAAAGACCGGCTAAAAGAGTCGACGAGTTCCAGCAGTTAGGGCCTTCTTCGCGTGCAGGGGATTTTTTAAGAAAATCAATACGTCCTTTTAACAGGGCCGCTTTCGTATCTGCATATCCTTTTGATAGGACGGGTGCTTCGGGAGTCATCACTTGCGCTGTCTCAATAAAGAGCTGACGTATTTGTACGGCGGTCAAATGCGGAAGCTCCATCCATACCTTGGCGGCTTCATGAACCATGAAAGGTGTCGCCATCGAAGTTCCGCTGTGGGAAATCAATCCTCCGCCGATGCTGGCAGCAACGACCTTTGTTCCTGGGGCAAGGATATCTACCGTTTTGTGTCCATAGTTGCTGAATTCCGCGATCTTTGCATTTGCCGGAGTGACCTTGCTAAAATCGGGCGCGTCTAAGGCGCCGACCTTCAATACATTCGGCTGTTCAAAGCTGGCTGGGTATTGGCGGTTCTTTCTGTCGTCGATATTCAGGGATTCATTTCCTGCGGCGACCACAAAGAGTGTTTCTGGATTTTCATCAATCATACGGCGATAAGCTTTGATTCCATCGCGAAGTCCCAAGAGGTCTTTAGTGTCCGGTGGAAATCCAATGCTTAAATTCACGATTCGAATTTTGTGCTTTTTAATAAAGGCAGAAATTTTATCGATGTAGCTTGCTTGCGTGTAGTCGCCTGCAAAGCCCACAAGAGCTGCATTCATCAGATCGCCGATTGCGATATGAGCCACATGGGTTCCATGCGAAAGGGGACGATCATCGCGTTGAAAAGCTGTCGAAGACTCGGTGGGAAGTCCGACGTTTTTGACTTGTTCCCAGCCAAAGTTGTCATCCACCCAGCCATTACCGTCATTGTCCTTGCCATCCATAGGATCGTCAGGATTATTCCACCATTTTGTCACCAGCGCTTCATGATTGTAATCAAAACCTGAATCGATGATTCCAATTAAAAATTTATTGGGATTTTCGCGATGACGTTTGTGAAGTCGAATTTCTTCTTCAGACTTCCCTAAAGAGCGTAAACGTTGAACAAGGTCATAGGGTTCATACATTGAGAAACGTGTTTTTACTTTTCCATCGGGCGTGACTTCTATAAAACCCGTTGGTTTTTCATGACGGTCGTTAGAGGCATACGAAAAGGTGATAGAAGAAAGAAGCTCGCCTTTTTCATTTTCATAATCTTTGCCATTCACCCGAAAAGGGGCTTGAGTTTCATAACGCTCAATGAACAGAAGCTTCCGAGGAGCTTCATCGCTATAAATCCACTTGCGAAATAGAATGGATGATTCTGTCTCGCGGTTTTTAGAATCTAAATTTGAAAGCTCTTGCTTAGAAGTGATCTGTCCATAGTCTTCTTTTTCAACCGAAAGATTGATGCGAACGGTGTGACCATTTTCAAGATAGCTGTAACGGGACCAGCCCGAGAATCTTCCGGAAATATCGAAGTGTCGTTCTTCAACAAGCTGTTTATCTTTGAAATAATATTCTTTAGAGACCACTCCATTATCGAACTTCTCTTTGCGGACTTCAAATTCCGCTCGGGCCGTTGTATTTCCCAAAATGAGACACAATGTGAAAATCGCGCGAAGAGCGGAGCATTTCATGGAACACCTCAATAGGGACAAGAGGTGCAACGGAGGTGCCTTTGCAGAAGGAATAGGTTTTCAAAGGGGTGGCATCCTCTGTCAAAAGATATGACAGAGGACCTTGAGCGACACTTAAGAAATTATTTTATCGCGGATTGAACATCCGCTGTCAGATTCTTTGGTTCTTCTTGAGGCGGGTAGCGTTTGATGACTTTTCCATCTTTACCTACTAAGAACTTCGTAAAGTTCCATTTAATCATTTCCGTGCCTAGCAAGCCAGGGGCGGCCTCTTTGATCCATTTGTAGACGGGATCTGCGCTGTCGCCGTTGACGTCCACTTTGGCCATCACTGGAAACTTGACGTTGTAAGTAAGACTGCAGAACTGCTGAATGTCGGCATTGCTGCCAGGCTCTTGCGAACCAAATTGGTTGCAAGGAAATCCCAGAACTATGAAACCTTGATCCTTGAATTTTTCGTACAAGGCTTCAAGGCCCTCGTACTGAGGAGTGAATCCGCATTTGCTGGCGACATTCACAACGAGCACCACTTGCCCTTTGTACTTATCTAAAGAGACGTCAGAACCATCGGCTGCTTTCACGGTGAATGAATGTAATGTCTTTTCCATTGACCACTCCTTAACTGAAATTTTGAATTACTATTCTGTCATGTGTTCTCATGTTGAAACAACTAGAATCATATAAAGCTGTTTATTGCGTGTCGAGGGAAATGCCGATTAAAACTTGCGAACTTCTCTTTATATTACAGAAGTGTGGACCGATAATGAAACCATGGGGACTTGGTATATCTGGATAATCTTCATGGTAGCGATATCCTTTTCGCAAGCGCAAGCGGCAGATCCGTTTTTGGGTTGTGCAGATTACTGTGCAATGCGATTTACGGCAGGCAGCAAGGCTTGGGACAACTGTATAGTTCAAACACAGAATGAAGGTTATTGCGGACGTCCACCAAGTTCATCGACGCCAACAAGTTCGCAGACAAGACAAGAAAATCCGAATCAAAACAACGGAAATAATCAAAACCGAAATCAGAATCAAAACCAAAATCAACAAGGTCAGTGTTATGCGCAGTACGAAAGTTTGCTGCAGCAATGTAACACGCAGATCGACGATACGTCTTACACTTGCGATGAAAAGAATGACTCGGGGATGAATAACGTCGCCAGCACTGCTTCTCAATTGGCTTTGCTAATGGGTCAGCAAACTTCCGCGAGTGTTCAAGCAGCGTGCTCCAGAATGGGTGATCTTTCACAAGCGGCGAGTGGCGCATTGGCGGCTTATCGTCTTACTTGTAGTGAGTCTATGAAGACGTGTCGATCCACGTGCGATTCGGCCGTAGACTATGTGAAGGCGAATCCAAATTGTTTTCCAACCAACTCGGCGACACAGTTAAGTGCGGTGAACGCGCTTTCTCAGGCCCAGTCACGCCGTGATAAGTGTGATAACTTTGAAAGTAAAATGAACGAGGCCCAACAGGCGATTCAGAATTATGGAGCGACGTCAGCGAATGCCACTCAGTGTGGAGAGCAGAATAAAGGGGAAACATCGACGACACCTGATTTCTGTAAATCCACTCCGAACTATCCGGGGTGTAACCCTTCAGCTCCAGTGGATTGTACAAAGCCTGAACTGGCTTCATCCAATAAAGTTTGTATCTGTACGAAAAATCCATTAGATCCTGCGTGTTTTTCCCAACAAAAGACAGCAGATAATTCTCAAGTAGGCAATCTGATCGATTCATCCAGTCGTTTGGCGGCCAATAAAGGCGACGATTTAGGAGGAGATCTTCCGGGATTGCCTGGTATTGAGCACGGCCAACTTCCTTCGGGTGGTTACGGCGATGCTGTTGATGGAGCTCAAGGTGGAGGCGGTACCAGCTTGGGAGGTGGAAGTAGCGGCAGTGGTGGTGGTTATGCAGCCGGATTAGAGGGCGAAGGCAATGCTGCCCGTGACGAAAACTCAGCGAACGTGAATGGTGGCTACTACGGTGGTGGTGGTGGCGGAAGCGGACTCGGTGGCGGTAGCGGTGGCGATGGTCAACCTGGAGTTCGTCAACCGACGGCCGCGGGTGCCGGTGGTGCCGCTGGAAAAAATGGTCCTGACCTACGCCAGTTTTTACCAGGTGGAAAATTTGACCCGCGCATGCGTGGCATTGCGGGAGCTTCGGGCCCTGATGGTATCACGGGACCCCATTCGAATATTTGGCATAAGATCCAAAACAGATATAAGGTGGTCAGCCCTTCGTTGTTACCATATTGAGACGTTTTGAATTGAGATAGTTTATACTTTTGTAAAGTTGTCGATCCCGAGATCCGATAAATGGATCTATGGGAATGAAGTTTTTTGCCGCCGTTTTCTGTTTCTCCTCACTTTTATTAAGTGCTTCACCTTCATTGGCCGGAGAAGCCTGCGGGTCGATGACCTGTCGAGATGACCATTACTGCGAACGCAAAAATAATCTCGTTGGAAAATTAACTGAGACTTGTAAGCCGATCCCCAACTTTGCGGCTACCGATAACACTTCTGGAAATTCATCCCAGGCATTGGCTGAGTGCCGCAGAACCTGTCAGTCTCCCAATGTCTGTAATGCCGATAACAGCGAACGTACGAGCTATTCGTGCCGTGCTCCCGAAGGAAATCGTACCAACGGGAACAATGCTCCGACGTGCAACCAACAATTCCAACAATTGATGCAGGCTTGCACTTCGCAGATCGAAGATACTTCTTACACTTGCGATGAAAAAAATGACTCGGGCATGGCCGAAGTCACAAACACGGCTTCACAGTTGGCATTGCTTATGGGGCAACAAACTTCGGCAAGCATTCAAGCGGCTTGTTCAAAAATGGCGTCTTTATCTCAAGCAGCCAATGCCGCAGTGGCGGCTTATCGTTTGACATGCAGTAACTCTATCGGAAGCTGTAAATCAGCTTGTGGAGCCGCGAAAACTTACGCGCAACAACAGGCGACTTGCTTAAGCGCGGGCAATGCGGCTTTGGCAGTGCAGTTAGCTTCTCAAGCGGACACTGAATTAAAACGCTGTGATAGTTTTGAAAACAAAGTGAACGAAGCCAACCAAGCCATTTCAAATTTTGGTACAACTTCAGCAAATGCCTCACAGTGTGCCGCTTTAACTTCGGGAGAAGAAAAACCAACACCAGAATTCTGTGCCGCAAACCCTACTTATCCAAGTTGCGTAGCTCAGCAAGCCGTGGATTGTACAAATCCAACAATCGCGACGACGAATAAAGTTTGTATCTGCCAGAAAAATCCCATGGATCCAGCTTGCGTGAGCGCGCAAAAAGCGGGTGACGGAGGCTCCGTGGCTTCGATGATTGACTCCTCTTCTCGTGTGGGGGCCAAAGCCGGTGAAGATTCTTTCGGCGGTGATTTAGGTTCCACTCCGCCAATTGAACACGGTCAACTTCCATCTGGCGGTGCCGGTCAAGCTATTGACGGTTCTCAAGGTGGCGGTGGTGGCTCCTTAGGTGGAGGTAGTGGCTCTGGCGGTGGCTCTTACGGATCTGCTGGAGGCGGTGGCGCCGCGAGTGAAGACGGTGCCAACGTGAATGGTGGATTTTACGGCGGCGGCGGTGGTGGTCGTTCGTATGCAGGTGGCGGCGGCTCTGGCGAAGGTGGGCCTGGCGGAATTCCTGGTGCGCCAGGTTCGGGTGTCCCAGGGGCCAATGGACCTGACTTAAGAAAGTTTCTTCCGGGCGGTCAGTTTGACCCAAGACTGCGCGGAGTTGCAGGTACTGCGGGCCCAGACGGGATCACGGGACCGCATTCAAATATTTGGATGAAAATCCAAAACCGTTACAAGGTGATGGTGCCTTCCTTATTGCCTTAGGAAAAAATCTGAACAAATAAAAAAAGGGAAGAGTCATCTTCCCTTTTTTATTTTGTCTGTATGATTCGTTTAGATAAGCTGATGCAAGCTTTCAATTACTTGCTTTCTTAAAGGAGCGTCGACCAGAACCGTGACACTCATCGCGCTCATCATCAATTTGCGCGTTTCTAATTTTTTATCTGATAAAGCATTTAAAACTTTTTGCGTGATCTCAGGCGATGTTGCTCCCGTGCACGTCAAAGTCACTGTGGAAAAATCTGTGGGCAGAAGCGTGAACTGAGCGTGATTCTGAAGTTCTTTCTTAATGGCAGAGATGATTTCAGAAGGGCCTGTTAGCAACATTTCTGTTTTATCTAGATTCATTTCGTAGTGCAGAAGCTGAGGGAACGGAATCTGCTTTTCATCAAAAAGAACTTGAAGGTCTTTAAGGGCTTTCGCCGGATTTTTTTCCTTACTTAAAATTCCAACAACTGTTTCATGAGAGTTTAAAGAAAGAGCTTTGCAGGATTCAAACATATTCAATCCTTTTTTAACGAGTGTTCCGTCAGAAGTTTTATTAGAAGCAGGGCCGATATACAAAGTCACATCGCGAAGTTTCGCAAGCTCTACCGAACGGTAGTGCAGAACTTTGGCGCCCCAGAAAGTCATATCCATCAATTGATCATAGCTAAGCTCTTGAATGGGCTTTGCCGCTTTAACGACATTTGGGTCCGCCGTAAACACCGCGGGAACATCTTTTAGGATTTCACAGCGTTCCGCATTGAAAGCCGCCGCCATTGCCACGGCCGAAGTGTCGGATCCACCGCGACCCAATGTCGTAATTTCTTTTGTCACCGGAGACACGCCTTGAAAACCGGCTAAGATAACAACCTTATCTGTTTTCAAGGATTCTTCCACGCGCATTGGTTTCACATCTTTGATGAAAGCGTTCACGTGAGAGTCATCCGTAAAGATTCCCGCCTGACTTCCCGTAAAGCTGATCGCGGGGCAGCCTAAATCATTCAGCGCCATACTCATCAGCGACATACTGATTCTTTCACCCACTGTCAGAAGCATATCCATTTCACGACGTTGCGGATGAGCAGAAACTTGGTTTGCTAGATCGATCAAAGAATTTGTTGTCTTGCCCATGGCGCTAACAACAACGATCAAGGAATTTTCTTTAGATTGAGAAGCGACTCGCGCAGCGACAGACTTGATTTTTTCAGGATCTGCCAAGGTGGCGCCGCCGTATTTTTGTACAATCAGAGGTTTCATTCCAATGCAACTTTCCGACTAAACTGGTGCACGTAAGAAGAAACAAGTTGTCCCGCGCCTTTAGGCACGCGGATAAAATGTTTCTCGACCTGACGAGGAATGTACCCCAGATAGAGTTCGGCGTTCAAATCTTTTAATGATTTTCTTGTGACACTCAAATGATCCGCTAATGCATCCAAGTCTGTGCCACCCGGCACAAGAACGACTTCATACTCAAGCGGGTCCATTTTTTCTAAGTCGCGAAAGCCATAAAGGTTGGGTGCTTTGGCAATCAACATAGCAGCCAAAATTTTGGGAACGTACTCTTGAGTCTCAACCGGAAGGGCATTGAGTTTTATGAGCGTCCAGTAATCTTTGGTTCCATATTTCTTGATGCGGTTGCGAAGCCCATTTTCGCCCATGTTGTAACTGGCGGCGACCAGATACCAAGAACCAAACTCTTGATGTAGATCTTTTAAATAACGAATGGCCGCGAGTGTGCTCTTTTTCAGATCGCGTCGCTCATCCAACCACCAGGTTTTGCTTAAACCGTAACGTGTTCCTGTAGCTTCGATAAATTGCCAAGGGCCAACAGCATCGGCGTGACTAATGGCGTTCGGAGCAAAACCACTTTCGATCATCACCATGTATGCAAGATCCAAAGGCAAGCCGGCTTTTTTTAGTTCGGCTTGAATGAAGGGCATGTACTTGTAAGAGCGTTGCAACCATTCTCGAAACCACTTGCTTCCGCGAGTGCCTTGGTAATGTGCAACCCATTTGCTGACTTTTTTATTGTAAGTCACCGGCAAATCAAAAATCAGATTGTCTGACTGAACATGAGTGGAACGTGAGGTGAGAGCTTTTAACTTCTCTTTCAAAGTCAAAGCCGGAGCAGGGGCAGCGGGAGTCACAGATGTTTCCGCCTGTGCAAATTGAATAATAAAAGTAGATAAAAGGACTGCGACCCACGTGCTCATAAAGTTCATTATGAAGCCGATTCTTTGACACTGTCGACAAAGAACTGACAACACTGCGATGCCATCGACAAAGGTCAATGCACGGTCAAATCCAAAAAAACTTGAGTCCAAGAAAAACTTTTGCGACGAAGGTCTAGCGTGGAAATCATTTCCTAGACGAAGATCGGTCCTGTCAAAACATGGCACACGCCTTGCTGCTCAACAATGTGTGGAGGAGTGTTCATGGGTGTAAAAGGGGTCTATACAGCTCTTAGCGGAGCGATCGCACAAAGTACAAAGCTAGATACCATCGCCAATAACTTGGCGAATGTGAACACGCCCGCTTTCAAACGCGATCAACAGCTTTTCCAGGAATATCTAACTGCAAATGAAAAGCCACCGGAGACAACGCAAATCCCTCGCGACGTCGCTTCGATTGAAAGCTTCTATAATATGCAGGGTGGCGATAAGAGTTATGTGGATGCCAAAGGCACCTTCACAGACTTCTCTCAAGGCGGTCTGAAACACACCGGAAATCCGATGGACGTTGCGATCGATGGCAAAGGTTTCTTCGAGATTGCAACTCCGGGTGGCGTTCGCCTGACTCGCGCTGGAAATTTCACTTTGGATGGAAACGGTCAATTAGTTACTAAAGAAGGATTCCCTGTTCTTCGTGCGGGCGAGCCAGGTGCCGACCCTGCTTCGCGCGTGATTCGTCTTCAAGGCACAGGCCTTCCGCTTTCTATTAATGATAATGGTGATGTCTTTGAAGGAACTGAAAATATCGGACGCGTTTCTTTAGTGAACGTGAATAATCCCGATTCTTTACAGAAAATGGGAAGTTCGCTTTATTCCTTTAAGCCGAATATGGCTCCGGAAATGACGAACGTTAACAATCCAAGCTTAAAACAAGGCTTCTTAGAAGCTTCTAACGTCAATATTGTTCAAGAGATGACAGACATGATTTCCACCAATCGTGTTTTTGAGAGCACTCAAAAAGCCATTACGGCTTACGATCAGATGGCAGATAAAATGGTTAACGTGGTGGGAAAAACAAACTAGTCAGGATGACTGGTTTGCATGGATTTGATTTTTAAATAAGCAATTAATGGAAGGATTCTTTAATGCTTAAAAGTTTAAATACAGCAGCGACAGGCATGGCGGCCCAGCAGACAAACATGGACGTCATTTCAAATAACATCGCCAACGTCTCTACGAATGGCTTTAAAAAATCGCGCGCTGAATTTGAAGATCTGATGTACCAAACTCAAAAAGAGCCGGGTGCACAAAGTGGTATGAATGCCTATTCACCGAACGGTGTGCAAGTCGGCTTGGGTGTTCGCACCGCCGGCATTCAAAAGAATTTCGAAAACGGCAGCGCGGCCGTGACAAAGAATCCTTTGGATCTTCAAATTGAAGGCTCTGGTTTTTTTCAAATCCTAACTCCAGATGGTCAAATCGGTTACACGCGTGACGGCGCTTTCCAAAAAGATCCTAACGGTCGTGTCGTCGATAAAAACGGGAATCTTCTTCAACCTGAAATCACAGTTCCGCCTGATGTCGCGGGTCTTGAAATTGCCCCTAACGGTGAAGTGCGTGTGATTCAAGGTTTGAACTCAGCTCCACAAACTATTGGTCAAATTGATCTTGTGAACTTCGTAAATCCTGCAGGTCTTAAAGCTGTAGGTAAGAACGTTTTTATGCCAAGTCCATCTAGCGGTCAGCCGGTGGTGGCTCGCCCAGGTATGAATGGAACAGGTTATTTGGCGCAAGGACAGCTTGAAACAAGTAACGTCAATATCGCTGAAGAAATGGTGAATATGATCACAGCACAAAGAGCTTTTGAGACGAATTCAAAAGTGATCCAAGCTTCTGATCAAATGCTTCAATCCGTGAATAGCATGAGATAATTGATGAATAAGTTTTTGTCTTTGGCACTTTTACTTTTCAGTGTTCAGTCTTTCGCAAGACCTGAAATCACTATTCCAGCCAGCGTTGAGATTTCTCAGCGAGAGCTTTTGCGTTTAAGTGATATCGCAACCGTGAAGGATGGAACGCCAGAGCTTCTTTCTTTTATGGAGAGTGTCGTCATCCGCGAAGACGCGCGTGAGTTATTGTTGTCACAAAAACTTCCGTCTTCTGAAATTTTGACGAAAGTGCGTGAAGCAATGAAAAGTCAATCCGGTCTTCGTGCTTTAAATCCTGCTTATAAAATTCCTTCGCAAGTGGCGGTGGCGTTTGCTTCCACTCCCATTTCTCGTGAAGAAATTCAAAGAAAAGTTCTGAATCATCTTCAGGTTCGCTGCAATGAATGCGAATACAAAGTCAGTATTCAAAGCACCCCCGCCCCCGCACAAAAACAATGGGATCTCGATTTTACGCAGCTTACAGGCAAAGGGGGCTTCCTTTTGCCACTGCGCGACGGCGATCAACGCCAATTAAAATGGATTTCTGGAACAATTCGTGTGTCGCAATTAACCCCGGTTGCGTCTCGTTTGATCTTACAAGGAGAGAGAGTGCAACAGGAAGACGTGCGCATGGTTATGACCGATGTGACGTTTGCTAAAGACAATGCACTTCGCCTGGCTGATATCCAAGGACAATTGGCAGCTAGATCTCTTCCCGTCGGTACGGCTATCTGGTCGACCGATCTCAAACGTGAACCGGCAGCTAAGAAGGGACAGATTGTAAAGGCCTTGCTAGGTGATGAGGGATTTGAAATCTCCGTCAACATGCAGGCTGAAGACAACGGCTTTGTTGGGGATCTCATTAAAGTTAAAAACTTGGATAATCAAAAAGTTCTCTCAGGCGTTGTGATTGAAAAAGGTGTGGTGAAGTTGCAATGAGACTTAAATCTTTCTTCGTAACTATTTCTTCGTTGATGGCTCTTACGTTGTTCACAGGTTGTGCGACGATGAATGATCTTTTGGCTTCATTGGATGGCCCTAAAGAAAATCCTCCTTTAGAAAAAATCCATACCGCTCCTCGCTATTCTGACACTCAGAATTTGGGCGTACCGACAGATCGTCAATACAAACGCATGACTCGAAATCGCATGGAGGAAGAATCGGACTTGGGCGCCAGTGCCGGTTCGACTTGGGTGATGGAAGGTCAAGGTGCTTATCTGTTTGCGCAAAACAAAATGCGTCGAGAAGGTGATCTTTTAAATGTGAAGTTGGACGGACCTGCTTTGAAACAAGTGGAAACAAAAGTTTCAGTGATCAAAAAACTTTTGAAGCAGCTTGAAGAGCAGCAACAACAAAGTCTGAACAACTCTTTGGCGGCAAATGGCACGGATGCTTCTCGTACCCCGGCTTCAGCTGAGGCCAAAAAGCCCGAAGCGGCTAAACCCGCAGAAAAAGAAGACGACAAGGACGCCTTGGCGGATGTGCAAAACATTCCCACTCGTATTGTCGAAAAATTGGCTGATGGAAATTACCGCATCAAAGGGCAACAGCCTTTTATGATCGGAAAACGTGAATACAAGGTCATCGTGACTGGTTTGATCCGTCCGGAAGACTTCAATGATCAAGGTATCGTCTCTGATAAACTTCTTGATCCGCAATATGATGTCGTCAGCATCAGAAGGAACGCACGCAATGAATAAACTATTTAGCGTTATCGTATTAACGGCCTTTTTTGTGATGGTGGCTTTTGAGGCGGCAAACGCCGCGCGCTTAAAAGACATCGCCAGCATTCGTGGTGTGCGTGAAAATCAACTTTTGGGTTACGGTATCGTCGTCGGTCTTAAGGGAACGGGTGACGGTAAAAATGAATTCATGAGTAAGAGCATGGTGCGCATGCTTGATAAATTAGGAATGAAATTAGATTCACCTGAGTTCGCAAGTAAGAACGTCGCGGCGGTGATCATCACCGGAACAATGCCGGCATTCGGTAAAGCGGGAAATCCGATTGATGTGACAGTCAGTGCGATTGGGGATGCGTCTTCATTGCAAGGTGGTACTTTGTTGCAAGCTCCATTGCGTGCGGCGAATGAACAAGTTTATGCCGTGGCCCAAGGAAGCATCATCATCGGTGGTGATGGAAAAGATCAGCACCTTACTTCAGGAAGAATTCCGAATGGCGCGACGATTGAACGAGACATGACAGCGGATTTTGCTTCTCGTAAAATGTATCGCCTGACTTTGATCAATCCGGATTTTACAACAGCCGCTCGTTCTGTTTTGACGATCAATAAAGAGTTGGGTGGGCACTACGCTTCGGCGAAAGATTCCGGAACGATTGATATCATCACTCCATTTGCCTATGAAAATCGCGGTGTGGAATTGTTGGCGACGATTGAATCTATCGAGATCAATCCCGACATGAAAGCACGTGTTGTTGTGAATGAAAAAACCGGCACGATTGTGATCGGTGATAAAGTGAAGATTTCTAAAGTCGCAATTTCTCACGGTTCTCTCTCTGTGAAAGTCGGAGAGGGAAAGAATGCGAAAGATGAGAAAGTGGCAGTTTTAGAAAGTGGTGTCAGTGTTGGGGAGCTCGTGCAAGCACTAAACAAATTAGGTGTCTCGCCGAAGGACCTGATAACTATACTTCAGTCCATCAAGTCAGCTGGAGCTTTGCACGGGGAACTCGAAGTATTATGAAATTTGTGTTTCGAAATGACACACTATGCAATAGAATTAATTTTATAGTTTCAGACACATGGACGTGTTTGAAACGCGGGGAGGGTGAGGAAGAGATCGCGAACCATGGAAGGTCAAGAGTCAAAAGTTTCTCGCAGGAAACAGGAGCAATAGGTCAGCAGGCACCAAGGATTGGTGAACACGAGCCGAAGCTACACTCTAAGAATCAATTGCAGGATGCATATGATTCTCCGACTCTCACTCCCCTTTTTTCTCTTTCTTCAAATGACATCGTTGCGTTGGAATCTGTGAGTAGT
>NZ_LUKD01000001.1:1955889-2201305 GCF_001592745.1 Bdellovibrio bacteriovorus
ACTACTCACAGATTCCAACGACGCGTTCGCTTGTTGGAAGCGGTTGGGGAGTTAGAGGGGGCGGAGGTTTTGTTTTTGGGTTCTGGCCGTCTGCGACGGCGTTTTCGTTTTTTTTAATTTCTAAGTTTCAGTTTTCAAACTTCGCACTGGGAGTTGCTTATGAGTGATTCTAGTGGTGCTGCTGGTGGGGCTGGAAATTTTAAGGCTTTTGGGTCTAAGTTTCTTTCTCGGCCTGTGCCTAAATCTCCTGAGCAGAAGCTTCGGGAAGTTTCGGATATGTATGAGAAGCATTTTCTTCGTGAGATGACGAAGGCGATGCGTTCCACTATTCAAGAAGGTGGATTTATTCAGACTAGTCATGCGGAAAAAATTTTTCGTGAGCAGTTGGATGATCACTATGTTGAGAAGTGGGGAGAGCGTGGTGGTGTCGGGCTCTCTGATATGATTTACACGCAGTTGGTTGAGAAATTTGGTGTGATGATGGGAATTAAGACTCAGGTATCTAAGCCTCAGGGTCCTCTCCCTCTTGACACGAAATCTTTCGCGGCTCGTCCGTTTCAACATCCTGGTAAAAAACAATCCGTGTCTTATCGAATTGATAATACGCAAGGTCCTCAAGGTGCAGACAAGGCGCCTGAAGCTGTCAAAGCCCCATGGGACGGGGTTTTGCTGGGGAAGAAGACTTTGGCAGATGATCAGACAATGATTGAAATTGAGCACGACAATGGTCTTAAAAGTCAGATGGTTTTTAAGGGTGGAGTGTCTAAAGTTTCGACAGGGGAAAAACTGCAAGCTGGCGACACCCTTGGGTTTTTAAGTCCTGAGGCGAAGTCACTCTATTGGACAGTCGAGAAGGGTGCAGAACCTGGACCAGAAACTGTCTCAGAATGATTTGGTGTAACTGTCCCATTGTGATACTATGAAAAGAACAAAGAGTGTATTCTAACACTCGAAAGCAGGAGGCCTTCAATGAAGATCACGCACAACAAAGTTGGACAGAATTTGAATCTGACAGATTCTTCTCGCTCTAACAAAGCGGATGCAATTAAAAATAATTCCGCTGGTGCGCCGACAGCAAAAGCAGATGCATTGACTGCGTCGACTCTCGGTGAATCTTCTCGCGTTGAACTTTCTCCACGTGCGCAAGAAGCAAAAAGAATCAAAGAACTTGCGATGTCGGCTCCTGACGTTGACGAAGCCAAAGTTGCTAAGTTCAGAAAATTGATCGACGACGGAAAATACAACGTCGATGCAAAAGCTATCGCCGACAAAATGGTCGACGAACATTTAGATTTCTAAATTGCCGGAAGCCGGTAGAGCTAGCACCCATGCAGGGGTTTATTAACAACCTCACCGCCCAGGCGGCATCAAGGATGATGAAATGATGGACGCAACAGTAGAAAGAGCGTTTCAAAAGTTAGAAGCCAATCTCGAGGAACTCACAAAGATCTATCGTTCTCTTCTCGATATCGTACGCAAAGAAAAAGACCTTCTTCTTCAAGCGGATCGCGATGCTTTGGAAGAAAGCAATAAACTTAAAGAAGAATTGCTTTTCAAACTTCGCGCGCAGGATGCTTTGCGTTCTCGCTATGCGATGGATCTAGCAACAATGGTCGGAGCCGACGTGGAAAATCCTCGTTTGCTGGAGCTTGCACAAAAGTTAGCAGGCACTCCCGCAGCCGATCGTCTTCGCACTCAACATTCCGCTTTGGACATGTTGATCAAAAGAATCACTGACATTAACAAAGACAATGAAGAATACGCTAAGTCTGCTTTGCACACGTTGAATGGTGCTCTTGGCGAAATCAAAGATACTCTCTCCGGTAAAAAAACTTACGGAGGCAAAGGCCAATACAAACAAGGCCCTCAGGTGTCTGGCAACTTCGTTAGTAAAGAAGCGTAAGCGCGGAAGCGCGCAGTGCCCTAGGGCGGAGCCCGAAGGCTGAAACGGTAACAACGACCCACCGAAGATGAGGATAGGATGTCTAAAATCTCGGCTATGATGGATACGGGTAAGCGCTCTCTGATGAATTCTCAGACAGCATTGCAAACGGTCGGTCATAACATCGCCAATAAATCAACCGAGGGCTTTTCACGCCAGCGTGTTGAGCTATTGTCGAATCAGCCTATCGGTGAGGGAAATCTTCAAATCGGTATGGGTGCCCGTGCCGGTGTCGTGACTCGCGTTAACAATCCTTGGTTAGAAAAACAAATTCAAAAAGAAGGCATGAACATGGGCTTCCATGATTCGCGTGCCGATGCTCTGGGCCGTGTAGAGCAAATCTACAATGAGCAGAACAATAAAGGCCTGAATCAGTACATGACTGATTTCTTCAACTCGTTCCGTGAACTTTCTAACAATCCCGAAAGCTTGGCATCAAGAACTTTGGTGCGTGAATCTGCTGTTGCGATGTCGAAAGATTTCGGTCGCGTGGTGGGGCAATTAAAAGCCGTGCAGGAAGATCTAGATGGTCAGGTGAAGACGACTGTGAACGAGATCAATCAGTTGACGAAAGAAATTGCGCAGCTGAATGAAAAAATCCAAATGATCGAAGTTCAAAAAACTCCGGCCAATGATGAGCGCGATCGTCGTGACTTAGTTCTAAAAAAACTAGGCGAAAAGATCGACATTTCTTGGGCGGAAGGAAGAGACGGCATGGTGACAGTCACTGCCGGTCGTACAGGTATCCTGGTTTCAGGTATAGGCTCTTCAGAACTGAAAGCAGAACAAACCGGCAGCCGTGACCGCGTCGAAGTATTCTTCGTGGGTACGGGAACTCCCGCAAACATCACAGATCAAATCACGGGTGGCCGTATTGGTGGTGCTTTGGAAGTTCGTGACCGTGTGATTGAGGACCTTTTGAATCACGTCGACAACATGGCTTACACATTGGCGAAAGAAGTCAATAAAGCCCATATTGAGGGATTTGATAAAAGTGGTCGTCCTGGTGTTTTATTTTTCGAAATGCCGGAACAGACAAAGGGAGCTGCATCGGTTATCGGATTAAATAAAACAATCTTTAACGATGTCGGCAGAATCGCGGCCGGAGCCCAGTCTGGTGCAACGGGTGATAATACTGTTGCGAACGTGATCTCTTCCTTGCAGCACCGTCAAGTGATGGATGGTGGAACTTCGACTTTAGATGATTACTACAACACGCAAGTCGGTCAGATCGGTGCGGTCGCCCAACGTGCGGTGAAATCTCAAGAGTCTCAGAAAAACGTGATGAATCAGCTCACAAATATTCGTGAGAGCATCAGCGGCGTTTCTTTGGATGAAGAGACCACAAAAATGATCGAGTTCCAAAAAACTTACGATGCTTCTGCTCGTTTGATCAAAACAGCAGACGAAATGTTTGATACAGTATTGAATTTAAAACGGTTATAGGCCGTAAGGCCGCAGAGCCGTAGCGCCTGATGGCGCGAAGGCTGAAGCAGCATAAGGATAGAAAGTTTAAATGAGAATTGCAGATAAAATGTCATTCAATCAAGTGAACCAGAATCTGACGAAGAATCGTTCAGATATGGCGGACTTGCAGAATCAAGCTGCAACTCAAAAGCGTATTAATAAACCGTCAGATGATCCTTTAGCGTCAGCGCGTGTGCTGGCTTCTCGTACAGAAGAGCGTGGGAACACTCAGTTTATCAAGAATATCAATAACGCCCGTTCTTTCCTGGAGTTCTCGGACCAATCTTTGGGCGAACTTTCAGAAATCCTAGTGCGTGCGAAAGAGTTGGCTGTCAGCCAATCGAATGATGCCAGCGGAAACGAAGAAACACGTCTGGTCACGGCGTCTGAGATCGAGCAGATCTATAATCAGGCGATTCAAATCGGAAACCGTAAACTCGGAGAGCGTTACGTTTTCGGTGGCTATAAAACTCAAACCACTCCCTTCAATCAGGCCGGAGAATACTTCGGTGATGATGGAGACATGAAGATCCAAACTCATAAGGATTCTTTCGTTGCCATGAATATTCCGGGCAGCAAAGTCTTCTTAGGCCGAGGTTTGGGTGGCGACGGGATTGTTCGGGCTCGTTACGAAGCACCGACAACGGTTGAACAGTTAAAACAATTCCAAAAAGAAGAACAACAACGCGAAGAGGCTAACCGCGAAGTCGAAAGCAACTTCGTAGAGACACGTGGACCTGCATCAGACCGCCGTTCAAGTCGTTCTGACAAGCAAGATCCGGTGACAGGTGGTGGGGGAACCAACATCTTCTCAACCATTAAGGACCTTGAGATTTCTTTGCGTACCAATGACAAGCAAGGCGTTCAAGCCGCCTTGGACACCCTGGATCAGGCGATCTCTCAGGTCGTTCTAACCCGTTCTGAGGTTGGGTCCAGAATCATGGCTGTGAACAATACCATGGACTCCCTGCAAAAAGCGGTGGTGGACAATAAGGTGGCAGCATCCCAATTGGAAGATGCTGACGCTTTCCAGGTTATTTCAGATATCAATAAGACCGACAGCACCCTAAAAGCGACTCTCGAAACGTCGGGAAAGCTTATTCAACCAAGCCTTCTTGACTTTCTAAGATAAAAATAATACCTACAGTTCCGCTTAAAACTACCGATAACGACTGCAGCAAAAGGAGTTGTCATGCTGGTTCTCACACGGAAGTTGGGTGAAAGCATCGCTATCGATGACCACATCAAAATCAGAGTAGTTCAAATCAAAGGTAAACAGGTTCGTTTAGGCATTGAAGCGCCCAAAGACACCAAAATTCACCGTGAAGAAGTCTACGTAGCTATTCAGGAACAAAACCAGCAGTCTGCAAGTGTGCCCGCTGATAAGACACGCAGTGTCGCTAAACTCCTTAAGCCTTAGTCATCTTAAGACCCGCTCCCAGTGCGCTGAAGAAGCGGGTCGTCAAATGCTCTAAATTTTAATTGAGTCTCCCTAGATTTAGGTCCAGATTTATAGGTGTATTCACCATCATGCCGTCTTGGTGTGTCTAAAATTATGGATGAATACGTTTTCCGGGAGGATGAATGATCATTTCGACATCGCGCTTCGGCCAAGTTGAGCTGAAACAGGAAGATGTTCTGACGTTTCCAGAAGGCCTATTGGGTTTCGGGGATCTACGTAAGTTCGCTCTTCTTGATGATCCAAATGATGAAATCTTCGCCTGGTTGCAAAGCTGTGAAGCGCCTCAAATCGCTTTTCCAGTTCTAGAGCCTGAGTTGTTTGCTCCTCAATACAAAGCCACATTGACGAAAAGTGATATGGAAGCTTTGAAATTGGCGGCACAAGAAAAAGCTCGCTACTTCTCTATCGTGACTATTCCAGATGATCCTACGCAAATGACGGCGAACCTAAAAGCTCCTGTTGTTGTGAACGTAGAAGCACGCACAGCTCGTCAATGTGTCCTTCAAGACAACAACTTGGCGATCCGTGAGCCTATCTTCACGAAACTTCAACAGCGCGTGGTTCAAAACCCTGCAGTGGCTATCAAGAACCAATCTTCTGGTATCGACGTAGCGACGAAATTGAACATTGTGAAAGAAGCGGGATTATAATTCCGAATCAAAATTAAGAATGAAAAAAGGCTTGGTCACCCAAGCCTTTTTTATTTGTCCGAGCAACAGACTTCCACTGATCTTTTA
The DNA here is from genome assembly GCF_001592745.1 of Bdellovibrio bacteriovorus. NCBI lineage: Bacteria > Pseudomonadati > Bdellovibrionota > Bdellovibrionia > Bdellovibrionales > Pseudobdellovibrionaceae > Bdellovibrio > Bdellovibrio bacteriovorus. The sequence continues at coordinate 1,961,498 of NZ_LUKD01000001.1, forward strand.
TCCGTTCGATTGATTCTTGTGTTGAAGTCAGAATTGCAAATAAAAAAAGCGGCCTCAAGACCGCCTTTCTTATGGACGAGAGTCCCCTCACCAAAGGAGGCTCTCTATGAAAAATACCCCTCAACAAGGTACTTTTCGGAAGTTTATAGAATTACTTAAGTTGTTAATCCTGATTCTGTTTTTACTAATCAGTTCGTGCAGTTAAGTTCTTAAGCTTGCCATAACCGGGATTCATCACGGATGAAGCGGTTTTGAGGCCGCTTAAGCATTCTCTAACTGAGGTAATGATTTTTCCGTTTTAGCGCCCAAGCGCTTTAGATCTTCCACTTGGTCAATCAAGTTCCCGCGACCTTCAGAAACTTTCTTAATCACATCTTCATGTGCTTTTTGAGCCGCGGAAAGTTTTTCGCCTAGGTTTTGAAGGTCTTTTAAAAGGCCTGCGAATTTTTCATAAAGAAGGCCACCACGCTTCGCGATTTCAAGCGCATTTTTTTCCTGACGATCTTGCTTCCACAAAGCCGCCACCGTTCTTAGTGTTGCTAGCAAAGTCGTTGGACTCACGATCGCCACGTTTCTTTCCCACGCGTACTGGAAGAGCTCTGGCTTCAATTTAAACGCCAAAGCAAAAGCCGGCTCTAAAGGCATGAACAAAATCACGAAGTCCGGTGAAATCAACTTATCGGCTGCGTGATATTTTTTCTCTGATAAACCGTCGATGTGTTTTTTCAAAGATTCAACGTGAAGCTTTCCCGCACGCTCAAGATCTTCAGGGGTTTCTGCCGAAGAGTATTGTTCGTAAGCGATCAATGTCATCTTTGAGTCGACGATTAAATGTTTTTCGTCGGGCAGACTGACGATAACGTCAGGACGAAGAATTTGTCCGTCTTCGCCACGCAAATCCAAGTCTGTTCCCTGAATGATGTACTCTTCACCTTTACGAAGGCCCGAGCGTTCCAGAATATTTTCTAAGATCAGCTCGCCCCAATTACCTTGCGTTTTTACTTCACCCTTAAGGGCTTTTGTCAGATTCTGCGTTTCTGCGGACATGACTTTATTTAGTTCCATGAGCTTCGAAAGTTCCCCGCGCAGCATGCCGCGCTCAGAGCGTTCTGTGGAATAAGTCTCTTCCACTTTCTTTTCGAAATCTTTGATGCGCTCTTTAAGAGGTTCCAAAACAGAAGCGATATTTTTGTGGTTCTGATCGGTAAACTTGGCAGACTTTTCTTCAAAGATTTTTTGCGCCATCACTTCAAACTGAGTGTTCATTTTTTCCGCCAGCGCTTCTTGCTGTTTGCGAGCATCGGTCATCAAGACCTTTTGTTCAGCGAGGCTTTGTGAAAGAAGATCATTTTTCATCTGCAATGCTTGAACATCCGCCTGCAACTGAGCTTTTTCAGATGTCGCTTGGGCTTTCATTTTGAAATAAACCACGAGGCCCGCGATAAGCGCTCCCGCGAAAAAAGAAAGGACAACGAATAGATTCATGAAAAGACCTCCGACGGTTTCTTTTTGCACTTAGAAATTGCATTGGTCATCAGAAAAAGTTCTGATAGAAATGGTTTAAAGTTAACTCGAAATGGTGCGATGCAAAATATGACTTCTTCTGCGATTCAAATCAAAAGTATCCTTCTGGCGTTCCGTCCGAAAACTCTCACGGCAGCTTTGGTGCCTTGTTTAGCGGGAACCGCCTTGGTGCGTGCCATTGGTCTTTCTTGGGATGGTTGGGTTTTATTTTACGCTTTAGCGGCCTCATTCTTAATTCAGATCGGAACGAATTTGGTTAATGATGCCGTTGATTTTAAAAAGGGCGCAGACACGGAAAAACGCATCGGCCCTCAGCGCATCACTCAGGCGGGGATTTTGACGGCGGGTCAGGTGATGGCCTTGGGATCTGTCTGTTTTCTTTTAGCCGTTCTTTGCGGTATTCCGCTCGTGATGAAAGGCGGCTGGGTCATCGTTGCTATCGGAATCGCTTCGGTATTGATGGGTTACTCTTATACGGCGGGCCCTTTTCCTTTAGCTTATTTGGGATTGGGCGATCTGTTTGTAATTCTATTCTTTGGTTTGCTGGCCGTCATGGGAATCGTATTTCTGAATACCGGTGAGTGGATGCAAGAGGCTTTCGTTTTGGGATTGCAGATCGGATTTCACGCCACCGTTCTTATTGCGATCAATAATCTTCGCGACCACAGCGGTGACGCTTTAGTGAATAAAAAAACTCTGGCCGTCCGTTTCGGAGTGAAGTTTTCACGCTATGAAATCGCGACATTGTGTTTTTTGCCTTTTGTATTGAATCTTTATTGGTGGTTTGAAGGTTACAAGATTCCGGCGATCGTTTCGATGTTTGCAATGCCGCTGGCATTTAAGATCACAAAAAATGTTTTCAATACAGAGCCCAGCCCCGCTTACAATAAATTTTTAGGTCAGGCAGCCGGTCTTCACTTGGTGTTTGGTCTTTTATTGGCGATAGGATTCGCGTTTTGATTCAAATTTCTTACAGCCCTTATTCTTTGCAACCTTTGCAATCGCTCAATGCGGTGGCGGGGGCGGCTGCTCGCGAAGGCGTGCTGCTAAAAATTGAATGGGCTGATGGTCTGAAAGGCTATGCGGATCTTCATCCTTGGCCAGAACTAGGTGATTTAACTTTAGAAGAACAGCTTTCGAATCTTCGTCGCGGTAAAATGTCGGCGCAAGTCGAGCAATGTTTTTGGTTGGCCCGTCGTGATGCCCAGGCACGCAAAGAGGGTAAAAGTCTTTTTGATGGTGGTGAGAAACTAAAAAACAACTTTCTGCTTTCGGATTTCACGGCTTTAAAACCCGGTTTTCTTGATGAGTTAAAAAAAGAAGGCTTCACCACTTTGAAAATCAAAGTGGGTCGCAATCTTCAAGAAGAGGCGGGGGTTCTTACGCATGTTGCGGCCGCAGGAATGAAGATCCGTTTGGATTTTAATGCCGTGGCGACGTGGCAGATCTTTGAACGTTTTATGGGAAGCTTGCCCGCAACGGTGAAGCCTTCCATTGAATACGTGGAAGATCCGTTTCCTTTCGATATCGCTGCATGGTCCGAAGCAAAGAAGCTCGTAAAGATTGCCGTCGATAACCAATACGACAAAGTGCCTTGGGAAAAGTTGCAAAAAGCCCCTTTCGATGTGCTTGTGATTAAGCCCGCAAAAATCGACGTCGATAAGGCCCTTGCTCAATGTAAACAATGGAATCTGAAAGCCACGGTGACAAGCTACATGGATCATGCCGTTGGCATTGCTCATGCGGCAGCGATCGCCATGGAATTAAAGAAACAACACGGCGAAATGATTCTGGAAGCGGGTTGCCTGACTCATCGACAATTCAAAATGGACATGTTTTCGGCAGAGCTCAACACGCAGGGACCTTACTTACTCAAAGTGAAAGGCCGGGGTGTAGGGTTTGATAAATTGCTTGAGGGGTTGCCTTGGCATCAGCTCAAAAGAAGTTAGATCTTCATTCAGATAATAACGAGATCTTACTGAATCCACGTCTTCCTCAAGAAGACTTTGAGGCCCTTCATTCGTTAGCACTCTCGATACAAAATGAAAGAAAATTAAAAGGCCATGTCTGGATTGCAACTTCTGGTTCGACGGCGGATTCAGCGGCGCGCACAAAACTTGTGGCTTTATCCAAAAAAGCGTTGATGAGTTCGGCTTCAGCCGTGAATCTGCATTTGCAAAGCACGTCTCAGGATGTGTGGGCGCAAGTTCTGCCGCATTTTCATGTTGGCGGTTTGGGAATCGAAGTGCGGGCAGAGCTTGCCGGTGCGAAAGTGATTTCGGCATTGAAGGACGGGCGCTGGGACGCTCATCACTATTACAGCATTCTTAAAAGCGAAAAGTGCACGTTGTCCGCTTTAGTGCCGACCCAAGTGTACGACTTGGTCGCTCATTCTTATCAAGCTCCCTCGACATTAAGGGCTATTGTGGTGGGTGGGGGCGCTTTCGAAGTCGAGTTATTCAAAAAAGCACGATCGTTGGGGTGGCCTGTGTTACCCAGCTACGGAATGACGGAAACAGCTTCGCAAATTGCAACTGCGAACCTGGATTCTTTAAAGAGTGATGAGTTTCCTGACATGGGGTTGCTCTCGCATGCCACCGCACGAACAAATGAAAATGGTTACCTAGAAGTTCAAGCGGATTCGTTATTCACATGTTATGCCCAAAATACTCAAGGTGGAACGCGCTCATGGGATCCGAAGGTGGAAGGCTGGTTTACGACGGAAGATCGCGGTCAGGTTCTTGACGGGGTTCTGCATGTGCAGGGGCGTAGCAAGGACTATATTAAAATCGGTGGCGAGGGGACAAACGTCGCGCACCTAAGATCTGTCTTAGAAAACTGCGCTCTGGCTTTGAATCCAAGCTTTCCTTTGAAAGTGACGTTGTTAGATATGCCATCTGAAAGGTTAGGAAGTGAAATTCACATTGTCAGTCTACTTTCAGAAGCAGAAACTGATAACATAGTGAAAGCCTATTCTGATAAGGTGCTTCCGTTTGAAAAACCGCGCAGGGTCCATTACGTGAAGAACATCCCACGCAGTGATCTGGGCAAGATTTTGTGGGCGCAATTAAGGAGCTTGTTATGATTAAAAAAGAAGAAAATCCATGGTCGAAGGGCATCGTGCTTGTTTGTACGAAGTGCCATAAATCTATCAGCTCTAAAAGTCTGCATGAAGAAGGCAATGCGGGTGAAAATCTAAAAACATTTCTGAAAAAATCCTTCAAAGAAAGTGGTGATCTTTCAAAAATTCGCATTGTGACTTCAAGTTGTTTGGATGTCTGTATCGACGAACTGCAAGCTTTGACTTACGCCAGTGTTGATGGGGACACCGAAACGTTCACGGTCCACCCCGAGGCAGACCGTGATGAGTTGATGCAGATTCTGCGAAAGAAAATTAAGGAATAAAAAGTGTTCCGCTCAGAGTCTCAGAGTAGAGTCCTGGCACGAAAGAGCTTATTGACACATTCGTTCCGTTTGGAATTCCCAATTTCGAAATATAGAAGGTTGTTGTAGCACTTCCGGCAGGGATTGTGACTGTACTTGAAAGTGGTGCCGAGCAGCTGGCATCACTGAAAACTCTATTGTTCACACCGTCCGAAAAATTCACAGTAAGTGCGATACTCAGGCTGCTTGGCACGTACGCTGGATTGTAATACGCATCTTTACGAGTCATGATCACCGGCACACAGCTTGGCGCAAGACTCAGATCCCAAAAATTAGATGGCGCTTCGTAGGTAATTCGTGTCGCCACAGTTTTCACTCTTAGTTCTGTATTATTCATTTGGGTTAATCCGCCGAGTTTAAAATGGTAAGTGCCATCATTAATGGTTGCTTTGAAATAAACTCGCGTCGCATCTGAGCCAGTTGCAACATTAGTTTGAGTTATTTCAGACCCAGCACTGCATATATCGCTGGCGTAAAAAGTTCCTACTGAGCTTTCCACTGTAGATAAATTGATAGTGGCATTGCTTGAGGCTGGCATGCGAGTGCCATTATCGTTCATAACAACAATGTCGAAATGTTGACACGAGTGTCGTGTGACATCACGAGGTCCCCAGATTCCCACCTTCGTGGTCGTATTTTTATTAGAAAGATCCACTTTCATATTGTACGGGGCAAAGTCGTAATTGTAGGCACTTCCTGACGCGGTGGTAGCCGAAATATTGAATGATTTGTAAGAGTCTGAATCTGTTCCAGAGGCGTATTTCACGTAAATCGTAAACTCGCTTCCATAATCAGGCAAATTTACGATTGAGGATTCCGTAGAGCAAGATGTATCCGAGTAAAACTTCATCCTTGAGTCTGAGGTTGTTAGGCTAATAATGCCGTTGATATTGTCGTACGCCATTGTCCGATTATAGAGGTTCGTGCGCATCTTCATTGGATAGCAAACATCTTTATATATTTGATAGCGATGGTCTTCCAGCGAAAGCCAGCGAGTTGCAGTTGACGAAGAGTCGCGCATCGTTACTAGATAATCGGTTGGATTTGCAGTTAAAGCGGAAGGTGAAGCAATCTTGAATGTCATCGTTCCCGATTTAGCATTCGTCGGAAATTTGTAGATAATATCGATGCCATCTTGGCCAGCGGGAATGGAAAACGTTGTTTGTCCGGCAGTACCTGAGGAATCATTGTCGCAGTCTTGGAAGGTATTGTAAGCGGAAATTGGCGTAGTCACGCCTTGAAAAGTATTTTGCACTGAAAAGCTGATCGCCGAAGTGTGCGTAGCACGATAGCCTTGGGCGTTTGTTAGATAAACACGCATAGAATCGCATTGACCCGAACCCGCAAACCCGGCAGGCCATGTTTTTTCAATGTTGACCGTTGTTGCCGGGCTTGAACCATTGCCGCCGCCATGATCTTCAGGGTCTTGCAGAATTAGAATCGCTGTATCACCAATCAGTGTTTCACCTTTGATGTAGATGTAATCAACGTCAGTGCCATTGCTTCCACCCACGATACCCCAGATATTTTCTAAATCATTTTTCGTTAGATAAAGATCAAAAGACCCATCAGAACAATCGCGATCGTTTGTGACGCCCGTAAGACTTGTCCCTGTTGTATCGGGAATTGAAGGCGGTTGATGCCAGGTCGTTTTATCGAAGCTTAAAAGAATATTTCCTACGCGGGCATCGCAGCTTCCTTGAATGCGCACATAGTTTTGCAAATCAAAATCCTGATCAAAGGGACTGGATCCCTTCAGGGAAGGCGCGGGCAACTTTTTGCCTAACGAAGCCACTTCCAATTCAGGACTTTTGCAACTTGTTAACAAGGCCGCAGAAAGGAGTAAAACAGAGAGATATTTAGAGCTTACGTTCTTCATGGATATCTCTTCGACAAAGGACGAGGGGTCCTTAAGATTCAGAATGAGATTCTTAGAAGAACTAAATTTCTTGTAAGTCTGATGACTCAGGCTGAGACGAAAAAAAGAAAGGGCTCAGTTATTTGCCCCAACCCTTCTCACTTTGAATTTGTTCACGCAACTGGGCTTCAATTTTTTCAGCGGGAATCACTTCACCGCGACCGACACCAGGGCAGAAGGCTTTGACATCTTTCGCCCACGACTTCGCGTTCATCACTTCGGGCCAGAAGGGCCATGTGCGACATTGAGTGGGGCGCGCTTCATAAGCGCCACAGCTTTTTCCTTTTAGAAACATGCAATCCGGGTTTTTAGGATCTTCTTTCAAATGCCAGATTCCGCCGCTGCGAGCACAGTATTTTTTCGTGAACTCTCCCACGCGCATGTTGAAGTGCTTTGCAAAGCGCTTGCGGTCTTCAAGACTCAAAAAGACGTAGCCATATTCACCATGAGACGTGCAGCATTTGCCAGAGCCGGTGCATTCAAAACGAACTCCCTTGCGCCACCATTCATCACCTGTAAATTTGAACTCTTCCATCCTAGCCTTTCGACGTTTCCAGGTAAGGTTGCAAACGCGATTTCATTTCGGCAGGCAAAGCTGCTTTTTGCTTTGTTTTTCCATCCACCACGGAATGAACCATGTGAACCACCGCATTTGTTTTACCGGACTGAGTAAACACATACTTCATTTTAAACGAAGTTTCACCAAAACTCGCCACTGTCACCGCGATGTCGTAGGTTTGACCAGGAAAGAAAGGAGACAAAAAGTCAGATTCGGTGTGGCGGATCGGGATGATCAAATCACGTTGGCCAAACCAGCCCTGATAGGTATAACCAGCGGCTTGAATAAACTCCTCAAATGCGTCGTGGGCGAATCCGAAAATATTCCCGAAAAACATGATTCCCGCAGGGTCGGATTCCCTGAAGGTTAGGGTCTTTTTGGTGTGAAAGATTTTATTCATAATGTCTCGAACTTTAAGGCCGGAGAGCCCTTGACAGCAAGCAGATAAATCGACAAGTTATCGGCTTACGACCCACCTTCAGGAGTTAAAATTGCAGCGAAGTGTCATTGATCTTAAAGTCTATGATCCAAAGGATTTTCCGGCTTATTTGCCGAAGCTGAATAAGCTTTATGATGATCTCTTCGCAGGTGGAAAAGGCTTCCGCGCAAAACTCATTCGCATGATGAGTTCCAATCTTTCTTTAGATCCCAAAGCCGAACTTCTTTTAGGTCAAACTATCGAGTTCATCCACAACGCCTCTTTGCTTCACGATGATCTTATTGATCGTTCTCATCTTCGCCGTGGCAAAACGGCGGCATGGTTGAAGTACACTCCCGAATACGCTGTTCTTGCGGGTGACTACCTTTTGGCGCGTGTGATGGTGAATCTTTCTGGTCACGGCAATATCAAGCTGGTGCAATACACGGCGGAAGTGATCTCGGACCTTTTGGAAGGGGAGTGGCTTCAGGATTCAGTTGTGGGCGACTTTTTTGTGACGCTCGAACAACTGGATCGTATTCATAACTTAAAGACGGCCAGCTTATTTAAATGGTGTATTCGCGCTCCATTCATTGCGCAAGAAAGATACGACGAAGAATTGCATCGTGTACTTGAAGAGATGGGAACTTTGTTGGGTCAGCTTTTCCAACGCAGTGATGATCTTCTTGATTACGACATTCGTAATGATGAAGGCAAAGCCATTCTTGGCGATTTGAAATCGGGATATTTAAATTCATTTGGAGCTTTCGTTTCGAAAGGCCGTTCCCGTCAAGAGATCGACACTCTGGTGAAGAGCAAAAATCTTGAAGAGTATTACGCCAGCATCGGTGGTAAAGCTCAGTTTGATCAAAAGCTTCTTGAATTTGACGAAATGAACAAAGGCTTGATCCAAATGTACAATCATCACTTGGAGCGCCTGAAAACTTTCTTAAAGCCCGGTGAGGAAGGTTTGATCGATCAACTTCGTCCTTTGACTGAGATTCTTTACTGGAGAAGGAAGCCGTCGTGAGTGAATTGATCACGCTGTCTAAGAATTCTCCTGAGTTTGAATCTTACCTTCTTGGAACATTCTCGAAAACCCATCGCGCTCTTCCCGTCCAAACACTGAATGTGAATTCAGCGTCTGAGACGGTGACTTTCCGTATTCTGCCTTTGGAAAGTATCAAGAAACCCTCATCGTTGACGGTGCTTTTACAGACTTTCAAGGCGCGCAGTTTCTTGCTGATCTTGGCTCCGTTGTTTTTAGTTCTAACGAAAAACATCGCTTATCGTACGGTCGTAGATCCTTTAACGACAGCCATCGCCACAGTGGGTGTATTGCTTGCGTTCATTGCGGTAAATCTTCGCAATGACTACATGGACCACATGAAAGGCGTAGATCGCGTCCTTGAAAGAAGTGGCAGCCGTTCAATTCAAAACGGTTGGGTGACCGCCGACCAAGTTAAAAATTATTCGACGGTTCTACTTAGTATGGCCATTCTTTGCGCACTTCCGATCATCTTTGCGTTTCCAGAAGTCGCGGGAGTTATTTTCTTAAGCTTGATCATTGGATTGTGGGCTCAGTTTAAAAAACAAAATTCCTTTAAGTATCAGATCGGCGGAGAACTTGCCCTGTTTCTGATGTTAGGTCCCTTGTTAACCGTTGGATATCAGCTTGCCATGGGGGCCGGTTTTGACTGGGAAAGCGTGTGGCTAGGGTGCCTTTGGGGATGGCTGGTTCTTTTTGTAGTTCAACTGAAAAATTTCATGAACATCTTTCCTAGTGCGCAAGCGGGTTTCACGAATACGGTGAATTGGTTGGGCTTTGATAAAAGTCGTCGCCTCTTGGCCGTGTGGTGGATTTTGTTCCTGGGTTTCAATTTGCTTTTCCACGTTCAGTATGCCGGATTCTATTGGGGTTTTTATTTATCCCTGGTTCTGGTTCTTCTCTCTTTCAGTTTTATTTATAAGCTCAAAAATATTTCCAGTCCTGTTGGCAGCGAACTGCGCGCCGTTTTCAAAGCGGGATTTTATCTTTTCCTGATCACCATAGGCTTGTGGGTATTTGAATGTCTGTGGTATCTGGGAACATAAGCCCGTCTCGAACTTGTATTTTAGCTTCTGCAAATGCTTTAGAAAAAGCGCAGTACTGGGCATCCTTTTTAAATTGCCCGGTAAACCCAGCGAATAAAGACGATTTCTTTTTTCATTTCGTCGTTGAAGCAGATCGCGTGTATGTGCGCGATCAAGAACGTCGCCTTTTAGAAATCGATTTTGATAAAAATCATCTGGATTACGAACGCAAAGGTCATCGTGGTAAGAATGAACTTATTGCCAAGGCTTTGGGTGTTGCGAAGGGCTGCCGAAAAATTTTAGACCTTTCAGTGGGTTTAGCTGTCGACAGCGTGTTTTTGACTCAACTGGGATTTCAAGTCACCGGCGTTGAAAGATCGCCAGTGCTTTATGCTCTTTTAAAGGAAGCGTTTGAGAAAACTCAAAAAGAGTATCTGAAGTCTTACGAACTTTTTTATTCTGACAGTCTGAACTTTTTAAAGGAAAAAAAGGGTCAGATCGAAATTGACAGCATTTATTTTGATCCGATGTATCCGCATAAAAAGAAGTCTGCATTGCCGAAGCAAGAGATGGTCGTCTTTCGTGATCTCGTTGGACATGATGATGATGCGGCGGATGTCTTGAAGGAAGCTCTAACCTGGCCGGTGCAAAGAGTGGTTGTGAAACGCCCTTTGCATGCAGAAGAATTGTTGCCAGGGGTCCGTCACGCATACGAAGGAAAGGTGGTCCGCTATGATACTTATGTGGTTGGGTAGTTTTTTTCTGGTGATGTACGGTTTGACGGAATCTCAGAAGCACTTAGGGACTCTTTTCTCGTCCTTGCATAAAAAAGTTCTTAACATGGGAATGGAAACAAATTTGGTAAAGACTTTTATCCGTTGCGCTGATGTGGTGATCTTTGAAGTTTCACCACAGCGTTCCCTCTACACGGGGATGGCTTTGTACAATCTGCGTGTCTTACCCTTGGCTCCAGCGACTTTGATCATGGCGATGAGCACACTGGGCGTCTGGTGGATCGCGATTCTTAGCCTTTTGTTCTTGGGCTTCAGTGGGTATTTTATTTTAGGTCTTTGTGTTTTGGGTCTTTTTATTTTCACTTCCAGCGCGAAAGCCAAAACACTCTTACAGTTTGCTTTTAGCGTGGGAATTTTTCTGATCGGCGGCGAAAGCATGATCAAAAATTCCACGGTCATTCAGAATCTTTTAGGCCAAAGTGATTTGGCTTTCTTTTTGGCCGATGGTCGCTTTCCCCCGGTGTTGACTCTTCTTGCCGCAAGTCTTCTTTTGAGTCTTGTTATCAAAACAGAGTTTTGGACTCTGGTTTTGGGATTAAGCCTGCTAATGACAAGCACGGTGTCGCTAAACGGCGTGATGGGGCTTGTTGCCGGTGAAAGAATAGCGCGCATGATTCTTTTTTGGTGGCACTCGCGGTCTTTGAATCAAGATTGTCAGCGTATCGGAAAGCACCTTGCGGCTATTTCCATTCTTGGAGTTCTGATCGGTTTCTGGTTGGCAGGCGAAGCACGCAATCTTTTCTATTTTAATTTTTCAACGGACATGGCTTCTTTTCAGGATAAGAGCCTGCAATTTGTCGGACTCGTTCTTGTGATTTTAGTGTGTCAGTTCTTAGCGCAAATGATTTGGGGCCACTTCGGAAGTCGCGTCAAAGTCGACGAGCTGCAAGAGGCTAAATATTTTCCACCTATGTGGACTGAGCGTGAATATCTTTCTTTGCCAGCTATGTCCTGGGCCAAAGAGAAAGTGCAAAAGCGCTTAAGCGAAATTCGCTATCACCTGCAGGGACTTGGTTCTTTGAAAGAGGGACAGGTGCCAGAGCACATTCAAAATCGTCTGAAGGATGAAGAGCAGCAGTTAACCCGCCTGGTATTTTAAAACCCCGACTAAGGGCTGTGACTTGCGATAAGGATGACACTCACGAGTGTCCTCCTTACAATATTTTTCATGGCAGACGAGACTGATTTTAAAGAGCGTATTTCTGAACTCGAACATGAACTCGCAGTAAAAGATGCTGAGCTTCATCGTTATCGCCTGGAACTTTCCAAGGCCAACACGGCATTAGAGAAGCTGATCACGCAAATCAGTCAGGAACTGAAGTTCGCTCAGACGCTGCAAAAGTTTCTTTCTCCGACAGAACTTCCCAATGTTCAGGGTTTTGAATTTAGCACTAAGTTTTTACCAGGCACGCGTTCCGGTGGTGATTACTTTGATATCTTTGAGCATGAAGACAAATTGAAATTTGGAATTTTGATCTCGAGTGCGAGTGGTTATTCTCTGTCGTCACTTTTGCTTTCCGTGATTATTAAAATCTCGTCGCAGATGGAAGCTCGTCGAGGACTTGAAGCGCATAAGGTCGTGGCTTTGCTGGCAAAAGAGATCGTGCCGCATATTTTGAATGAAGATAAAGCCAGCGTCTTTTATGGCGTGGTCGACCGCCGTAGTTATGAAATGCAGTACTGTTCCGTCGGTGTGATAGATGGCTTTTTACAGGTCTATGGTCAAGACAGCTTGGTAGAGCTTCTACCAACGGGGCCTAGCTTCTCGAAAGACTTTAACACGGAGCCTCAAAGTCGCACGGTGCAGCTCAATCCTCGGGATCGTCTAGTGATTGCGACCGAGGGGTTGAAGAATTCTCAGAACTCGTTAGGGGTGAACTGGGGTGGGCACGGACTTTCTGAGGCTATTTCTCGGGCGCCGAAACAAGGTGTTCACGAACTGCGTAACGAGATCTTATTCTCGAATGAAAAATACACGGGTAAGACGGATCCTGTGAGGGATCAAACCTTGATCGTCACGGAAGTAAAAGACAAGGTCATCAAGCTCGCTAAAAACTAAAACGGCCTGATGTTTTATGAAAAACGCTCTCCTCTAGAGCGTTCCATTTCTTGAATTCCAGCTCGATTTTCGTGGGTTCTTCGTCGGGGACCAAATCGTTTTCAACAACGGGTTTATGGGACTTTAGATGTGTAAGTCCGTGACTTGTTGTTGAATTTGTTGTTATGAGTACAATGTTTAAGTGAAAAGTCAGAAAGGAAACTACAATGGCTGAAGTAAATATCTACGAAGGCGCCTTGGATAAGGGTTTGGAAGGCGTTGTTGCGTGTACGACGAAAGTATCTTTTATCGTCGGTGATTCTTTAAATTTCCGTGGTTACACAATTGACGATCTTGCGGAAAATTCAACTTTTGAGGAAGTTACTTACCTTCTTTGGAATGACAAAATGCCTAACGCGAAAGAGCTAGAGACTTTTTCTGCGACACTTCACAAAGAAATGGCATTGAGCCCAGAATTTATCCAAGTTCTTAAAGCAATTCCTACAAACGTTCATCCAATGGGTTGGTTGCGTACAGCTGTATCATTGATGGCTCACTGGGATTCTGACGCTAACGACAACTCTGCTGAAGCGAACCTTCGTAAATCAGTTCGTTTGACGGCAAAAATGGGAACTTTGCTTTGTGCATTTGATGCTATTCGCAAAGGCCAAGAACCGGTTCAACCTAAGGCTGATAAATCTATCGCTTGGAACATGATGTACATGCTTGGTGGCGGTAAAGAGCCTAATGCTGAGCACGTAAAAGTGATGGACACTTGCTTGATCCTTCACGCTGACCACGAATTGAACTGCTCTGCATTCGCAACTCGTGTAACAGCTTCTTCATTGTCAGATCTTCACTCTGCGATCGTATCTGCGATTGGTGCGTTGAAAGGACCTCTTCACGGTGGTGCCAACGAACAAGTGATCTTGATGCTTCAAAAAATCGGAACAATGGACAAAGCACAACAATTTGTTAAAGACGCTTTGCAAGCTAAAGAAAAAGTAATGGGTATCGGTCACCGCGTTTATAAAAACGGCGATCCACGTGCTCGTATCTTGCGTGGTATGTCTGACAAATTGACTAAGGCCGCTGGCATTCACCACATGTACGAAATGTCCACTTTGATTGACGACACAATGTACAAAGAAAAAGGTTTGATGCCGAACGTGGACTTCTATTCTGCAACTGTTTACTTCTCTATGGGTATCCCCACAGATCTATTCACTCCGATCTTTGCGGCTTCTCGTATTTCTGGATGGTGTGCTCATGCGTTTGAACAATACGCAAACAACCGCATCTATCGTCCTCGTGGTAAATGGGCAGGCAAAGAAGGTCTTAAGTGGACTCCTGCGGCTCAAAGATAATTTGTTGAGCTTCAAATTTTCTACTGCGAAAGAGGAGACTTCAGGTCTCCTCTTTTTTTTGCTCTTTTGCAGAGTATTTTTTTTTCGAAATATATGCGTCCCTAGCCCACTCAGCGCTGCCCAAATTCCCCAATTCGGAACAGAATTTTCTTTAATGAATGGAACCTGAGGGGGAGGCTATGAAATTGTTTCTAATCGCTTTTCTTCACACGTTGCTGTTGGTGAGTACACAGGCTAACGCGCAATTTACGCAGGCCGCACGCGCAGACTACTTGAACATCATCGATGAACTCGATCTGGGTGACATGCGAAACACGATGCTCAACGTGGGGAATGAGGGGTTGAACCCCAGCCGTTACTGGACGGCCGCCATGGAGCAAGCCTGGAAGGTCGGAGGCTATTGGGATGCGAACCTGAAGCGTCAGGCAAACGAAAACTTTCTTTTACTCCTTGAAGACATGCACGGGGGAGTTGTGGACCCAAGCACAATGGGTTCCGACGTTAAGATGTCGAAGAAATCTTTCGTGAGCGATAAGCAGCTTCGCGTGTTGATGTACACGCATGGTTTACGCTCGCAACCTTTACTGATGAGCTTTTCTCCACAATCAGCTCCGTATATTTCTTTAAAAGAAGCCCTTCGTCGTATCACTTACTATTGCAACAATGGCATGTGGACGAATCTTCCGACACCCGCAAAAAAAGTGGAGCTTGGCGGAAGTGATCCCGCAATTCCTGCATGGAAAGAACGTCTGCGTCTGTTAGGCTATAAAATCTCAAGCGTGGATCAGACTTTCGATACGCAGATGATGACTGCAATCAATGACATCCAATGGTTGAACAAAGTTGTGCCCGACGGTTCTATCACCGCCAGCGGAAGTACCTATAAATATCTGAACACAGGCTGCATAGAAAGAGCTCGTCAGATTCGCTTAGATATGGAAAAGCTTCGTTGGTTCCCGCAAACCTTTGAAGACCGCTATATTTATGTGAACTTGGCGATGACTCAATTCAATTTGATCGACAAGCAGACGGGCACCAGTATGAACTTCCGTACGATCAATGGTCGCACCGCGCGTCCTTCACCAACGATGAAGGACAAAGTGGTTTACATCGTGATCAACCCGTACTGGGTCGTGCCACCGACAATTTTCCGTGAAGACAAGATGGAGGATTTAAAAGGTTTAAGTCCATCGCAAATCACAGAATATTTCGACAGCCATAACTATGAACTTTGGAACAGCACTTTCACTAGACGCGTGGACCCATCCACCGTTGATTGGAACAGTCTAGACCCCAATTCAGACAACCTGTTCTATATTCGTCAGCGTCCACACTTGGGGAATGCTTTGGGAGTATTGAAGTTCATGATGACAAACCCTTACGCGATTTATCTGCATGATACGAATCAGCGTGAGCTTTTCGCCGATGGACAAAGACAATTGAGTTCTGGCTGTATTCGCTTGGAACAGCCAGTGGAGTTGGCGGAGTATCTGTTGAAAGGGACGAACTGGAATCGCAGTGCTATTGAGGCGGCGATGGCGAAGCCGGGTGAAGTCATGGAAAACGACACCCGCGTTAACTTGCAAAAGCCTATTCCGGTTTATCTTGTGTTCCAGACTTCGAGTTTGAATTCGGATGGGGTTATTCGGTTCTCTGAGGATACTTATCGTCAGGGAGCGCGGATGCTTCAGCGCGGGGCTTATTAGTCTTTCGCTTCGAACGGGGGATTTGGCCTGAAGAGAGGTCTTCGTGCTGAGTCGCTTCGTTCGGGCACGCCTTCCAGGCTCTGTCGGTGCCGAGGCTTCGCCTCGGTTCGCGCCATCGTGGCGCCACCGAAGGCCCTTCACTTCGGACTCGTCCCGAAGACCTCTCTTCAGGCCAAATCTTGTTCGCATCGGAGCTTGTAAGCTCGGCTGTTTCAATCTTCAGATAATAAAACTAGGAATGAAATAAAATTTGAATTTTGTTGTGAGTTCGGAAAATGAAGCTGAGGAATTGTCTTCAGCTTCGTTTCGGTATTTTGGCTTACGCTTTTTTGGTTAGCGGCTGGATGGGATTATTGTTGAGGTTGTTCCTGTGGTTCCGATCACGCTTCCGGGGAGGGGAGTTAGGATGGAGGTTCCTGTTGTTGTGCCCAGCGAGGTGAGGCCTATGGAGCTTGTTGAGCCTAGGTAGGTTGTGCCGTAGCCGTATTGGATTTGTTGGATTCGGGACATTAAGTTGTACATTTCTTGTTGGAGTGAGGATACGGCTTGGTATTTTTGCAGTGTTTGGGATTGGTACTGTTGTTGGTATTGCATCATGCTTTGATATTGTTGCATCTGCATTTGCATCATTTGTTGTTGATACTGGGATTGCATTTGCAACATTGTTGAATCATAGCCGGTCATTGATCCCATGCCCATCATTGTGCCGTAACCCATCATGTTTCCATAGCCCATCATGGATCCCATTGGGTAGCCACTCATCATTGATCCCATCATGGTACCGTAGCCTCCCATCATGGAACCCATCATGTTTCCCATTCCCATGATTCCACCGACACCCATCATGCTTCCATAGCCACCCATCATATTACCCATTCCCATCATGGATCCCATACCCATCATCGGGTAACCACTCATGCCGCCGTAACCGGACATTCCCCACGGGCCCATGCCTCCGTTGAAGATACCGCCGCCCATGGTGTTTCCCATCATGCCTGCGGGATAACCGAAGGCTCCACCCATTCCCATATTTCCGTAAAGGCTTCCGGTGCCGTAAGCTCCCATCATTCCCATCGGGCCGTTCATGTTTCCGGTTCCTCCCATGCCGTTTCCGCAGCCGAAGGCGCCTTGGCCTGTTCCGCCACCTAGGGCGCCGTAAATTCCTGCGGCTAAGTAGGGGAAGCCGTAGCTCCAGCTGGGATAACTTTGTGTGGGCCATCCGATGTTGGAGTTGTATTCCGCCACCATCTTGTTTTGTTGATATCCTGTGTACGTTGCTAGTAATCCCGTTCCGACGTTGGCGATCACGTTCGCCCAATCAGTTTGCGGTTTTTGATATTGATAACCGCCGTTACCTTGTTGCATACATTCAACACAAATGCCGCCTTCGGTTTGTGCGGTCATGCGTTCGCGTTGTTCTTCTAATGCATTTTGTTTGGCGTCTTTTAAATCTTCTTTCGAGCGTTCGATCAGTGATTCTAAACTTTCAATTTCGCGCTGAAGTTTTTGCGATTTGGCGTAAGACTTTCGGTATTCACTCAAACCTTTTTTGCAAGTGTTTGCATCTGAGCGCCCCCCTTCACTGGGTTTGAAGCGCGAGTTCGAACAAATTGAAGCGCTGACGGAGCCGGCCTTACCTGGATCACAATACTGTTTCCATTCAGAAATCGTGAATCCATGCACGGGCGTCATCGCGGTGCCAGGAAGTTGTTCTGAGCCTTGTTGGCCTTGCGCTGAAAACTCGCCTTCTTCTTGCAAGCCTTTGTATTCATAACACTGACGATTGTTTTCAATGTGTTCAAAGACGAACTGGGCATAGTCATCGGAAACCGTTTTTTCAATATCCGCCTTGTGTCTTTCAGATTCGCGATCGGTCTTTTTCTTTTCAGACTTTTTTGTCTTTAGCTGCTTTTGCGCTTCGCTGATCGCAGACTGAATTTCTTTAGTCTCATCATCTTGATTTGTGGCTCCGTTGCCTGCGCGTGTTTGGTATGAGCAGCCTTGCATTCCGCCCCACATGCCCGTGCCCCACATCGATTGGGCCCCAGAGGCGATCGGGCAGGAAATCAAAAGTACTAAACCTAAATTGCGAAGCATAAGACCACCTTGTTTGTGATCTTAGGTTAGCTAACAAGTATGGAGCGAATATGGAGCTAGGACTTCGTGAACGAAAATGAGACTTTGGCACCCAAGACTTTGCCATCTTCAACCTGGTTGGAGGCACGAAGCAGCCCCCCATGCAGTTGAGCAATTTCTTTCATAATGACGGATCCAATCCCGACAGAGATGCGCTTGTTGTCAGATGATTCCGAAACCAAAGTGCGACTGGATTTTTTGTGGCCGAATTCTAAAAGGCCTTTTTCGCTAAAACCGGGACCATCATCGATAAGTTGAAGTTGCAAATCTTTTCCCGATTGAGTCAGCTCAATACGGATTTTAGATTTTGCAAAGGAACTGGAGTTCTCGAAAGCATTACGAAGCATGCGATCAATAAGACGAGGGGCCCCCATCAATACAAAAGTGTCTCCTGTTTTCTGAAAATCAAATTGCAGCCGAGGATAGCGCTGTCTGAAAACGGTGATTTGTTCTTGAATTCTCTCATCAAGGCGAATTGTCTCGGTACCTAAAGAATATTTCGGCTCTGTGATTTGAGCTAAGAATAAAAGGTCCTCAACCAGTTTACCGAAGTACTCAACTTCGGTAAAACTCAAGGATAATACTTCCTGTCGCTTTTCTTCTGAAAGCTGGTGGTTGGCAGTTTGCAAAGTTTCCAGAAAGGATCGCAGCGACGCCAAAGGAGTTCGTAAGTCGTGAGCAAGATCTTGCAACAATTCACGACGCGTGCGATCTGCCTTGCGCAATTGTTCCACCATATTTTCTAAGTCACCCGCCATTTCGTTAAACGCATTCGTCAGTAAGGCCAACTCATCAAACTTGCGTGACGGAAGGCGTGCTGAAAGATTTCCTTCGCGCAAAGAATTAAGTACATCCAAGGCTTCGCGGGAGCGTTCTTGATACTTAGAAAATTGGTAAAGCAATGCGATCCCGATAGAAATAATGATACAAGCGATCAACGCAGTCAAAGTGACGATCGGTCCAATAGGAGGCTTGTCTCGAGGTCCGCCAAACTTGCTTAGAAGGAAGACTCCTTCCTGATTGGTGACGGAAATCACTTCTGGAGGAGGGCCCGGCATGCGCTGAGTTTCAGAGGGACTCGCGGAAATCGCTAGATCTTTTTTCAAGGCATGCATTTGATCGTCCGTCAGGGCAGACGACAAAACTTTTTTTCCCGTGGTCAAACTCACACCATCTGCATTGATCAGATCATGTTTTTCTAAGCCATTTTTGCGTGAAAATTCATTTAAAAGAGGAAGGGCCTTAAAAGGATCTTTGTCATAAGCATCTAAAAGCGCTCGGTTCATCCCCGCAGGCCGTAAGAACATTCGATCTCGCTCAAAACTAGTCAGAATCCATGATAAGGCAATCGCCACGACCACGAAAACCAAAATAATCGATGCAAAGATCAAAAAGTTTTTACGAAAAAGAGGTTTAGTTATCATACCGCTTTCTCAAGCCGGTATCCTTGTCCATAGACCGAGTTGATTTTAACACCTTTGACTCCGTTTTTAGAAAGCTTCGAGCGGATATGGCTGATGTGTGAATCGACGGTGCGATCATAGATTTCTTCACCGGAAGCCAAACGCTCAATCAGTTGCTCTCTGGTCACAATCGTCTCAGGATGTTCAAAGAAAGTCGTCAGAATTTCAAACTCACGGCGGTTTAAACTAATCAAAGCTTCGCCGTGTTTTAAGACCTGTTGATTTTTGATCAGTGTCACGCCGTTGAAGCGTACTAAATCCAAAGTGGCCTTCATGTCAGAAAGCTGATTGCGGATGCGAAGGGCTAATTCTTTTTGACTGAAAGGCTTGCGAATATAGTCATTCGCTCCTTCCTCAAAACCACGAACCACACTTTCTTCGTCTGTTCTGGCTGTCAAAAAAATCACGGGTGTATTTAATTTTTCTCCACGCAGCCACTGACAGAAATCATAGCCGTTGCCGTCTGGCAGATTGACGTCTAAGAGAAATAAATCTGGCGGCGATGTCACAGAGGCTCTGTTCTTGGCCTCAGTTAAGCTTTGCACCCATTCTACTTTGTAAGATTGAAGTTCCAGTTGAAGTTGGATGGCTTTTCCAAGAATGGGATCGTCTTCTAAAAGAAATATCGTCGTCATAATATTAGCCTACCATGTCAAGAGTGCTTACTCATGATTTTATTCTCTACGGCAACTGTTGAAGAAATGTGGAAGTCTGGTCTAATGTCTCAGTACAGAACAATGGCGACAGGAGATTCGAGATGGCCTCTATTTTCACAAAAATTATTTCTGGTGAACTTCCTTCTTACAAAATTTATGAGGATGATCACGTGCTATCCTTCTTGGCTCTGGACCAAGTGAATTTGGGTCACACACTTGTGATCTGCAAAGAAGAGATCAATCATTGGACCGAAGTTCCTGCAGAAACCTACGCGCACCTGCACAAGATTTCTCAAAAAATCGGCAAGGCCATTCTCAAAGCGGCGGGTTCTCCTCGCGTAGGACAAATCGTTGCAGGATTTGAAGTGCCTCACTATCACTTGCACCTTATCCCGGCGTGGTCGATTCCAGATCTAGATTTCAAACGAGCACAACGTCGCTCTGACACTGAAATGAAGCAAATCCAAAACGAAATTATCAAACACTTAAATGAAATGAAGTAATCCAGATGGCGGAACAAAACAGTTACGAAAACATTATTCCGGGAGCTATTTACCAACACTACAAAGGCAAACCTTACCGAGTGATCGGCGTTGGTAAGCACAGCGAAAGCTTGGAAGATGTAGTTTTGTACGAGGCTCTTTACGAAAATCCGTTGGGACGTTTGTGGTGTCGACCGGCTTCGATGTGGTCCGAAATAGTCCAAGTCGATGGTCAGAAAATGCCCCGTTTCAAATTCCTATTTAAGTAATAATTTCAGGTTGTTCCACCACCTCCGGTGGGGCTTCTCATTACGTTTTCATTTGAATATCAGGACCTTATCAGTTGGAAACAAAATAGGGTCCGTCTTTTGACCTTTACATGCCGCTTCTCTACAAACGGGCCTCACGGAGAAGCAGTATTCATGAAACGTTTGTTATTAGCTATTTTTACCCTTTCCAGTATCGCTAATGCCCAAGAGCCCACAAGCTCTTCAACAACGACAGCTCCGACGACAGAAATCCAGGCCCCGGTATCGGCCCCAACAACAACTCCTATCGAAGAAGAAGACGAAGATGACGAAAGCCGTGAGGCAGCCGTATCGACTTCAACGGCAAATGGAAATGTTGAAAAGGCTTATCCTAAGTTTGAGTTTACGTCGTACGGTTACATCGTTTTCGGCCAACGCGAAACTTTCAAAACAGTACAAAACCTCACTCCTATCACGCGCCGTGAAATGGACTTGGCAGAGATTGCCTTTGAAGGTGAGTACATTCTTTCTGACAGTTCCAAAATCGAGTTCGAAATCGAAATCGAACACGGTGGTGTAGGAACTGTTGTCGAGTTTGATCCTTTTGAAGAGTTCGGTGAGTTCGAACAAGAAATCGAAAAGGGCGGTGAAGTCGTCCTTCCTGAATTGTACTACAAAAAAACTTGGAAGAAGACGAACACCGCTTTGAAAGTGGGTAAGTTCCCATTGTTCATCGCCCTGGGTTCTGTTCAAACGAAGCCGCACATGTACGCTTCGATCTTGGCTTCCGATCTTGAAGCTCGCATGATTCCATTGAACTGGACAGAAACGGGCGTTCAAGTAGAACAAAAATTTTCTGACTTCACAGCGCGCCTGGGTGTTGTCAGTGGTTTGAACTCTGAGTTCTTCCGTACCTACAACTGGATCGGTGGCGGTTATCAACGTCACTTTGAAACAACAAATGCGGATGACCTTGCTACATTGGCAAGTATCGAGTGGGGAAGTGTTGCTAAAGGAAAGGGTTTTGCTCTTTCTTATTACGCAGGAAACACGACTGGCAACCGCTACAAAGTCGACAAGTTGAAAGAGGATGCAGAAGTGACTCTTTGGACGTTGATGGGTGGTTACAAATTTGGTGGTTTTGGATTTAGCGGTGAAGTGATCGAAGGAACTTTGGAAAACTCCAATTTAGTTTCTGCGGCAAATGCGACTTTGGGTGGTTTGGCAAAACCAAAGGCGTTTGCTCCACTAGGTCACAAAGCCCGTTTAGAGTCTTTGCAAATCTATTACGATTTCGCATCTATCAGACTGACACCGTTCTTGAAATGGGAACACGTGAACACGTTTGAAGAAGTTGAAGGCAACATCAACAAAAACCCTCGTTACGATGTGACTCGCAACTCGGGTGGCTTGATGTGGTTCTTTGATCAAGGGGCCTTCTTGAAAGCTCAGTACGCGACGGAAGTGACTGAACTTGAGGGCCTGCCTGAAACATATCAGGCAAACATTGCATTCGGTTTTGATATAGACAGTTTTAAATAATCAATAAGGAGAAAAGCTCATGAAAGCTTTGAAATTAATGGCTGCAGCTTTGGCCTTCGTAGGCGCAACGGCACAAGCGGCGACAAACCAAGAAATCATTAATCACGTTTCTTACAATGTGATTCTTGCAACCTACAACGACCTTGCTTCACAAGCGGCAAACTTAAATGCAGCCGTGAACACGTTGGCGGCAAACCCAACAGAAGCCAACCTTGCAAAAGCTCAAGATGCTTGGCGCGCAACTCGTATTCCTTGGGAAAGCTCAGAAGCTTTCTTGTTCGGTCCGGTAGATTCTTTGGGTATCGATCCTCTATTGGATACTTGGCCATTGAACATCTTGGATCTTGATTCTGTTTTGAAATCAAACCGCGCTATCACAACTGATTTCGTACGCGCTTTAGGAACAAACCTTCAAGGTTTCCACACAATCGAATATCTTTTGTTCGGTGACGGCAAATCAGCAAACACGAAGCCAGCTTCTGCTTTGACTGCAAAACAGTTTGAATACTTGAAAGCAACAACGGCTTTGTTGGCTGAAAACACGGCTTACCTTGCAAATTCTTGGTCTAAAAACTATGACCCAGAAAATCCATCAGCTCCAGGTTACGTTCAAGTGATCAGCAACCCAGGATTCGACAATCCATTCTACTCTTCTGACAGAGCAGTTATGGAAGAATTCGTTCAGGGTATGATGGGCATCCTTGATGAAGTTGCTAACGGTAAAATGTCAGACCCAATGGGTGCGGATATCAACTCTGCAAACATGGCATTGGTTGAGTCTCCGTTCTCTTGGAACTCTTTGAATGACTTCACAAACAACATCCGTTCTGTGTACAGCATCTACACTGGCCACTACAGAAGCACAAAAGGCCCTGGCGTAAAAGCTTTGGTTGAAAGAGTGGACGCGGCGTTGGCTGCCCGTGTTGAAGGCGAAATCTTGAATTGCATGCAGTTGATCCAAGCTATCCGTCCTGCGGGTGGTGGTGACTTCGGTCAAGCGATCTTCACTCCTGATGGTCGCGCCCGTGCTCAAAAAGCTATCGATGCTTTGAACGCTCTTCACGCAACAATGGAAAACGAAGTTCTTCCAACACTAGATATGTAATTTGGAGATTCCTATGAAAGCCTGGATCTTACTTTCAGCTTTTAATATCTTCGTCGGAGGAGTTGCTTATGCGGCTCCTTCTGTCGATATGGACTATGTTCACGCGGTTAAATCCGGTGGTGACACGACGATCATGATAAAAGGGGAATCCATCCGGGCTTTCCGCAATCCTGCGACGAATCTGACTGAAGAGGAAATCGCACGTCATTTGACGGGCGATGCTCTTTTTGAAAGAAATTTTTCCGACGATGCCAGCCGTTTTGATCACGGTTTGGGCCCAGTATTTAACAATACAAGTTGTAATGCCTGTCACTCCAAAGATGGACGTGGTGCTCTGCCGGTGATTCTTCCCGGGCAAGAGTGGGTGCAACTTCGTCAAAACGAATCTATCTTTTTGCGCATCAGTATCGAGGACGGCATCCAACGTCCTAAAACTGCAGAGAACCATTGGGGTGCTCCGGTTGCGGTTCCCGGTTTTTCCGATCAACTTTTCCACTTAGGCTCTATGGGAGTCCGTAAAGATCTTCCCGGTGCAGGCCAAGCGCAAGTTTGGATGAAGTACGAGAAAAGTACATTCACTTACCCTGATGGCACAGCTGTGCAACTTCGTAAGCCTGTCTTTAAAATCACGGCCGCTTATGATGAATATTTTGACTCCGTGACAGGTGAAACGAAAAGTCGCTTGTATGAAAAAGACGTAAAAACAAGTCCGCGCATGGGAACTCCGATGATCGGCTTGGGGCTTCTTGAAGCTATTAAAGAATCAGACATTTTAGCTTTGGCCGCTCGTGATCTTTCCGCTGAAGGCGTAAAGGGCACAGTGAACTGGGTGTTTGATATTGAAAAGGCCATGGCGAATGATCCCTATCCCGTATCGATGGGACGTTTTGGTTTGAAAAATAACACTCCTTCCGTATTGCACCAATCTTTGGGTGCTCTTCGCGGTGACATTGGTGTTACAAATTACGCGTTTCCGATGGAAAGTATTTTCGGAACGGCCTTGTTTGAATCATTTGTGCAAGATCCGAAAGCACCTGCTCCACTTGAAGCCAGTGATCAGGTGGCAAATGATCTGGTATTTTACTCGCAGACTTTGGCGGTGCCTTCACGTCGTAACGTGACAGAGGCGGAAGTTGTTCGTGGCGCTCAAATTTTCCATCAAGTCAGCTGCACAAGCTGTCACCAACCTAGTTTTGTGACGGGACCTCACAAAATCGCCGCTTTCAGCAATCAAAAAATTTATCCTTATACTGACATGCTTTTGCACGACATGGGTGAGGGACTTGCTGATGGACGCCAAGACTTCGATGCAAACGGACGTCAGTGGAAGACTCGTCCCTTATGGGGCATGGGGCATACTCACACAATCAATCCTCGCGCGGGTTTCTTACACGACGGTCGCGCCCGTACGGTTGAAGAGGCCATCTTATGGCACGGTGGTGAAGGCGAGTATTCCAAAAACAAATTCGTAAATCTTCCCAAAGCGGACCGCTCCGCTTTGATTCAATTTATTCGTTCACTTTAGGAAGTGTTTCATTATGACTGGTTCAGAAAATCTGGACCAGGACGTAGTGGAAGTTTTCAATCTTGTTATAGTACCATCGATATCAAGCTTCTATTGGGGCTGGTAAGGAGGTGGTGCTTATGGTTAATACATGTGACATAACCAAGGCGGAGGTGGCGGTTTCTTAGAAACCCCAGGGCCTTCGCCTAGGATTCGAAAGAATTCTTAAACCTTAGAGCGACTCGAAAGAGTCGCTCTTTCTATTTCTGAGCTTTTCTAGATTATGTTTTATCCGTAACAGTCTTAAAAATATTCTCTGCAATCCTAACTTAAATACTGAATATTCCGATAAATTCCTAAGACTTCACACACTTGCGGAAAGCGGGAATTTTCAATTCATGTCTGACGAAAATAATATTAACGGAAATCCGGGACAGGATGACTCTGTCGTTCTGATCGACTTCGCGCAAGTGGAAGAAGTCTCTCGCGTCTTTTTTGAAGAATCCAAAGAGATTCTTGAAGAACTCGACGCGCAAATCTTAAAGCTGGAAGACGCGCCTTCAGATCAAGATCAGATCAATGTGCTGTTCAGAAAAGTGCATACCATCAAGGGCAGCGTGGGTGCCGTGCCTGGGGGGCAACTACTAGGTTCTTTAGCGCACGAATTTGAAGCTCTTTTAACTCGAATTAAACGCGAAAATCACACCGTCACCAAAGAGTGCATTGATCTATTTCTGAAGAGTTCGCGTATCATGAAAGTTTTAGCTCAGGCCTTGCGGGACAAAAGTGAACTGTATCCCGAAGAACTCAGCGAGGCGATTGAACTTATTGCGAGCTACGGTAGCTTTGACTCACTCAGTGAGGCGGGGACCGCAGTCGCAAAAACTCATAAGTCCCGTCCGACAAGCCAGGGAATGAGTGCTGATGAACAAGGCGTGTGGTTGTCGCTAAATCAATTGAATGAATTTTTGCGCCTTTCCGGAGAACTTTTGGTTCTGAAGAACTTCTTTCAGATGATGAACCAAACGGTGAACTTCCGTTTGCAACCAGAATTGTTTGAAAGACGCCAAGCGGATTTTTCTCAGAACTTGAATAAGATCAGTGATCAGTTTCAGCACCAGGTGCAAAGTGTTCGAAAAGAAAAAGCCAGCGAAAGCTTTAAGTCGTTGCAATTGCTTGTACGTCAGGCCTCGACAGAGCTGAATAAAAACGTTCAGCTGGAAATCCTGGGTGGGGACCTGATGATCGATAAGGGCTTGGGACAAGATCTTTATGAAGCCCTGGTACACATCGCCCGAAACTCGATTGACCACGGTATCGAGGATCAATTTGAGCGGGCTCTTCAAGGCAAATCTCCGATTGGAAACCTAACTCTTGAAATTGAAGAAAAAAATAACACCATTCATCTGTCCTTTAAAGACGATGGTAAGGGTCTGGATAAAGAACGCATTCTTCAACGAGCACTGAAAAATGCTCTGGTCTCTGAAGCTGAAGTTTCGCAGCTTTCGGATGAACAGATATATAAATTTATCTTTCACGCCGGATTTTCGACAAAAGACAAAGTCACGACGATCTCGGGCCGAGGCGTCGGTATGGATATCGTATTTGCCATCGTTGAAAAATATCAAGGAAAGATCCGCATAGAGAATACGCCAGGTCAGGGGGCCTCTTTCCGCCTTGAAATTCCAGTGCCTCAACACATTATGGTGGAAAGTGCGTTACTGTGCTCTTGGAGTGACTTCCGTTTAGCGGTGCCATTGACTTCGGTGGCTCACATCAGTTCTTGTCAAGAACTGCAAATGACGACGGTGAATCATCTGCGTTTCTGTCAGTTCAGTGGATTGACGGTTCCGTTATTAAATTATCACGAGATCTTAAACCATCATGTATCGGCAGCAGAAGATTTGGTTCGTGGTTCCTCGGCCGTATTTATTAGAGTCAAAGAAGGTGTATTCGCTCTTCTGGTTGATCGCATTGAGGCGCAAACGGATCTGGTTGTAAAAGGCTTCGGCAATATCGTCAAAGAACAGAAAGGCTTTAAAGGCGTTTCTATTTTGGCGGACGAAAAAGTAACTTACATTGTCGACCCAGAAAAGATGATTCAATTCCTATTTCAGCTCGAGACTATGCAGGAGGCCGCATGAGTGACTTCTTTAGTGATGACTTTACGGCCGAGCTGAAAGCCTATTTCCTTGATAGCGTCTGCAAAGAGGCCGACAAATTCATTGATTTAACTGATGAGTCGACGTTACGTCGTATTCGTAACGAAGTGGGCGAGCAAACTCGCGCTTGGGCGGTCGACGCGAAAACGAATGAGTTCGTGCATTTTTCTCAATGGTTGGAATTATTTGAAGAGCGCACTCAAAGTTTTAAAGAACCCCGAGAGCTGATCAAATCTCTTAAAACACTGAAGGCCTATGCGGAAGCGTTGATTCAGGAAAAGGCAGATACCGCGGACCATCCCGTGCGCTTTGCACTTTCGGCAGAGCTTCGACAAGACGTTCAGCTTCTTCATTGCCGTTGGGGAAATCAGGACTTCGCGATTCCATTGCTCAATGTCGTCGAGATCAGCAGTCAGATTCCACTGTATCCCTTGCCGGATAAAAAAGACGGCCTTATGGGCGTAATCCCTTTTCGTGGTGAAGCTGTTCCCGTGATCAGCTTTCACGATCACGGCTTTAATCATTCTGAAATTAAAAACACTTTTTATGTTATCTGCGAGCATCAAGGCGTTCGCTTTTCTTTGCAGGTGACTGAAACCGATGACTTGATGAGCTTAAAAGAATCTGAACTGTTGAATGTCGAAAGCCATTCTACGGTTATTCAGACTGCCTTTGTGTCGAAATTTTTTATTAAAGGTAACAAGAGCATCATGATTCTAGATCTTGAAAAACTGGTGGCATGATGAATACACATTATTTGTTTCCTGGAAAATTAGCGGCCTTTAAAGAAGAAACCGTGATTTCAACTTTGCTGGGTTCCTGTGTCGCCGTTGCGATATTTGATCCCACGACAAAAATTGGCGGTTTGAATCACTATCTTTTGCCTGAAGGTCTGCCAGAGGAAAGTCAGAATAGCCGCTATGGCAGCTACGCGATTCCTCAACTCATTGAAGAGTGCGTTCGCTTGGGTGCCAATCGCAGCCGGATGCAGGCTAAAATTTACGGTGGCGGGAACGTCATCAGTGTTTCACAACTTGGCGACGGCATTGGTAAACGCAACATTGAAATCGCTGAGCAACTGATGCGCGAATTCAACATCCCGATCATCGAACGCAATGTCGCCGGTGAAAATGCTCGCACCATTAAAATGAATACATCCACATTTGAAGTGATTCATAACTCGCCTCGCGACACGGGTTCTGTGGATAAACCTGTGGACGTATCTGGCTTCAGACCCTTGTCTATAGCGAAAAACGTGAAAGTGCTCGTTGTTGATGATTCGGCAACGGTGCGTACTCTTTTCACGAATATATTTACGAAAAGTGGTTTGGAAGTCGTAGGCTCTGCCGCAGATCCTTACCAGGCTCGCGAAATGATTCTTAGTAAGAAGCCTGACGTGATCACCTTAGATATTGAGATGCCGAAGATGTCTGGCGTGATGTTCTTGGAAAAACTGATGAAACATCATCCGATTCCTGTCGTCATGGTTTCTTCATTGGCAAGCACGGGTGAAGCGGCACTGAAATCTTTAGAACTGGGCGCAGTTGAATTCGTTCACAAACCTTCGCAGTTTGATCCCGCTGTTCTAAAAGATCTTGCCGCAATGCTGGTGGATAAGGTGCGGGCAGCAGCCTCGGTGAATGTGTTGAAGAGATTAAAAGAAACTCCGCCCGTTGTTGAAATTAAGACGACAGCGCCTGTAAAAATGAATGTGCGAAAAGCGGCTGAACTAAAAGTTGTTGTTTTGGGTGGCAATGCGGGCAGTGCGGATGCCGTAGAAAAATTTGTGAAAAATTTGGCCGCCGACACACCTCCCGTCGTGGTTGCGTGCAGCACCGTCGCGAATTTCGCGACAGCTTTTATTAGTAAGTTAAAACAAGGTTCGAAAGTGACTCCTATTCTTGCAAAAGACGGAGAGTTTTTAAGAATGGGTCACGTCTATTTTATTCCTGCTGAACATCACGGAAAAATTCAGACGGGTGGAACGGGGCCGGTGCTAAATATCGCTAAGGGCACGCCTGTTTCGTCGCAGCTACCTTCGGCCAATGTTCTTTTCCAATCTGCCGCGCTGTCTTATTCAAAAGGTGTTTATGCGGTTTTATTGGGAGGCTTCGGCGCTGACGGCGTAGATGGTCTTATTGAGGTGCAGAAAAAAGGCGGTGCCACTGTGGTGCAGCACCCAGATGAGGCACAATTCCCGTATGGGCCACAGAAAGCCATTGAACTAGGAGTGGCGGATGAGATACTTAAGGCAGAGATGTTGGCGCATCATCTGATGCAGTATCGAAACCAAAACTTATACTAGGATTCTTTCTTGGAACTTTCGAACTTTATTGGCGGGGAGTTCATCCCTGCCGAAAGTAAAAACACGTTTTCTAAATTCAATCCCTTTACTGGCGAAGTCTTGGCTCAAGTTTCATCTTCGGATGCAATGGATGTCATTAAAGCTTTACAGATCGCCAAAAAAGCCGCGACAAGTTTCAAAGACAGTTCCTTAGAACAAAGAGCGACTTATTTAAGATCACTTGCGCAGGCTCTTCAAGAGGATGCCGATCACATTGCTTACGAAGAAGCCCTTCATCAGGGGCTACCTCATGCTTTCGTATTAAAGAACAGCGTCGAAGTTTCCATTCGCATCTTGCAAGAGACTGCCGAAAGCCTTTTGCAATCGCAAGATCCTCAAAAGCTTTTTCAGCCCTCAGGCATTGTCGGTATCATCACCGCTTGGAGCTGTTCTTTACGTTTGATCGTAGAAAGACTTGCACCGGCACTCGCGGCAGGCAATGTGGTTCTTGTCAAAGTTTCTGAGCATTCTCCCATCACGGTAAAAGTTTTGGGCGAAGCTTTGCAAAAAGCTCAGATTCCCGCAGGCGTTATCAACCTTTTACAGGGAAATGCTGAGGTCGCGCAAATCATTGCCGGTCACCCCAGCATTCGCGCCGTAACCGCCGCGGGAAAAACTTCTACGTTAGAAGCCATTGCAAAAACGGCTTTGCCACAGTTCAAAAAATTACAGTTAAGTGGCGGGGCTAAAAATCCATCCGCTATTTTGGCCGACACGGATTATAAGAATCTTCTTCCCGAAATTCTTCGTCCCTTTTTAGTGGGGCAAGGACAGATGTGCTGGAATATATCTCGTTTGTTTGTCTTGGAATCGTTTGCTCCTGATTTTTTAGAGGCAGTGAAGAACTATTTTGCTGATCTCAAGCCCCTGAAAGATCCTCGCGGAAATGAATCCTGGACACCCTTGATTTCACAGAATTCTGTTTCAGGCATCGATGAAAAAATTAAATTTGGCGTTTCAGAGCACGGTAAAATTTTTGTGGGCGGAAAAGCCGAAGGCGCGGGCTATTTTTACAAACCCACGGTGATGTTGGATCTTCCTAATTGCAGCGTCTTACAACAGGATGAACTGCATGGACCTCTTTTGTTGATCACGCCGGTTAAATATCAGCATGAAATTCAAAAGTGGGCCAACACTTCTTATGTCGCTCACTCCTCAGTGGTGTGGGGACCCGCGGAAAAAGTGATGAAGGTTGCTGCGGCTTTAGACACGGCCCATGTTTGGGTGAATTCTTGGATGAATGGTGAAACTACCACGATCTTCGGGCACAAACACTCGAGCTTTGGCAATCTCGACATGTCTTGGAATGGTTCCTTTTATTCGGATGTAAAAAAATTGGCGGGGACCTAACGTCGTCAAGACTCTGACGAAATCAGGTGTTGGAAAATTGACAAGCCCTTTAGTTTAAAATGTGGGTTTTGTTGCGCGTTTTCACTTCGCATTGAGTGCAGAATGCTTCTTCTGTGATCTCACCTGTGGATCGGTCTGCGATGTGTTTTAGTTCAAGTACAGTGCCGCAAAGTATGCAATTGTTTTGGGAAATTATAAACTCACGATGTTTTGGAGAGTCTGTTTTTTCAAAATAATTGATCTTGCTGTATTCCATGTTGTCTCGTCCTTCGAGTTCTTCGCTTACGTACCGGCAAAGGCTCCATCCTGGAGCAAAACTCATTCACTGCAAAACCTGTTCACAGGCCAACGTCCGGACATCGGACGCTTGTTAGCTTCCATTCACTTCTTGTCCGGCCTCCGTTTTGGATAAGGCGAGCACCGAAGGAGAAATAAATATGAAACATAAAATTTCTAAATTGATGTTGTTCGCCGCTCTTATTCCGCTCTGGGGTTGCGTTGAGGTTAAAGATAAAGAGGTGGGAGTCTCTCCTCCGGCGACTCCTACCCCCAAAATGATCGAGCGGAAGTTTTCGGATTTAGTCGTGAACCAAGATCTTTATCTCTATAAAGGTGGGTTTCGTACGAAACAAGAAATGGAGGCACTGGTCGCCAACGAAGGGCTTTTAAGGGAAGTGCAAACTTATTCACTTCAGTTTCAAAAGATCACATTTTCCGCAGAGGGCCGTCTTTTTACAATGGGTCATGTGGTGATCTTGAAAGCAGAAGAACTGATTTCCGAAGAAGGACATATTTTAACTTTTCCTGAAGAACAAGTGGCCCCTTTAGGGCACGAAGGCCGTCACGGTGGGCACATCGCCCTCATCGCTACCAATGCAGAAGGCTTATTGAACATCGTTCTTCGCGGTGAGAATGGCGGACAAGGTCATCCCGGCAAGGATCCCGATCTTGCTTTGAAAGGAAAAAAGGGAAGAGACGCCAACTCGGGCTTATGCGTGAATGGAAACATCCGAGAGGCATGCACACCCGATCCAGGCGGACAAGGATTGCCAGGATATCAAGGGCTGCAAGGTCACCGTGGTGGAAATACTGGAACTTTAAGTCTTGAAATTAAATCTAAGAGTGAGTTTCAGCCAAAAATTTATCGTTTGGTTGGCAAGGGTGGGCCTGGTGGCGTCGGTGGCAAAGGCGGCCAAGGCGGCGACGGTGGAGATTCCATTAATCGCAAGAAGCCTCGAGTGGGAGCTGGCAGTCAAGGACCTGAAGGTCCTCAAGGAAAGCCTGGCCCCGATGGTCAGGACGGCATTCAAGAATCTGTGTGCGCCGTGAACGAATCCGGTGCGAACTGCATCTAACTTAATTCTTCTTCGATAGGCGCGTGACTTAAAATAGTTTGAACAAGCGCATCGACATGCACGGGCTTTGTTAAATAGTCCGTGCAGCCCGCCTCTAAACATCTTTCCCGATCATCCTTCATCGCGTGGGCGGTCAGAGCGATGATCGGTTTTTTATATCCCGCCTGACGTAACTTTTTCGTAGCCGTGTAACCGTCCATGATCGGCATTTGAATATCCATTAAGATGATATCGTAATTTTCATTCAGCGCTTTATTCAGACCTTCTTCGCCGTTCGTAGCTAAAGTCAACTTGGCGCCTCGCTTGCTTAACATTCGCTGTATCAAAAGACGATTGTCTTCGACATCATCCACTAAAAGAATTGAAGTTTCTGAAAGCTGTTTTGCGTGGATAAAATCTTTCTTTGGTAGTTGGAAACCTTTCTGCGACGCGCTTGCAGGATCCAAACTGATGCGAATGGTAAAGGTGCTTCCTTTTCCGGCTTCACTTTCTTCTAGAAGAACTGTTCCGCCCATCATCTCGGCCAACTTGCGTGATAGCACCAAGCCCAATCCCGTTCCTTCGTACTTTCGAGAGACAGAGCTGTCGACCTGACTGAAAGGTTGGAAAAGCAACGAGCGTTTCTCTGCCGAAATGCCCACGCCCGTATCTTTAATAGTGAACAGAAGATTCGATCCGGAAACTTCATAAGTCATCCGCACGTAACCTTGATCGGTGAACTTAATCGCATTGCCTAAAATATTTGTAAGCACTTGTCTTAGGCGCAAAGGGTCGGTGGTGATCGTGTCAGGCACAATGCCTCGACGATTGAACTCGATGTGAATAGGCTTTCCGTGAGCGCGTGCCACCATTAAGACGTGAATATCATCAAGCAACGTAGAAAGAGAAAACGAACTCTGTTCAATCTCTAAGTGTCCTGCTTCTACTTTCGATAGATCCAAAATGTCATTGATGATGCGGGTGAGGTTTTCACCCGTACGTTGAATGATGTTTAAATATTGCAGCCTTTCGGTTTCGGAAAGCTGTGAGTCTTTAAGCAGATCTGAAAAGCCGATAATCGCCGCCAAGGGCGTGCGAATCTCATGACTCATATTTGCCAAAAACAGACTCTTCAGCTGACTGGCTTGTTCGGCTTGTCTTCGTTCGCCGATGCTGTGGCGCAAATCGAAAGCCATTTTATTTAAAGACTCTGCCAGTTGACCGATTTCGTCGCCAGAACGAACGGGTACTTCGACATTAAATTGACCTTCACCAATTTTTTTTGCGGCCGTGTTGATCTCTTTTAAGCCTTTTGAAATATTTCTGCTGGTCACGATCGTCAAGATCAAGCTTGTGCCTTCAACGATCAAAACGGCAAATAATAAAGTGATCAATAATACTTTTTCTAACCAACGTGAACCTTCCCCCAAGGTGTAAGAGAAGTTGCCTTCCAAAACCGTCAGTCGATCGTTCAGTTCGTCAATTTTATCTAGGGTTTGGATCAGCTGTTTCTCAGAAGCATTGTTTGTGATCAATTGATGCAGACTTTCACCGTAAGAAATAAGCTCATTCGTCAGGTCGTCACCTTCGCGCCAGATCCGAATAGCTTCTTTCATATAGTGGAAGTCATGAAACTTCATCAGAGTGATAACACCCGGGATATCATCTTCATGAATTTTACCTTGAAGAAAACCTTGATAAGCTCCATCCAGATCCGGTGGAACCTGCTCTAAAGAACGACGGGCTTTGCTGTCTCCCAGCGGGATCTCTAAATTTTCACGGAATGACTGATAGAATTTGGGATCACGCGTGCGTGCGTATTTATGCAAACTGATGACGGCATCTTTTTGCGCTTTGGACCACAAGCTTTCGCCCGTTACAAAACTACGCACTGATGAAAGCGTGTTCATGGCAAAATAGAGAGAGAATAATTCCAAGGCGATGAGCAAAGCCATAACGCCGATCACGGCATACAGCTTATTAGATACAGACATATATTTCCAAAAGCGTCGAAGTCCCATGTAATACTTATCGGAAATTTATAACATTAGTAAACAAAAAACACTTTCGGATTTACAGGACATGAGATGAAAAGACCTTCATTTTGAAGGTCTTTTAGACAGATTGATTGCAACCGCTTAATCTAAGTAAGAGGTTTTAAGTTTTTGTTCCGCTGCGTGCTTTTCAAGACCGAATTGAATCAGTTTTGTAATCAATTCTTTATACGATACACCCGTGGCTTCCCACATTTTCGGGTACATCGAGATCTTCGTAAAGCCCGGAATGGTGTTGATTTCATTTATGAACAACTCGCCGTTTTGTTTTAAAAAGAAGTCCACCCGAGTCAAACCATCGCAACCCATTGCTTGGTAAGTTTTCTTAGCTAAATCCTGTAGTTTTCCCAAGGTTTCTTGGGAAATTTCAGCGGGGATTTTTAACAAGGCCCCATTGTCGTCAATGTACTTAGCCTCATAAGAATAAAATTCGTGCTGTGGGATGATCTCCCCCGGTAAGGAGGCTTGGGGTGCATGGTTATGTCCCATCACCGAACATTCGATTTCGCGTCCTTGGATGAATTCTTCGGCTAAAACTTTGGTATCGAATTGGAAGGCGTCTTTCAGTTTCGTCTCAAAGTCAGTGGCTGATTTAATTTTATGAACGCCGACGGAAGAACCTGCATTCGCGGGTTTAATAAAGAAAGGGCTTCCCAATTTAGCTACGATGTCGTCGTAGTTGTTTTTCTGAAACGGTGTTAAAAGCATATAGCGGGCATTAGGAATTTGAGCGGCGACGAAAAGTCTTTTCATCACTTCTTTATCCATACCCGCAGCCGATGACCAAACTCCACAGCCTACGAAAGGCACTTGCACCATTTTAAATAGACCTTGAATCGTTCCATCTTCACCCATGGTTCCATGCATAATAGGGAAGGCGACATCAATTGGAGTTTTAGAATGATCTTTCAAAGAATAAAGAACAGGTTTTCCCTGGAAGGAAATCAAAGCCACAGGTTCAGCGTTTGCCGGAAGTGACGAGTCCACGATCTTTGTTGCTTGTGTGAATAAAGACATGTCGGGGAAGCGATACCAGCTTCCTTCTTTACTCAGACCGATCAAGATGGGAGTGAATTGATCTTTATCCAAAGCATCCGCAACATTTTTAGCAGAGCGAAGAGAAACTTCGTGCTCTGCAGATTTTCCACCAAAGATAAGAGCGACTGTTTTTTTCATTTTTATTATCCAATTCCTAAATTAAGCCCATTCAACTAGTTCGTGCGCCAGACCAAAAATTCCCTTAAAGACTTCGTTTGGCTTTGCATCGTCATACATGTAGGCCGGAGTCGTGACTATTTTACCTTCACGATCAGTGATGTAGTCATCCACGGGACATTCTTCGTGAACCGCACCGGTTTTTTGAATTTCTGCAGCTGTTTCTTTGTCGTCACCTATAGTGATCGTGATTTTTTTATCACCTAAAACACGCGCCAACAAAACCGGAGCGATGCAAATCGCGCCGATAGGTTTGCTTGCTGCATGGAATTCGGTGATCACACGTTTTACTTCGGGGTTGACATCACACTTCGCACCTTTTTCGGCCCAGTTACAAAGATTTTTCGCAGCTCCATAGCCGCCAGGGAAGGCGATGGCATCGAAGTCTTTAGTTTGAAGTTTGTCTAAAGCTTGCACCTGGCCACGAGCAATGCGAGCGGCTTCAACAAGCAGTCGGCGTTTGTCGCCCGATGCTTGTCCTGCTAAGTGATCCATCGCAGGGATTTCTATATCTGGTGCAAAGCAACTGACTTCGGCACCCGCTTGATTAAGAGCAATAAGTAAACTGACAGCCTCTGTGATTTCGCTGCCATCAAGATACCCGCATCCGGAAAGAACAACGGCGATCTTTTTCATAAAAAAACCTCCTGCAAGGGAGGTTTTAGAGTACTGTCATTTAGAACTCTTGGCAATGAATCGAGGCCGATTAGGACTGTGTGCCTTAAGGAGTTCCTCTTTTAAAATTTTTTAATTTTGTACAAGTCGTCACCAAAACTTTTTGGCTCTGAATCGGGTAAAGCTGACGATAGCAATATTCCTGCATGCGTGAAAAGAAAGGCATGTCAGGACTCAAAGTCACCCAGTAATTCACCTTCTGCTTTTCCACGGTTTCGCCGCGTTTCAACGCGATTGTCCAATTGAAAGAGACTTTTTTTGTTTTAATCGTACAGTTTTCAAAACCACCGCAGTTAGGTTGAGCTTTAATCAGATCCGGAACGGGACGCATTTCTTCTTCCACCTTGAGGTTGGAACAAGTGATGTCGCAGCTATCGACCTGGAGGTCTTCTTTGCAATACTTATCCAAGGCATCGGATTTTTCGCAGGCGTAAGCCAAACCATAAAGGCGTTCGAAGCCCAAAACCATTTGATTGTCGTCAGCCATGGTTTTTAATTCAGGTTGATAACTCATAACTCTTTGAGCATTCGCGATAGAGGCATCTAATTTTGCGACAGAACGGTGATCTTCACGCGTGGATTCCGCACCTTCTTGGTCTCCCTTGTAGGCTTTGCTTTGATAAGCATACGTATAAAGCCACTCATCGGCTTTTTCTTCTTTATTTGTGATAGTGATAGCTTCTTGCAAAACATAAAAAGGCTGAGGATTGTTCTCGAGCGTTTGCTCGGTTTCCTGAAACAGAAAATCATTTTTAGCCATGGTCAACGGATCCGCCTGGCCCCAGGCTGTTGCCAAAGAATCTTGAACTTCGGCGACCGTTGCTGGAGTTTCCGTTTCTTCTAAAGGTTCTTTAATACAAGAGACAACACTGCTTAGAACTAGCAGCGATAATAATCCGTGTTTCCATGAAATCATATTGAATCCCAGCCCCAAATCCAGAGGTTTAGTGGTAATACTTTTTCGAATTTTTCGACCGTTTCGTCTTTGAAAATGCCCAACGCTCGATAGTCGACGGGACCGAAAAGAAGACGAACCATGTCGGTTTCATTTTTAATAGTGTAAAGATCCTGACCAATGCCAAAGACAAAGTGTTCAGGGTGTTTTTCAAGAACGATGTCAGCGACACCTTCGGCGCGGAAAGCGCGTTTGATTTTTGCTGATAGCTGGTCAAAGTTCACAAGCTTAATCATGCCTAAAAAGCCCTGATTCATTGTCACTGGTTTTTGTTGTAACTGTTGAATCAGGTTTGTTGCATGTCGTGGGCAAATGATCGTGTAAGGTTGATTTTTTTGCGCGCGAATAAAGCTGAAAAGAGCCATCAGTTTCGAAACAGATCCGCCCCATTCATGAATATAGCCGCCTAAGTCCACTCCTTTACCTTCGATAGCGTAGGCTGCCAACTGACCGTTAGATTCCCACGCGGTGTAGACTTTTGTTTGTGGAATCGAAAGAAACTTTCGAGTCTCTTCAATCGTGCGCACCGAGTTCACGGAATGTGAAGAATACAGACGATAAATAGCATCAGGAGAAACCTTAGTGTCTGTAGAAAAACGCAAGTTTATTGGCGGAACATCGAAGTTTTCTTCGACCACAAAGCTGATCTCACTGCCGGCAAGTTCAAATCCCATACGACGGTAAAAGTCGAAAAGATCTGTCCAAAGAATGGCGATATCACAAGACTGGTCAGTCGCGGATTTTAAGCAGTCAGAAATAACTTGAGTGCTATAGCCCTGTCCGCGGTGGTTATCGTCCGTCACGACAGAGCCAATGGCCCCGACCTTAAAAATCACGTGTGGGGACTTAATAATAAGAGGTTTCAATACGGCATGCGATAAAACCTGATCTTCATCAGCTATTATGCGCATATTGTGCAAGTTGTTAGATGAAAAGGCTGTGGGATATTCCGCAGCAATCGACCAGGAGGCTTCATTGCGCAACTTTTTGTTCAAAAAATCTAAAACACGAGGCAATTCGTTTTCTGACGGCGAGCGAGGTCCTTCCATGAACTCTCCTTTAATTTCCTCTCTAGAATATCTGTAAAAAGGCCAGGACCCCAGCATTCAACAAAGGACGTCGTGAAAAATGCGACCCAAGTCGGGAACGGGGTTTGACATCAAGGTCAAAAGTTTTATATTAAGGTCGCATATTTAGGAGACCTCATGGCCGATAAGAGTCAGCAATGGAAAGAGAATAAACCAGGCAAGATTTTCGTGGATCAATCTTGTATTGCTTGTGACGCCTGCGTTCTGACCGCTCCTAAGAATTTCTCTATGCACGAAGAAGATGGCCATGCCTTCGTAAGCAAGCAACCCGAATCTCCGGAAGAAGAAGCTCTATGTAAAGAGGCGATGGAAGGTTGTCCTGTAGAAGCTATCGGTAATGACGGTGACCAATAAAAAGACCGTAAAAAAGCCGGTCAAAGCTGCCAAAGCACCGGCTTCAAAAAAGGCTTCTTCTGCTAAAAAAGCCGCCCCCCTGCTAGCCACCCTAGCCCTGTTTAAAAGATATTATCCGGATGCTCACTGTGCTTTAAATTTTACCAATCCTTTTGAGCTCTTGGTGGCCACGGTCTTATCTGCTCAGTGCACGGATGAGCGTGTAAATATGGTGACCCCGGCGCTATTTAAGAAATACCCGACGCCGCAAAAAATGGCCAAGGCTCCGGTTGAAGACATTGAACAACTGATTCGTTCTACAGGTTTTTTTAAAAACAAAGCGAACAATCTAAAGCAGGCGGCGATTCAGCTGACAGAAAAACATAAGTCCGAGATCCCACAAAACCTCGAGGCTTTGGTCGAGCTTCCCGGCGTGGGTCGTAAAACGGCGAACGTGGTTCTTGGGAATGCTTTTGGGATCGCCAGCGGTATCGTCGTTGATACTCATGTGACGCGGTTATCTTATCGCTTGGGTTGGACTCAGACGGACAATGCTGTGTTGATTGAAAAAGAACTGGTAAAACATGTGCCCGAAGAAGATTGGGTGATGTTCTCTCACTATCTGATCTCTCATGGTCGGGCTATCTGTAAGGCGAGAAAACCTGATTGCAGTCACTGCTTTCTAGAGGAGACTTGCCCTAAGAAGGGTGTCTAGTTCACAATGTGTTCATGTTGGTTGCATTTTTTGAGAGCGTTAAATACGTAGGCCATCTTTTACCTATTTCTTTCTTAAGAATTTTCTTAGGTTATTACTATTTAGAACAAGCCATGGTGAAGTATCGCGGTGATTTTTTAACTCGTCCGCGAATCGCCGATCAAATGGCGGAGTGGTTGCCTGCAAGCCATGCTCCGAACTGGTTCAAAATCTTTGCGAGCAGTCAGATGATTCCCAACTGGCAGACCGTGGCCTTTATTATTTTAGGCTTGGAGTTTGCGGTTGCGATTTCCTACATCGTTGGTTACGTGGTTCGCCCTGTGGCTTTATTAGGAGTTTTGTTGTGCGTGACGATGCTTTTTGTTTCGGGTCCCGCAACGGAAGATCTCTATAAAACATTCTTAGCCATTCATTTGATTCTTGCCTGGGTCGGCGCAGGTCGCTGCTTAGGTTTTGATTACTACTTCTTCAAACGTCGCCGCGGATTATGGTGGTAGAGTGAAACATTTTGTCTTTTTCTTAGCTGTTATTTTTCTGGGGCTTTTCTTGGCTGTTTTAAATAAGACAGATCAAGGAGGAAGCACGAGTTCTCTGCCCACATTACGTGTGTTTGGATACGCCTCTTTCACGGGGCGCTGGGGTCCGGGGCCACTATTAAAAGAAGCCTTTGAAAAAAACTGTAAGTGCAAAGTGGAATTCATTGAAGGCAGTGACTCTGGAATTCTTTTACAACGACTTAAAATCGAAGGTGAAAGCCTGGGGGCTGACGTTGTCGTCGGCTTAGACCAATTTGATATCTCCAAAGCCGTTGCGGAACAGCCGTGGCGGAAACTCAGCCTGGGACAGTTGGACGTCTATGATTCTGTTCGTCCTGCTTTAGCGAATAGTTTTTTTGTTCCCTATGACTGGGGTGCTTTGACATTTATTGCCCGCAAAGACGAATTGACACGTTTGCCTTCAAGCTTAGATGACTTGTTAGCTCCAGAACTTTCTAAGCGTATTGCTTTGCAAGATCCACGAACAAGTTCTCCGGGGATGCAGTTTCTGTATTGGGTGGTGCGCTCAAAAGGAGAAGAGGAAGGCTTTAAGTTCTTGCAGAAGCTGATGGGTCAAGTGCATAGCTTTTCACCGACGTGGTCCACGGCTTATGGTCTTTTCACCAACAAGCAAACGAAGCTTGTGTACTCTTACGTGACTTCGCCGTTGTATCATGAAATGGAAGAAAAAAAGAGCGACTACATCGCGCTTCCGTTTAACGAACCTTTGCCAGTGCAGTTTGAGTTTGTGGGCATTCCGGATTTTTGTCGTCACTGTGACTTGGCTGAAAAATTCGTGAATTTGATGCTGTCACAAGAAGGTCAGCGCATCATCATGGAAAAAAACTACATGTTTCCGGTGATGAAAGGCGTGATGGAAGACACGGCCTTTGCCCCTTTGGTGAACGTAAAAACTATAGAGCAAGTCGAAATTCTTTCGTCATCCGAAGTCGATCGTCTTTTGAAACGCTGGACGGAAATTCGTAGGAGCGAACTCAATTGAACTTGAGAAATGCGCTTCGTTTTAGCGTCGTTATCTTTTTACTTCTTCCGTTTCTTTTTTTGCTAACGCAGTTTCGTATTACTCAATGGCCTGACACCGGTGAACTTCTGTGGGCCTTTAAGAATAGTTTTATTCAAGCCTTCTTTTCTGCGGTGTTTGCCCTAATTATAGGTTTTTGGGTGAGCTTGGGCCTGCTTTCGCTCAATTCCGGTCCCTATAAGAAGCTGCGTTTCGTTTTAGAAATTTTCTGTCTGCTCCCAAATTTTCTGCCGCCGATATTCATTCTGCTTTCCACCTTAAACGTCGTTGATCCTTTTCCTATGGGTGTAACTGGTATTGTCTTGATTCACACCTTAATGAACTTTGGATTGGTCGCGGTATTGTTAGCTGGAATTATTGAAAACAAGATGGGTGGAATGATCGAGCTTGCCTATGTAGAAGGCTCCAGCCGATGGCAGTTTCTTACTCGCGGACTTTTGCCATTTTTAAAAAAAGATTTTTGGCTTTTAGGTCTTTTCATTTTCGTCGTCTGCTTCGGAAGCTTTGCCGTCCCCCTTATTGTCGGTGGGGGCAAAGGAACGACAGTGGAAGTATTAATTTATGAGAAAATCCGTCTTTCCAACAATTGGGGAGATGCCGTTCTTTTAGCCTTTCTGCAATCCACCTTCATCTTCGCTTTGTCCTTCATAGCCAGTCGAGGAAAAGGGGCTCACGTCACGCGTGAAGCCAATTTGAACCTTATCAAGTCGTTCAGCGGAGTTTTCATCATTGTCGGTCTTTCCTTCATGTATCTTTTTGGATATCTGCAAGGATTCTTTTCGGGCTTGGCATTGATCACCAATTTTTACGAATTACAGTCAGCTCTTTTTTGGAACTTTTTAGGCAGCATGGCTTTAGGAGTTACTGTCGGTGTACTTTGTTATGCGGGACTGATGCTGATTGCTTATTGTTGGCCGAAAGCATGGTTCGAAAAATTCCTGAACGGTTATGTCGCACCCTCAACCTCTTTAGCTTGCTTCAGTCTTCTTTTGATCGGTCCCAATGAAGGTTTTTATCCATTTATCAAAATTCCTATTGCTCTTACTTTGTTAAGTCTTAATAGCCTCTTTCGTATGGGTTGGGACGGGGAGCTTCATGCTTTGCAATCCCAGATTACAGTCGCTTATGCCATGGGGGCTTCACGCAGTCAGATATTTAAAGAAATTCTTTTTCCGCAACTGTCGGCTCGCGCTGGGTTGTTGGCAGGGATTGCTTCCATTTGGGCTTGCGGAGATTTCGCAGTATCGAGAATACTTGCGCATCGGGACCTTAGCATCGCGATGATGACCGAAACTCTGATGTCGGGTTACCGTTTGAATCAAGCCATTGTGTTGAGCAGTTTAATTATTCTGGCGGGACTGCTGTGTTTTTTCATCTGTGTGGGGGGAAGTCGTGTCCTACGTCGAAAATTTGCACCGTGATTATGGCGATTTTAAAATCGACATCGATCGTTGGGAAATCCTGGATCAGGGCGTGACCGTGTTATGGGGGCCGTCAGGTTCTGGAAAGACGTCGGTGTTCCGTATCCTATTAGGCCTTGAAGAGTGTCCGGGAATGAAGTGGGCGTTTCAGGGGGTCGATCTTGCGAAATTAAAAACCCCTGATAAAAGATTGGGTGTGGTCTTTCAAACTTTAGATCTTTTCCCGCATATGACGGCCGAAGAAAATATTCTTTTTGCTGCCAGAGCTCGCAGTGTCGACTCACGCAAGGTAGCCGCCCGCATGAAAGAACTGAATGAAGTCATGCAAATGGAAGGCTTCTTACAAAGAAAGGCGTCGGTTCTTTCGGGCGGGGAAAAACAGCGTGTGGCCATAGCTCGCGCCATCGTCGGCGAACCTAGGCTGTTGCTTTTGGACGAGCCGTTTTCGGCCTTGGATCAAGAACTTCGAGAGGAAAGCCGTAAGTTATTAAAGCGTGTGATCGAAGTGGAAAAAATTCCGGCGTTACTGGTGACACACGATCAACGTGACGTGGAAGTGTTGGCTAATAAGGTTTCAAAGATTCGCAACGGGCAGTTGCAGTCTTAAACCGTGTACCGCTGAATCATATCTATTAAATAAGATTTCTTAATCGGTTTTGTTACGTGCTCTGAGCAACCAGCGTCCAAAGATTTTTGTACGTCTTCAGCCATCGCATTGGCACTGACGGCGATGATAGGAATGGGCTTGCG
This sequence comes from Bdellovibrio bacteriovorus, assembly GCF_001592745.1. Classification (NCBI taxonomy): domain Bacteria; kingdom Pseudomonadati; phylum Bdellovibrionota; class Bdellovibrionia; order Bdellovibrionales; family Pseudobdellovibrionaceae; genus Bdellovibrio; species Bdellovibrio bacteriovorus. Next base: position 2,004,449 of record NZ_LUKD01000001.1, read on the forward strand.
ATGTGTTTCGGCTTCCCACTGACGAATCTTTCGAGTGGCGGCATAACCGTCCATCACGGGCATTTGAATATCCATTAGAATAAGATCAAAAGGTTCAGAGAAAACTTTCTCAACCGCTTGGAGGCCGTTTTCCGCCTGAACCACTTCAAAAGGCAGTTTTTTAAGATATGTTAATAACAAGAATCGGTTGTCTTCGGTGTCATCGACCACCAAAATGCGCGAGTTGCGCGTCAGATCCTTTTCCTCAGGCGGCGGAGGGGTTGGTGCGGCGAGTGCGGCGGGTGCAGCTTCGACTCCTGGCTCTGCGGGAATAAATGGAATAGTAAAGAAGAAAGCACTTCCGGCGCCTTCTTCACTTTCAAACCAAATGCGGCCGCCCATCAACTCGACTAGGTTCTTTGAGATTGTCAGACCTAAACCACTGCCACCGAACTTACGAGTGATCGAGCTGTCCGCTTGAACGAAGTTTTGGAATAACAGATGTTGCTTGTCTAAAGGAATTCCAGTGCCGGTATCTTTGATTCCAAAACGAACATATTTCTTCGTTTCATCTTCAAAATCCGCAGTCACCGTGATTTGCCCTTGCTGAGTGAACTTGATCGCATTTCCAATCAAGTTGAAAAGAATCTGTCTTAAGCGGGTGGGATCGCCTACGACCAGGCGAGAAGTGGCGCTATCTAAATGCATTTCTAAATTAAAGCGCAGATTTTTTTCAGCGGCCTTCTGTTTCAAGATGTCACAAATATTGTTGGTGGTGGCCTGAAGATCAAATGCAATCTTTTCCAGGCGAACTTCGCGGGCTTCGATTTTTGAGATATCCAAGATGTCGTTGATAAGGGCCAAAAGATTTTCACCGGCATTGGCGCAAACTCGCACCAGTTGTTCTTGTTCGGGTTTCAGATCTGATTCAGTCAGGATGTCCGTGATGCCGATGATGGCATTCAAAGGGGTGCGGATCTCGTGACTCATACGAGCCAAAAACTCGGACTTCGCCTGCGAGGCTTTCACCGCCGCTTCCCGAGCTTCAATCAATGCGTTTTCTGCGGTGATACGGTCGGTAATATCAGTACAAACAAAAACAAAAGTAAGATCTTTTCCCGTGCGTCCAGGCAACGCCGCCCAGTTCATCAAAATCGGAATACGGCGGTCTTCTGCATTCACGATTTCGGCTTCAATACTGTGCCGTGTATGTAAAAGCCAGTTGTAGTTGCTAAATTCTGGCTGTGCGTGAACCAGCGTTTTTAAATCGATATGTGAAAGCTGGCTGGGAGTAATTCCCAGTAGATTCATCGCGGATTCGTTGGCTTGGGAAACGACATAGGAGCTTTGGCGCCAATCATCGTGATGAGTCACGCGTACGATGAATAGGAAGGCTTTGATGGACTGGATCACGCTGTCTAGGAATTCTTTTGATACCGTCGTCGTTTCCAGACGGTCCGCCAACTGATTGTACTTGCTGACCAGAAGACCGATTTCGTCTTTGGAGTTATAATTGATCTTCTGAGTTAAGTTCGACGTTCCTAATTTTTCCAAGCGGTCCGTCAGAAGTTGAATAGGTTCGACAACTTTTCCGGTAGCGGCAAAAGTGGCAAAGAAGAAAAGAATGAAGATCAACACCGCAGCGGCACTAGATGCAATAGCGATACGGTCCAAGACGGCAAAAGCTTCGCTTTCATCAATCTTTGTTTGGATGTACCAAAGTTCTCCGTTTGGAAGATAAATTTTTCCGATTGAGCGGATGACTTTTTGACCGCGGTAGTCTGTGCCCAGCTCGCGCACTTCACTTAAGTTTTCAATCTTTTTGATATCTTCGTCGCCGCGGTTGGAGGAAAGAATTTCGGCTTCGGAACTTTTAGAACTTTGCCCACCTTCTACACGGAATCGCCCGGTGTTTCGTAAACTCCAGTCTTCTCCATAGATCAATGTCTCACCCGTTTGTCCCATGCCGTGAGTTGCCCAGGCAAAGTTGTCGCTGGTGATTCGATCGATTTCCGAAATCGAAATTTTTAAAATTAAAACGCCGACGACCATGTTGCGGCGAAAAATGGGTGCTGCAACAAAACCCGTCGCCGAACTCGGGCTGACGGCATCTTTGTCGAAATCAAGAAACAAGGTCGAACCTTCTTGAGCTTTCATGCCCCACTGAAACAGATCTTTCAGTTTGTTCGTGCCGTGGGTGTCTCGAAGAATAGAAATACCGTCTTCGATGTCTTTGCGAGTAGTATAGACGACGACACCTTTAGGATTCACCAATGCCATGTCGTAGATGTTAAAATCCAAAACATAGTTATCCAGAAGACGACGGAACTCTGGATGGGATTCCATATTTGTATCTAACATCAGATCGTCGGTTTGTTCGTGCGATGAAATAAGATTGATCGCAGTTTGAAGATCGCGAAAGTAGTTCTCGATTGCTGTGGTTTTGCTGATGCGGATTTGGGTCAGGCGTTCGTAGGTGCTATCAATGACCGTGGACTCTACGATCTTAAGGCCGATCAAAGCTACAACGAAAGTCGCCAGAAAGACCGAGATGAGGTTGAATAAAAAAATCCTTAAACGTAAAGTCATGAACCCTTTTTAATGCCCTTGTCTTTCAGTGATAGCGTATCCCTATTTTGCGGGCAACGAGTTGTTCTCTATCAAAGCGAAAACAGGCCTTTTTCTGCTCGGACTGAAGCCAGTTTTTTATTACAAATTGTCTTTCGATTTCGATGCATGTTGATTACTTTTTTGACAGGCATGAAGGCTTTGCAGGCGGAGTATGTATTTTCAACGGGAGACTCGGCCATTTCGGTGAAGTTTTGGTATAAATAAGGCCACACGGAGGCCTTGTGGTTATGAAATCATCCCAGTCATTAGTCGCATTACTGCTGATGCTTCCGTTATTCCTCGTCTCTTGTGCAGTTTCAAAATCTTCAGACGGATTTGGACTCACTCCTTCAATCTACTACAAGCCCACCATCGTTCAGTCGAATAATAAATGCAGTCTTACGCATATGCGTGATTTGATCACTCCGCAAGGAGATACGCTGACGTCGATGTGTGAGTCAGACTATAAGCAATGTTTAATGCAAGGCTCTTGTTTCGTACAAAAAGACGGAACGATGACTTCGTATAACTACCACTCAACGATCGAAGGTATCCCGCGTTTTGTTGAAGTGGATTTGACCACATGTCCATTCGGTTATGGCGCCTATGGTGATTGTTTGGATCCCTATTTCTCTGTTGCGGCCGACTTGAGTTATCACAAAGTGGGTGATGTTATTTTTATTCCGCGTTTAGTGGATGCGATTCTTCCCAATGGAGAAATTCATGATGGCTTCGTGATCGTGCGTGACTCGGGCGGTGCTATCACAGGGCGCGGCCGCTTCGACTTCTTCACGGGTTTTTATAATCACTTGGCTAAAGAAAACACGCTAGCGACATTAGGTTTTGGCGATACGAAAAATCGATTTGATTACCGCCTTGCCACTGATGAAGAAGCTCAGGCGGCGCGTGATAGAAGAAACTTTCCTGGCCTGAAGCCCTCTGTGGTGGCCGAAGGCATTCGTTAGAGTATTAACTCTGGACATTCTTTTTGCTTTCAAAAAAAGGCAGTGCTAAGCAGGTCTTGGTGTCGTCATTTTTTTTCGAAGGAAATTGATATGAAAACCGGGCTGCTGGCGTTTGCTATTTTGTTGGTCTCTGCTGTTTCTTTTGCTGAAGTTCACTATCTTCCGCTGGGTCCTGGCAAAGTGCTGGCCTACGAGTATGTTGAAGGTTCTCCCAGTGCCCCGACGCTGATACTTTTGCCGGGAGTGAACCGCGGCCTTTCTTCAAACGACACGTCTGTACGACTGTTGATCCAACAGGGTTGGAATCTACTTCTTCCATCTTTACCGGCGCATCCTAAATCCATCCAGGGCTTAAAACTCTCTGAGAGTCCTTACTTCACTTATGATAGCTCTGTTCGCTCACCAGACTTTGCAAACGATGTTTCGGAGCTCGTGCACGCACTAGGTATTTTAAGAGCTGTGCCCGTAACTTTATCGTATACGTCGTCAGTAGGTGCTTATCTCGATGCCAAAGAGTTTCCACATATTATTGAAACTGTTCCTATGGCCGTGCCAACGGAAAGCGATCCTGATGCTGCGAAAACAGCAGAACTTTGGGAGTCTTGGTTCAAACTAAATCCCTTTATGGCGCCCTTTTGGATTCGTCAATTCCGCGATCAGGCTTACACTTCTCATTGGCATAAAACTGTCGACAAAAATTTATCGGCTGACAGTGATTTCTATGGTGAAAATCCTCGTGTGAGCGATATTAAAAAAGGCTATGTCACAATCGCTCGGGCCGCTGAAGACTTCGATTTTACGAAGTGGGATTTTCATTCAGAACAAAGGACTCGCGATTTTGTTTTTGCAGAAAATGAAAATCCGGAACGTTTGAAAAACCAGGTGGAAGTCTTAAAAAGATATTTGGCGACTGGTAAGCCCGTACGAGTGATCTTGGTACAGAACGTGGGGCATGTTCTTCCCACAGAAAATCCAGAAGTGTATGCGGCGACATTAGGGCTTTTACTGCGACAGTCCCGCAGAGCGCAAACGCAATTTGCGGTGGTCAGCACTGCGAAATCTGTAGAGTCCATCGAATGGAAAGATCGCAGTGCTTTGGATGCTTGGATTAAAGAGAACCAACGTTAAGCATAAAGGTCATGCCTTCTAAGGGCTTTTCCATATCCTTTAAGATCTCGCCCCAGGTCGGCGTCGCGTTCACGCGGAAAAGATGTTTAAAAAGAACCTTGTGAACCGGCGTCTCGTAACCAAAGTAGCTTGAAAGACCATTTGTCAGAATGTCAATTTTGCCCTTGGACTTTTGCTCTTCAAACATTGTTAAGTAATATGAGTAGCTCGAGCATCCATCAAAGAAAAAGATTTGATGTTTGCGCGGATTGAATTCAAAACCACCGGCTTTTTCTTCCAAAGAGCCAATGTCTAAGTTGCCTCCCAAGCCAGAGTGACCGGCATAGATAATAACATCTGCGTTTTCAATTGCGTGTTTAAAAAATTTTGCGAATGTGACGTTTTTACTGGCGACTGCGGTTTCAGCAAGAAGGCGAGTGATGCGAACTTGGATTTCGGAGCCATCGGCCTTTCTTAAAGTTTTTGTGAACTGGTGAATGGGACGGTTTTGATAACGAGCTACAATTTTCTCGTTAAAACCAGCTTGGCGCAGCCATTGATTCATTTCTTCAAAAGCCGTGCGGCCTTCATCTTCAGGGTCTTTCGCGCTGTCTGCGTAACCATTGATTGTTGTGATTTCAAAAAGATCACCGTTGCCGTTATCTCCTCGAAGTTTGTCTAAGGCAGCATCCGTTTCAGATGAAGCATTTTTCAAAGCGGTGACTTTTATGTTCACGGTTTTTGCCATGGGCGCTTGGCGAAGGAACTCGCAGCCTTCGCGGAAAGGGTCATAGAAGTACCAGAAGTCGCCGAAGCTTGTGTAATGCTCGTCCGTGCATTTCTCTTCATAGAAATTATCAAGATCGCTGGGCAGGGTGATTTTCCACGATCCTGTTTCTAGAATTTTTTTGGCCATATTTTTATTCACGAGCATCACACCGTCGACTTTGTAGGCTATGGTGCGAACGCCGGCAGACCTGCGATTTTTCAAGATCTCGTAAGCTAAAGGGAACTTCGGGGCGCCAACTCCAGGTGTGTCGGCATTGATACCGTAAAAGCCCACCATAGTAGGTGATTGCATGTATCCGAAAAGATGTTGGGCGTGGAGGTCGGAAAGTGTGACTGCATCCGAAGTGTCTGTTGTTGTAAACTCAGTGCTATAAGAGAATTTGACTTCGACGGAACTAGGAGAAAAAACCGCGGCCGACGCCGAAAGCGTCGAAGCCAGAACCAAGAAAAACGCCAGGGACTTCATACTAAGGACCTCCTGCTATTTTTTGCCGGAAGCCCTTTTTATGGGAGGCCGTGAAGGCCGTCAATACGTCCTCACGAGGCCTTGTTATTCTTTCAGAGGGGCCGATGGGATCATGCCCTCTAAACGCATATACTCTTTTAGAAGCTTCCTGTGACAGAAGCAGAAACCCAATACGGCATGTCCAAGCGAATGTCGTCTTTGTTAATCGCATCTCTGTAAAAGGAAACGCCAGCCTCCAGAGCGGCCGTTGCTCCATAGTAAGGCGTGGGGGTAGAGAGTTTACCGACAACTTCTGCATCCCAGTTGATTTGCGGAGCATGATAGTACTGATGTCCATCGCCACGAGCGACGTGATTCCAGTTGTTGTTCTTTTCATAGCCTTCATCTCGCCCTTGAACGGCGTCGCGAGCTTTGTAGTTACCAACCACTCCCGCTTCAAAAAAGGACGTTATACGATATTTGCTTGAAAGCTGGGTGAGGAATTCGTTTCCTAAGGCCCAACCTTTGGCATTTCTTCCGCCGCGCACAGTGAGCTGACCTCGCGCCGAGTTCACCCATTTCGCAAGATTCAGGGAATAAGTCGAACCCAAGATGAGATCCGCAGTGCCCGAACCCAACTGCATGTTATAGGCCGCTGTTTGCGTTGGGTTCGAAGTGAATGTTTCGTCAATGCTTCCTGTCGGCAAAGTCACGCTGATGTCGGAAAGAACAAGATGTGCTTCTTTCGCGTAGGTCGCAGTCATCGCCATCAAACGAACATCCCCGATCCCTTCGGTGTAATCGCGCGTTTTGAAATTGAGGCCGCCCGGAATCGGTTCATATTTTGTCTCGACCATATTTTTAATATGCGGAACAAAAGCAAGGAACGTCCATGTCGGACTGTAAAGCCACGTTGCTGTGATCATATTCACGTCGACGGTCGACGCATCAAAACCGTAAATGCGTGTGTTGGCATTGTTCGTACCTTGAAGATCGTATTTGTAATAGCTGTAAGTAAGAAAAACCGACGGAGGTTTTGGTGCGGGAGTGATGGAGGTACCTGTGGTTTCAGATTGTGCAAAACTAGATGCGGAAAAAGACATCGTCAGAATGAATCCCAAAATTTTCTTCATGAAAGTTCTCCTTTGCTGGAGCATAAAACTCGTGAAGACGATTTTCAGTCAATGAAATTCACTCTAAAAAATCTAGAGCAATTGCTTTAATCTGCGAATGAAAAACAGGTAGATCTGATGGGAATATTTGGCACAACGAGACCCGTGTTTTTGTCCCTAAACTGTCGCCGTGTCAATTTGATACACACTCTTACGGGCCTATATCGCGCTTTAGGCTGACCTAGTTTTTGCTTGGAAGAATCCCGGTATAACCCAGGACGTTTATTATGAAATCAGTTGTGAAGCCTTTAATGATTATCTTATTTGCGGGAATTGCGTCGCCGCATGTGTTGGCGCAGGTTTCATCGTCGGCGGCTTCGGTCGTGATTGAACATGCTGCTGAAAGCGAACTTCACAAGCTCTTTGCTAAAGCTCAAGAACACGCTGTTCTTTCAAAACCACTGCGTGATCGTGTTGATTTCTTTTCGGCTCAATTCTTAGGAAAACCTTACCTGGGTGGCGCGCTTGGAGAGGGAAGCACATCTTCTTTTGATAACGACCCGCTCTTTCGTTTTGATGCGTTTGATTGCACAACTTATGTTGAAACCGTCGTAGCACTTTCGTTAGTTTCTTCAGAAGAATCTTTTAAAAGTTTACTGACACAGATTCGCTACATGAATGGCAACGTCAGTCTTTTCACACGCAATCATTTCACGAGTGTCGATTGGAATCCAAATGCAGAACGACTTGGAGTTTTGCGGGACATCACCAGGGATGTGGGATCTTCCCAGACGTCGACGTTGGAAACTCTCATTGAAAAGAACACTTGGTTTGCGCGCCAAGCTCCCGACATGGTGAAGGCGAAGGACAACGAGGCAAAGAAGATCGAATACATTCGCGCAAGTACGCAGAGCATGGGTCAGGAAAAAGCTCGTCTTAATTTCATAGATAAAAAGACCTTGGTTTCTAATCGGGATTTGCTTCGCTATTTTCCCAAGGCAGGTGTGATCAATATCGTTCGTGCAAATTGGAAAGTGAAAGACGCCATCGGAACGGCGTTGGATATTTCTCATCAGGGAGTTTTCTTTGAACGCGACGGTCAGATCATCTTCCGTCACGCAAGTTTTAAACGCGGGTCTCAGTTCGTCGTCGAAATTCCGCTTATTGATTATGTGAAAAACAACTTTGGGGATTCTACTTTTGCCGGAATTAATATCCTGGGATTAAACGATCTCCGTTTCTAAAAATATGTAACATAAGCGTTGAGAATTTCTTGCTTTCAATCCTTTGGTCGAGGCTTCCCTAGACCTTCGTCTTAAAATTTTTTGGTCCTTAATATCCAGTCTTTTCAATACTTAAGCGGGGTCCTGAGAAAATTCCTAGACCTAAGCCCTAAAGTTTCCTGGACCATGGTCCGAAGAGTTCCTCGTACACGTTGGTGCAAAGCTTCAGACGCTCGGACCCCTCCAAAACTCGAAAGAGTTCCTAAAGGCAACCTTCTCTGATGGCTCGGTTCCTCGAAGATCGGGACAGTCACCCTGATCCCGAGGGACCCTCCAACCTAAATTTTTAAATTTATTTTTTAGTGAGTTAGTAAATTTTAAAAAACTGATCATCGTACGTTGGTGGGATTCAAGATTGTTCTGATGGCAAGTGGTGCTGCCTAGGTCCATGAATAGTTCCGTAAAATCAGCGCGCGAGATCTCAATCCCTTAGGAGGTTCTCATGGGCTTAAGAATCGCAACAAACACTGCATCAATCGCAGCACAACGTGTGCTATCCAAACAACAAAAACGAGCGGAACATTCAGCGCAAGCTCTTGCGTCGGGTTCGCGTATCGTTAATGCCGCCGACGACGCTGCCGGTTTGGCGATCTCAGAAAATTTCAAAGGACAGTTAAAAGGTATTGCGCAAGCGCGTAATAACGCGAACAACGCGATTTCATTCTCGCAAGTGGGTGAGGGTGGATTGAGCGAAGTTTCAAATATCCTGATTCGTCTCCGTGAGCTCGGAGTACAGGCGGCCTCTGATACTGTCAGTGATACGGAGCGCGGGTTCCTCAACAATGAGGCCCAGCAACTCATCCAAGAAGCAGACCGTATTGCTAAGACCACTACGTTCGGTAATACAAAACTCCTAGATGGTTCCGGTGGTAAATTAGAATTCCACGTCGGTGCCTACGGTGGAGAAGAAAATATCATCGCCTTCGACTTCGATGCCGACGCGACAACCAGTGCTCTGGGTATCAGCGGTATTGATGTGGCGGATAAATCAGGAGCGCGTAGCACTCTGGAATCCGTCGACGAAGCCATCCAAAAAGTCGGCTCATTGCGCGCAAGTTTCGGTGCGATGCAATCACGACTTGAATCAACAGTAAGTAACCTCGATGTTTCTTACGAAAACTTGTCAGCAGCCAACTCTCGTATCCGCGACACTGACGTGGCGAAGGAAACAGCAGAAATGGCGTCAGCAAGTATCTTGCAAAACACAGCGGTATCGGTTTTGGCTCAAGCCAACCAGTTACCAAATGTGGCGATGAAACTAGTATAATAAAAAATCAAAAACCATATTCGTACACTACGATATCGAGTGGGGCCTTACTGGGATAGGGTCTCATTCGAGAATGAGGGGTCGCCCACATATACCTCTCGTGTCTTAAGCCCACCCTGGGAGCACCCGCTCCCAGGGATTTTCAAGGTGCCTGCTTCTTTTTTGGGTCTACACCGCATCAAAAGGCAGAATCTGAGCTTCGGACCGCAGCAATATCCCGATCGAACTTAGGTGAGTTACATCACCCTTTTTCCTTTGCATTGGTCCCACTTCATGGGACGACCGATATTCCACAATCACACAGAATTTCCTTATCACGTGACCGCGCGATGTATTAATCGAGATTGGTTTTCTTTAGACATGGATTTCATCTGGGAAGTTATGTCTAGAAATCTGTATTTCTTGAATGGCGCATTCAATCTGCGAATTCATGCTTTTGTTTTGATGAGCAATCACTTCCATATGATAGTTCGTACTCCGGATGCTAATCTTAGTGAGGCTATGAGATATTTCATGCGAGAAACAAGCCGTGAGATTTCTTTTAACAGCTTCCGTATCAACCAAACTTACGGATCTCGTTTTCACCGTACTCTAATAGATAATCCGCTTTATTATCTTCACGCCTATAAATATGTTTATCGAAACCCTGTAGCTGCCGGACTCTGTAATAAGGTCGAAGAGTATCCTTACTCTTCTTTGCAAGGACTCTTGGGAAATACATGGATGGACGTTCCTATCTCCGAAGACGAGAACTGGGGTTTCTTTTCATCAAGAACTGAAACGTTGAAGTGGCTAAACACGACACCAGACCCACAATGTATGGAGGAAGTGCGAGTTGCTTTGAGGAAGCCAACTTTTAAACTTTCTCCGCAGAACAAGCGACCTTCAATTTTAGAAAAGCATCCGCTATAAACAGGCAACATCATCGTTACATTGTCGATACTTCGTATTGCAGGAACCTTCGCGCCAGTGTTCTTTTCTGTTGTAACGACGCACTTACGTCGAGTGAAAATAGCTATACGTTCGTGACTCGAATATTCAAGCTTCCCCTAAAAATTTCTGTTAACGCGGTGTAGACCCAAAAAAGAAGCAGGCACCTTTTGGTCGGGGTGGCTTTTGGTCTTGGGCTGGACTTTGGTTTGGGATTTGGATGGATTTTGGGCTGGTTTTCAGGATGTTGGTCTAGGTTTATCTGGATGATGGTCTAGTTTTGCAGGACGCGACTAAAGGCTTCACAGACCTCGCCGAAAGGTATGTCAGAAGCAACGACGGAACTTAAGTCGAAGTACTCGAGAGACTCGGATGGAGTGACTGCCTGAAGAGAATCGTTAGCAGAGGAACCCGACAAAAGTGAAGTCACTAACGTGTACAACAGGCAAGCCTAAGTAGGTATAAGGCTGCCGCAATTAATGGGGGTCCCACATGGGAATGAGAATTTCTACTAACGTATCAGCGATCAACGCACAGAGAACTATGATTACTTCTCAGCGTTCAATCGGTAAATCCATGGAGCAATTGTCTTCTGGATCACGTATCAACAAAGCGGCAGATGACGCTGCGGGATTGGCGATCAGTGAAAACTTGAAATCGCAAATCAGATCATTGAGCCAAGCAGGCCGTAACGCCAACGATGGTATCTCAATGGTACAAACTGCAGAGGGTGGCTTGAGTGAAATTTCTAACATCTTGACTCGTATGAGAGAACTAGGTGTTCAGGCTTCATCTGATACTGTTGGTGACACTGAGCGTGGCTTCTTGGATAAAGAGGTTCAACAATTAAAAGCTGAAGCTCAACGTATTACTCAAACAACTAAATTCGGAACTACAAAACTTCTTGATGGTTCTGGTGATAAGTTCGACTTCCAAGTTGGTATCAACAACAACGAAGAAGCAGACAGAATTTCGTTCAATGCAGGTGAAACAGATTCAACAATTGCAGCTCTTGGAATTGATTCTTTCGACTTCTCTTCCAAAGCGGGTGCGCAAGAGGCTCTTGAGCTAGTGGATAAAGCCCAATCTCAAGTGAACGGTTACCGCGCGAATCTCGGTGCCCTTCAAAACCGCTTGCAATCCACAGTTGATAACTTGGGTGTGCAACATGAGAACATCTCTGCTGCGAACTCTCGTATCCGTGACACTGACGTAGCTGCAGCATCTGCTGAGTCGACTCGTAACTCAGTACTATTGCAGGCAAATACTGCGGTGTTGGCGCAAGCGAATGCGATGCCAAACTCAGCATTGAGATTGATTGGTTAATTATATAAGAAAATAAAAAGTTTGATCTGGGAGGGCACCTCCGTTCCCTCCCGGTACCAACCTACCCAAGGAAGCTGTAACGCTTCCTTGGGGTACTAACAGGCCTTGCAAGAAGGCTTTTTGTATTTGTCCTTACCGTTACCGCAAATGTCGTCGGTCAAAAAAATCTTGTGATAAGATTCAAATTACCAAAAAAATTCTAAGTGATCAGAACGTAATGGCGGTTTCCTTGACCGTTGAATCGTGTCGTAATTTTGTAAGTGCCTCACAGAAAACGGAGGTATTTATGAAAATTGTTCTAGCATCACTATTATTAATGGCTTCTTCATCTGCATTTGCTCTTGAAAGTCACTATGGCCAGGTTTCAAGATCAGGTCATGTGTGGCATTGCTCTTTGAGCAACCAATCAGATGAAACTCTGAGTATGAAATACGTCGAGTTTGGATTTTCTCGTTTAGGGTCTAAAGGAGAGGATCTTGAAATCCGTAAGCAGATTGATGAGCAAGTTTATCCAGGTGAAACTGTGACTTCATCAGTAAGGGAGTCGCGGGCCCACGGTGCTTACTATTGCAGATTCTGGGCTCGCTAATTCCGAGTTCATTATTGCCAGTGAGGATTTAAAAATAAAAGAGCTCTTCCATTTATGAAGAGCTCTTCCTCACACTACTGCGGCTCTACTTTCCATATCTGGCCTTCATCGGTCGCAATATACAGATTGCTGTCAGGACCCATTACTAACGAACGCATGCGAGCCGAAGGTAATGTCGCGGTGGTTGTGGCTTCTCGCTCTCCAGAACTATTTAAGTAAAAGACGTCCATACGTTGAGCCGCCATCATGCCCACGGCAAGATTACCTTCCCACGCACGCCATTTAGATCCCGTGAGGAATGTGGCAGGTCCCATACCTTGAGAATCCGCGTAGACAACTGTAGGGCGCATGGCATTCGGAAACTTTTCTAAGTCCGTCATGGGTGTCGGAATGCCGCTGGGTTTGTTCGAGATGTAACCACAATAATTATCCGCACAGGTGACCCCGGGTTCTGGTTTTGGATCCCAGCCACCATTTCCCCCGGCAACAAGACGAGTGACTTCATCGCTGTGATTTGGACCGTGTTCGGAGATATAGGGCTGACCTGTTACGGGATGAAAAGTGATGCCCTGAACGTTGCGATGACCAAAGGTGAAGATACGCGGATCACCACCGGAAGGAAAATTGTTGTTCGGAGCTCCATTGCCGCTGGTATCGATACGTAAAACTTTCCCACCCAGCTTTGTGACATCTTGAGGGAGTGGACCATTGTGATTATCGCCCGTAGTGACGTATAGGTATCCATTGCTGTCAAAACGAATGCGGCCGCCACTGTGAGATCCTGCCCCACCCCAATTGTTCGCGGCATTTTTATAAGAGATGTATGTGACGATATCGGTACGACTTAATGCCGTGGATAAATCTTGCGATAACGTCAGCTTCACAACGCGATTGGTGCGAGGGCTTGAAAGATTCGAAGCCATGTAAACGTAAATCAAACGATTCACCGCAAAGTTTGGATCTAAAGCGACACCATGAACACCCGATTGACCTTCGCAGAAAAGATCATTCGCAACAAGAGTTGAGCCTGATGTGCCGAAAAGGCGAACAACACTGCCGTCAGTTTTACGCATGGAAAGACCACGGCATTTTTCGGTGTAAAACATTGTGCCGTCTGGAAGAAACGCAAGGTCCCAGGGATTCTGCAACCCGGTCATAAAATTTGTTTTTACTAACGTGGGCTCGCGAGAAGATCCTAAAGACTCTTCTGCGCCATTTGAACTGCCATTTGCACACGCTGCCTGCAGGACCACATAAGCCAAGAGTAGCTTTTTCAGAGACATCCATCACCTCCATGAATTCTGATAACGAGGCAAGGGTACACAAGGCGTAGACTGGGATCAAAGAATTGAAATATGTATGTTGATAGTTGTGAGAGTCACACGGCTGATTTAAAGGGTGGGGCAGCGGAAATGAAATAAAAAAGGGAACTGGTGTCTGCCAATTCCCTATCGAAAGTCTTAATTCTAAGATCCTATTTCTTTTGGCAAGTGACTTCAATAATATCGCCATCCAGCGCCAATCCGCCACGCCCATTAGCTTCGTAAATTAAAGCAACACCACGACGAGAAGCTCCGCCATCTAGATCATTGTCCTTGATTGCGATCACGCTGCCGTTGTTGTTATGAGTGACAAGGAAACGCTCTTTAGACTCGCTCAAGTGGTGGATCGTCAAAGTCTCTTCGCCACCATCGCGATCCACTGTGACAAAATCAAAGCGGTTGGTTTGCGTAATGCACTCCACACCCGCAGATGCAGCTTGAACAGATAAACCGATTGATAAAGACAGTAGCGTAGCCATGATTTTCATAATTTCTCTCCTTTTTTAAACGTAAAGATCCGACTTGAAGAGTGCGAAAGCCGTGCCCTGGTTTTAACGCTTTCAGCAGGGATTGAACACCTGGCGTCTGCCTGCGAATAGGACAGGTGACGGTGAGGGGCGCTGGGCTATAGAAATGGAAGTCTCAATATGAGACAAGAGGCATGAACGTTGAATCGGCTGTGATAAAGAGATCCAAGGCGAACTCCGATAAGTTCTTCATTATGAACGTCATGGGACTTCTTCTATCTTTAATGATTTTTTCTGCGGCTCACGCAGAGGAAAGTTGTTCGACTATTGATTACCGCCAGGAGCTTGGCCCGAACCGGGATCAAGGCGAACTGAGCTGGTGTTTTGCTTACACTTCGGCGGACCTTATTTCTCAACGAGTGAAAACCCGTGTTTCGGCGACCGACATCGCTTCAACTTTCATCTTGGCTGACCCTTATAAGCTGGAAGAGTCTACTCAGCCTGAGGTGAAAAACTATCTGCAGGAAAATCCAGAAATTTACACACGTCTTCAAGGAATTCGCCTAGCATCCGCGGGCAAATACGATCCGGAGCATATCTTACGCAAAGAGGGTTTGATGGATACCGGAGGCCAGGAAGATGCTGCTATTATTTTGGCAAATACCAAAGGCATGTGCACAGAGAAGAACTTTCCCTCTACAGAATCCAATCAGACAAAGTTTTTTGGCCAGATCACAAAACTGTATAAGAAGCGAAACGAAGCACATATAAAACAGAACAACTGCGGTCTATTTCAGTCCCAGGCCGATTTCACTTCCGCCGTCGTTGATCCCTTTTCCGTTGCCATCACCAGCGTGTATGAAGATGAACGCGATCGCCGTTGTCAGCGCAAGCCGTGGCCTGTTCCTCTCGTTCCAGTCATGACGAAGTTCGGTGATAGCCTTGAAGAATACGAAGCGCGTATCAAAAAAGGCGAGATCAACAAAGAAGAGGGATCTAAAAAGCTTTTTGCAACCATTGATCATGCGTTAGAAAATGGCCGTATTGCTGGCATTGGATATAACGCGTACTCATTGATGGCTCCCGAAGAAGGGGAAGACAACAAGCATGCGGATCATTCAAGCGTGATCGCCGCGCGCAAGAAGATTGGCGGAAAATGCCAATACTTGATTCGAAATACCTGGGGCAGCGATTGCTCTATTTACTACGCAAAATTTCACAAACGCTGTGAAAAAGGCAACGTGTGGGTCACCAAAGAAGAACTGAAAGAATCGTTGTATAGCGTCGTCTATATGAAATAGGCCCCGACGAAGGTGACGAAATTTAAGTTTGCTCTTCGAAAATCCGATAAGAACCTCGTATGAATATCAAAGGAATGATTTCAAATATTCTGCCCAACACTGAGGTTCGCTCTGTCGACCGCACGGGGCAGGCTATTAAGTCAGATCAAACCAATGACCGCGACGCCAACGGACAAGAGATGTACGGTGGCAACCAAGAGCAGCGCGAGCCCATGACGGATGAACAGCTTGAAAAAGCCATGGAGCATCTGCGCAACCTTCCTGCGATGAAAGAACACAAGTGGACGGTAGAGCTTGATGCGGATGAAAAAGGCCGCTTCGTCATCGTGAAAGACAATCTGGGCACGGTCATTCGCCGCATTCCAGAGTTGGAATTATGGACTCTTCCCTCTGATAACTCTCACCGTGGGCAGTTGCTGAAGCGATCTGCTTAATTATTTTCGTTCTAACTGCAATTGCTTCCTAGATCGACGTCCAGAGAAATCACCCTCTGTCAAAATCCCTGCTGTCTAAAATTCATTAGAGCCCGGAAACGCTCTCCACTGGCCCTTTCGAGAGACATTTAATTGACTCACGGTTCTTGCCTCACTTTGACACAATGAATTCATGGCAGGAATACGTTTTTCAGGGATGGCCTCTGGCTTACCACCAAATATCGTTGAGCAGCTGATGGAAGCTGAGCGTATTCCTGTGAAACAAATGGAAGTGCAGAAAACCAAGCAGGAAGACAAATTAAAACTTGTCACTGAGTTGGAAACGAAAGTCAGCGATATCACCAAAAATCTGGGTGAACTGACTTCGACAAGCGGATTCATCGACAAGAAATTTGTTAGCGGTGATCCGAATGTGATTGAGGGACAGGTGGATCCCAATTCGGCAATTCCAGGGGACTATTCGATTGAAGTTGTGCAGCTGGCGCAAAAGCCCGCGGCGATTTCAAACGGTTTTCCCGATAAGAATGAAACGCAAATCGGTGTGGGCTACATCAAGTTCGATACACCCGAAGGCGTGAAAGAAGTTTATATTAACGGCAAAAATTCGACGTTAGAAGGCGTTATGAAACAAATCAACGCTGCAAACGTGGGATTGAAAGCACAAGTTTTGGAAGACCGAAAGGATGCGGATAATCCTTTTAAACTTTTGATCTCTGGTCTTTCCACAGGAAAAGACAGCCAGGTGACTTTCCCGAAGATTTATCTTTTGGATGGGGACCAGGATATGTACTTCGATCAATCCCGCCCGGCGCAAAACGCGAAGGTGAAGGTAGACGGATTTGAAATCGAGCTTCCTGATAATAAATCCACGGATTTGATTCCGGGAGTGACGTTGGACTTTAAATCGGCGGCTCCGGGACGTGAAATCCGTATGAGCGTGAAAGAAAACTTGGAAGTGATCAGCGGAAAAATCAAAAGTTTCGTTGATTCTTACAATGCGGCCTTGGATTTCATCCAAAAGCAAAACAAATTGCAGGCGGGTGACGGGAAGAATCCAAAGCTGGGTCCTTTGGGCGGTGATGGAATGCTTCGTTCCATCGAAAACTCACTTCGTCGCGTGATTTTAAATCCGACGATGGGGGTTGATACTCCGATCCGCCGTGTGGGTGAATTGGGAATTGAGTTTAACAGAAACGGTACTTTGAACTTCAACCAGGACAAATTCAACAAAGTGTTGAATGCGAACCCGGCAGGAGTGGCCGCCTTCTTCCGAGGCGACGGTTTCAATACGGGCTTCGTGTCAGGATTGAAAAGAGAAATCGGAAACCTGCTAAACGGTCAGTTCGGTACGATTGCCAATCGCAAAAAGGGACTGACAGATCGTATTAATCAGGTCAACGGACGTATCGAAACCAAAGAGCGTCAGTTGGAAAGAAAAGAAGAAAGTCTGCGACGTAAATTCGCGGATCTGGAATCGAAAATGTCGGACATGCAGGCGCAACAGGCACGTTTCGCGGCAATGGCTCCGAAAGCAGGGTAGTTAAGTTAAGAACTTTTTAGAGTTTTAGGTGTGAGGGACTATGAACAAGAATGCGTATCAGAAATATAAAACGACGTCGGTACAAAGTGCCAGTCGCGAAAAAATTCTTTTGATGCTCTATGAAGGAGCCATCAAATTCACCAAGCTTGCAATCAAAGCTGCTGAAGAAAAGAAGATTGCAGACCGTGGAATGAATATCGGCCGTGCTTTCGATATCATCATGGAATTAAACAACACGCTGGACCACAAGGTCGGCGGTGATGTCGCTGTTCAGCTGGAACAGCTTTATATGTTCATGATGGAACAATACACCAAAGCCAACATCTCGGGCGATCCAGAACCTTTAAGAGCAAATCTAAAGCTTCTGAACACGCTTTATGATGGTTGGGTGCAAGCAGTTGAAAAATTGAAAAAAGAAACAGATAAAGCAGGCTAAAAATTCCCACGGAGGGGACATGACTAGGATTATCACGTTGTTGAACGAAAAGAATCACTACCTCGAGAAGTTCTATTCACTGAACGAAGTAGAGTTGGCGAATTTTGCTCAAGGGCAATTCGATAACTTGGAACACTTCTATCAGACTCGTGAAAGAATTCTTGAAGTTCTAAAGTACGTTGATGCACAAATTGAAAAAGTGCACGACGAAGAAGCTCAACAAAACGCAATCACTGAGGGCGAACGCCGTGAAGTGAAAGAGGCGTTGGCAATCAAGGATGAATATGTTGCCCGCATTATCGAACAAGATATCCAAGTCTTGGCCTGCATCGAGATGGCGAAAAACTCTATCATCAAGGAATTGCAAGAAGTTCGACGTTCACGCAAAGCGGTGGGTAGCTATAAAAGCAAGACCTTCAGTAATCGCTTGAACGAAGAGGTCTAGGAAAATATTTCCTGACAAAATCATGACGGCGAGTTCAGGCAAAGAGTCAAATCTCCTCACTGAACTTGCCTCAGATCAAATTAAAATGAAATGAAGCTTTGGCATCTGTGTTGCTCCTACCAGTCTTTCGAGGAGACCTATTCAGATGTTGGAAAATCAGATCGTTCAAAAGTCCAGTGAAGTTTCTGGAAGCATTTCAAATACCGAATCACAAATTGAAGAGTCCGGTAAAATCTATTTTGATCCGCAACAAGCTATCGCGGAATTTGAAGCCGAATCACAAACAGAAAAAGAAACTTCTGTTCAAGATCCTCGTGTTGCTAAGTTTATTCAAAATGCAAAATTGTTGATGAAGCACAAAGAGTACGCTTTGGCGATGAATCTTCTTCGTCAAGCCAGCAATGTGGACTCTAAAAATCCTGCCACTTTGCAGTTGCTTGCTTCATGCCTAGAGACAACGTCTCGCCTGGATGAGGCTTTGATCGCGCGCAAGACATTGGCGAAAGTGGACTATAGTTTTGAGAACATGTGCCGTTATGCCACGACTCTCTATAAACTAGGTCGCGATCAGGAAGCTCTCGATAAATACTTTGAGGCTTTGGCGATCCTGACTGAAGAAAACGATCATCTTTTTGAAGTCTATAAGAATATGGGAAACATCTTTGTTCGTCAGGGCGATTTTGATGGTGCGGAAGAGTACTATAATAAAGCCTACACAATGAATGCTCAAAGTGACGTACTGCTTGTGAACTTCGGTACTTTGGAAGTTCAAAGAAACGATTTTGAAAAATCCTTATATTGCTTCCGTAAAGCTGTTGAAATCAATCCTGAAAATGACAAAGCTTGGGTGGGCCTTGCGATGGTTCACAACCAATTTGGTGATAGCGACCTTGCTTGGGCCAATATTGAATCTGCTTTGGATATCAATCCGCAAAACCGTACTGCCGTGCACTTAGCGGCGAACTGGGGCTTGCGTGACGGTAAAATCCAAAAAGCTATCGATGCTCTTCAGTCTTATCTTTCTTCTGTGGAAGAAGATGAAGACATGTCTTTAGTTCTTATCAATCTTTTCTGCTCAGCGGGGCAGGTCGACAAGGCTCTGATTGAAATGGAAAGAGTCCTTTTGTGGAACCCGGATCATAAAGAAGTTCGCGCTTTAAAAAAGAAAATTCTTCAATCGCAAAAGGTGGCTTAATCATGTCGATCACATTTTCTGAAAATCACGAGTCCTCTTTAGTGGCGTTTGAATCTGGTGAGTCTTTGGCTTCGTTGCGTGATCCTCGCGGTGAAGGTCTTAAGTGGGTTTATTCTTTGGGTGCGATTCCAACATCTCATGTCGTCGTCGTGGGTTTGGGCTCCGGATTTCATATCGCGGCATTGGCCGACGTCGATCCCAGTTTAAAAATCAGCGTTGTGGAGTCTCGCGAATCTTTGATTCCCGTATTCCGGTCGCAGTTTCCTGAGCTGCAAGACCGCGTTGAGATCGTTATCATTCAAGACGTTCAAGACATCTATAAAGGAGAATTCTTCCAGGAAATCCTGAACAATCGTTCTTACGTTCTTTCTTTTAAAGAATGTTGGGGTCAGAACGTTCAGTTCTTTTCTGAGGTGTTCGCGGGTCTTACGGGACGTTCCGTAGAGTCCGTAAAATATCACTTTGAAGAGTTCAGCATCAATATGAAAGCGCTTTATCTAGAGCAGAACAAGCTCTTGTCCATCAAGGATGTGATCCCAGTGGTGGAAGCCTCTGTGATGCCAGAGAACAAAAAACAGATTTTCCGTATTCTCGGTGAATTGGTGAAATAATGAAGATATTAGTTCTGTCGCTCTTGAGATTGGGCGACATTATTCAACAAGCTCCATTGCTTAAAGGCCTGCGTGAGAAAAATCCTCACGCCGAAATTCATTTGCTCTTAAATCGTCAGTTCGCCAATGTCGAAAAGATTTTGGATGGGGTGGTCGATCATTATATCTATTTCGAGCGTGAAACTTTGCAAAAGGGCTTAAGTGACGCTTCGGCGAACATTTTATGGTCGTATCAGCAGGTGGAAAAACTTGTGGAAAGCCTTAATGGGCAAGGGTTTGATCAAGCGATCAACTTGACTCATAACAAACTAAGCGCTTATTTGCTGGGGACTCTTGAGATCGCGGATAAGCGTGGTCTTTACCAGGCGGAGGGACGCTTTCAAGGTTTGTCGAACCGTTGGCTTAGATACTTTAACGATCGCTTTTCTGGAACTCAAAAATCTTTGTTCCATTACGTCGAGCTTCTGGGGAAAGCTTTTGATATCCCAGTGCAGACGGAAATTGCGACGACGCCACGTAAAAAAAGCAAACTCGTGCTGCTTCAGTGTCTTACAAGCGACTCCAAGAAAAACTGGGGACTTGAACGATTCGCTCAATTGAAGCGCACAATAGAAATTTCTTTGGTGGATTACGAAGTCATGGTTCTGGGGGCCTCTTTTGAAAGAGAAACCTTGTTGGAGTTCTTCTCTGAAAAAGATCTTCTAATCTGTGATCTGCCCGAAGCGCGCAAGCACTTGCAAAGTGCGGCTTTGTTGGTCACCGGAGATACAAGTATTAAACACATGGCGGCTCAGATCGGCACCCCGATTGTGGAAATCGCTATTGGAAGCAGTGATCCTTCAAAAACGGCAGCTTATTCTTCTCAAGCCTTGGTTATTCAAACTCAAGCTGGCTGTGCGCCTTGCGTGCACTCGCAAGCTTGTCCTCAGCCAACTCATCTTTGCGCTGAGGATGTATCCGTTGAACAGGTTTTCGGTGCGGTATGGGACCAGTTGAGCGGCGAAAAGATGGCGCAAAGAAGTTTACAGCTCTCTTTAGAAAAAGCCGTGTGGACTTTGTATTTAGATAAGGCGAATTCCCAAGTTGAGCCCTTTTATGCTTTGGCAGCGGCTGAGTTTTTAAACTCTCATCCGACGGAAGAACTGCAGAATGTTTTGTCTGCTTGGAATGAAAAGTCGGAACAATACCGTCAGTGGTTGAAGAAAGCCTTTGAAGTATTGCCAACGCGCGAAGAACTGGCAGTTAAAAGAAGTTTCCAAACTTCCGATATTTCGGACTTAATTCTTTGCGCTCAGGATATTCTGAAGTCGAAAAAAGATGAGGTCGGTTATTTCCAGGTTTTTGTGGAAGCTTTGTTATCTCGCTTTAATCAACCTGTGCAAATCTATGATCGTGTGTCAGCAGCTTTGCAAGAAGTTGAAGAATTATTAACTATTCGTGAATCATTCACTCGTCATTTGCAAACAATCTCCATGGAAGGGGCATATTATGCAAAAGGAATTGGACAATTATCTATCAGTGGCTTTGAAGAGACTCGAAAAAGCCTACAGCCAAATCCTCAAAACGCAGAGCTATAACCAGGATGCGGAAAGAGTTCAGTTGCTAAAAGAACTTATCAAGGAACAAGTGAAAAATGAAAATACTCGTCACACAACTCGCTAGACTTGGCGATATTTACATGTCATGGCCGGCGATGCGCGCTTTACGTCGTGCGCACCCAGATGCAGAAATTCATTTCCTCACTCGTCCTCGATTCGAAGGCGCCGTGGAAGGATTGACGGCGATTGATAAACATCTTTCTTTGCCGGTCAGTTCAATTCTTGCTCCTTTGGTGCAAGAAAATGCAGATATTGAATCAGCTTTGCAAACATTGAACGAATCCGTAGATGCACTTCGCGATGAAAACTATGATTGGATTATCAATCTGACGTTTTCCCCGGCATCGAGCTATCTTACTCATGCTGTCACAAATCCGGCAGCTACGGTAACGGGTTACACTCGTTATAACGACGGAAGTTTGTGCCTGTCTGACGAGGTCAGCTCTTATTTCTATGCGCAAGTGGGTATTGATAAGCCTAACCGCGTTCACGTCGTGGATGTTATGGCTTCGATGTTGAATTTAGAATACATCGAGTCTGACTTCGCAGCTCCGCAAGTTGGCAGTTTTGCCACGACTCTTCCGGAGACTTATTTAGTCTTGCACGTGGGTGCGAGTGAAAAACACAAGTCTTTGTCTCCGGAAAATTGGGCGAAAGTGCTTCAACCGCTTGCCGCAACGCAAATCCCGATCGTTCTTATTGGAGCGCAGGGTGAAGCAGAACTGGCCGAAGAAATCCAAGCTCACGCGATCGAAAATGAATTCGTCAACCTAGTAGGTCAGACGAAAATTTCTGATATCTTCGCGGTCTTACAAGACGCCGAACTTTTAATTGGCTGCGACAGTGCACCGATCCACATGGCTTCTTTGACGGATACGCCGACATTCAATGTCAGTATCGGTGAGGTGAACTATTGGGAAACCGGGCCAAAATCCACTTTGGGATTCATTTATCGCGCTGAGAATGAAGAAGCTCTGAATGCCGCTCGTGTTGGTGAGTGCATTCTAGGTCTCTTACAAGGTCAGGCGGCGCCGGAGCTTATCACTCGCGCAGCCGGTCTTGTCAGTTACGAAAAGAATGAAACGGCTCAAGAGCGTTTTCAATGGGACTTAGTACAAGCACTTTATTTGGGTGGGGCTTATCCTTTAGCGGATCGCATGGAAATTCTTCAAGGTGCAAGCCAGTTGGCTGATATCAATCAGTTCGCCATGGAGCAAATCCGTCTTATTCCCGAGAAGGGCTTGCAAAATGTCGGTCCTTTCTTGGATCGCGCAGAAGAAGTGATCGAAAGTATTAGCCGAATGGTTCCGGAACTGAGTCCTCTTATTAGCTGGTATCAAGCGGAGAAAGTCCGTGTAGGTCCCGGCACTTTAGAGGAAATCTGTACCGCAGCTTTGGATGTGCATGAACGATTGGCTCGCCATGTTCATGTCTACGTTCCTCAAGAGGCTCTGATCGAACAAGAGCAAGAGCGCAAGGAGGTCTGCGATGGAACGCTTTAAAGTGTCCGGCCAAGAGCTACGCGATTTTTATAAAGAAAATATCGTGCTGGGAAAAGTCTTTACCGATATCGAAAATGACCTTCGTTCAACGAATCAGGTTGTTTGTCGCTATATCGTAAATGGATTGGAAATCAACGAAACGGAAGAAGCCCGTTTTGCCACGGTTCCTTTAGAGCAGATCGACACGTTAGAATATCTTACGGAAAACAGCCGTGATCTGACTTCGATTGTTTTAAAGGGTTGGATTGATGCATTGCCTGAACTTATTCAGAGCACCGAAAACCTGGCAAAAAGAATGCGCGTTCAAGGACTCAGTGGTCTTTTAAAACCGATTCATGATCTCGTACAAAACTGTGAATTCCTTATCGACAGCACGATGACGGTGAAGGAAATGATGGGGGATCAATTCCTGGTTTCCAGTCCAGTTGATTGGTTTAAGGCGGAGCAAGCCAGCAAGAATACCGTTTTGCAGGCACTGCGCGCCTTGGAAAATAAGGATTTTGTTCTTTTAGCCGATGTCCTAGAGTATGATTTGAACAATGTTCTGCAAATGTGGTTAGATCATTTGCGAGTGTTGGAGAAATCACTGAATGGCGAATACACAGGATCTCATATCCATTCCGAACAAACTGGATCCCATCCTGTGGATCGGAAACGTCTCGCCAATTAGACTGCCGCATTTCTTTCCCTTTCAAAAAAGGGAAGTAGAAATCATTTTCAAGGCCTCCTGTGGTGAGGCCTTGTCTCTTTTGAAAACCCAGAAATTTTCCTCGATCTTAGTCCAGAATACGGCCGGTGATGACAGTCTGGAATTCTTGGTCCAAGCCCGGTTATATCAGCCCATGGCTCCACGGCTTTTGATTGCCGAAGATTTAAGTGAAAGTGAAGTGCGCGAGGGGATTAATAAAGCCCAAGTGTATCGCTTTATGCGCTGGCCTTTATCAGAGCGTGAAATCTGGGCGCAGTTGGAAAGCGCTTTGCAAAAACATTCCATGTATTTGTCGCGCTCCCTCTTGTTGCGGGAATCATCGCATCAGAATAAGCAGCTTGAGGCTTTGACGCATTCTTTAGAGGCGATGGTCGAAGAGCGCACGCAGTATATTGAACTGTCCCATCACGAAGAATCTGAAAAGCTGAACCGTGAAAGACAGCTTGTCCGTTTTATCAAAGATCTTGCGACGCAAACCTCGTTTGAGGATATCTTAGGAATCTTACGTAAAGAACTGCGCAAATTTCATAAGATGGGTGATCCCATCTTGGCTTATCGCTTAGGCGGCAATAAAACTTTCTTTTTGAGTTTTCAACTGGGGCATTTTACTCAAACCGAGTCTTTGACTCCCTACGAGTTTCCCAAAACACCGCAAGTACCCAGTGCCGAATTGATTCGCTATTTTGCCAACCATTTTGGTCGTCCTTTTATTAAGGCCTATGTTGTTCCCTTAGAGCTGCGTTTGACCAGTCACTTTGTAGGTGGTGAAGGCGAAGCCGTCTTGTGTATTGAAAACTCACTCTCTGATAAAGAGATGGGGCCCTTCATCGACTTTATGAGCGATCGCATGCGACCCTTAAGCATGGCACTGGATCGTGTTCTTTTGGAAAGCCAGCTCTCTAGTTTTTCCTATCGTTGGGAGAAAACTTTCGATGGTATGCGCGATCCTATTGCCATCGTCGACGTCGATTACAATGTGGTTCGCGCGAATAGAAAATTCTCGGATCGGTTTCTGCAACATAAGTGTTATGAAAGCTTCGCGCATCGCAAGTCACAGTGTGAAGGTTGCCCCGTTCCTCAAGCTATGAAAGAGGGACACCCTCAAGCAGGGCAGATTCAGGTCGATGGGCGTATTTATCAGGTTCATAGTTATCCTGTGCTCTTAGATCAGGGAACACGCCCTACAAATGTGGTAAATCAATACGTGGACATCACGCAGTCTCGCGAGCTTTATTTGCGGATGTTACAGAATGAAAAAATGGGTGCGATCGGCATGCTTGCCGGTAACATCGCGCATGAGTTGAATAATCCACTCACCGGCTTAAGAGCTTTAACTCAAGTCCTGTTGCAAGAGGCGCCTCAAGAAGGAAACCTCCACGCGGATCTGGTTGAAATCGAAAAAGCCACGGCGCGATCGCAAAGAATTATTAAAAACCTTTTGGACTTTTCAAAAGGCGAAGATCAGCCATCGGAATACATCAGTGTTGATGAGATCATCGAACGCACGTTGCCGATGTTGAAGTCTGCTTTGCGCACACATCGTCTGGAAGTGGATTTACAAACATTGGGACAAACCGTCTTCGTAGAGCCCCATCTATTGCAACAAGTGGTGTTTAATCTGATTAACAATGCTTGTCAGGCGATGAAAGATCCCGGCCGTCTGAAAGTGACGACGCGCTCTGAAGGAAAGTTTGTTATCACTGAAATCGAAGACACGGGCCCGGGGATACCTCTGGAAATCCAACGACGTATTTTTGAACCGTTCTTTACGACAAAAAAAGAAGGACATGGGACCGGTCTTGGGTTAAGTATGTCTAAGTCCATCATTGAAAAATTTGGCGGCACTATTCAGTTCCATAACGTCGAACCTCACGGGAGCTGTTTTACAATCGAGCTGCCCCGCAAGGATTCGGAGTAAGCGTTGAAGATTCTGATTGTGGATGATGAAGCGTTAGTACGTCGTTCGTTGAGCCGTGCTTTGAAAAGCAAAGGCTTCGACGTCATGGAAGCCACAAATGGTCACGAAGGCTTGCAATCCTGGAAAAGTTGGTCGCCAGATCTGGTTTTCTTAGATGTGCTGATGCCGGGAATGACGGGGCCTGAAGTCTTAAAAGAGATGGGCTCAAGCAACTCCGCCAAAGTCATTCTGATGTCGGCGTTTTCGGGCGAACACAATATGCAAACGGCCCAACAGATGGGTGCGAATCTTTTTGTTCCCAAACCTTTTGAAGATATTTTCGCCGTCGTCAAGATGGCTGAGGACCTTTTAGCATGAGAATTATTTCGGGTAAGTACCGCGGGCACCAGCTTGTGGCCTTTAAAGCTGATCATATTCGTCCCACCACGGATCGCGTAAAAGAAACGCTGTTTAACAAAATCCAGTTTCAAATCGATGGTGCCAACGTCGCTGATTTGTTTTGTGGCACAGGCAATTTGGGCATTGAAGCGTTATCTCGTGATGCTAAGTTCTGCACCTTCGTAGAAAAAAATCCCAAATCTTTGACCATCACTCGTCAGAACTTAGAAAAGCTTAAAGTCCCTAATTCGGAATATAAGATCATCAATATGGACGTCATTGCTTTCTTGAAATCGTACCAGGGAGAAGCTTTCGATATTATTTTGGCGGACCCTCCCTTTACGGAAAAAATGGCTCATTCAGTCATGGAGGCTGCGAGCGTGAGCGCGGGCTTTGCCGAACACACAATTATGGCGATAGAATCTGAAAAGAAAGAGCGCATGGAAGAGCGTTATGGTTCCTTGGTGCGCTATGACCAGAAAGACTACGGCGACAAATATTTGAATATGTTTTGTCACGAGGCGGCCCTAAAGGAAGAGAACAATGAGTAAGATTGCAGTTTATCCAGGAAGTTTTGATCCAATCACTATGGGCCACGTGGATATCATCAATCGTATTGCGGCCGTGTATGATCAGGTCATTGTCTTGGTTGCACAGTCGTCACAAAAATCCTCTATGTTCAGCGCAGAAGAACGTAAAGTCTTGATTGAAAAATCTTTGTCTCATGTGAAGAATGTGAAGGTCGATATTTTCGGTGGTCTGACTGTCGATTATATGAAAAAGGCTAAAGCTCAAGTCATCGTGCGCGGTCTTCGTGCCGTCGTGGATTTTGAGTACGAGATGACCATGGCTAACATGAACAAAAAACTGGCTCCGGAAATTGAAACGCTTTTGGTGTTCGCAAGTCCTGAGTACTATTACATCTCTTCTCGAGGTGTGAAAGAAGTGGCCGTCAATGGCGGTGCATTAAAAGGCTTAGTGCCCGACGTGGTGATAGAGGCTTTAGAGAAAAAGATCAAAAAATAAAAGGAGTGGGCTTTGCTTCAACTTTCTAAAAGAGCACAAAACTTAAAGACGTCTCCTACTTTATTTCTCGTCGCAAAAGCCAGAGAGCTGGCTTCACAAGGTCACGATGTGATCTCACTCACTGTGGGTGAACCCGATTGGCCCACGTTCAAAGCACCTTCCGATGCCGGCATTGAAGCCATTCAAAAAGGTATTACGAAGTACACACCTGCTAACGGGACTTTAGAACTTCGTAAAGCCATCACAGAAAAAATGAAGCATGAATTAGGCTTTGAATACACGCCCAAAGAAATCACGGTGGCATCGGGTGCGAAATATATTATCTTCGCGGCTTTGCAGATGTTGTGCTCTCCCGGTGATGAAGTCATCGTGGCGACACCTTACTGGGTCAGTTATCCGACGATGATTGAACTTGCCGATGGCGTGCCTCATATCGTCGAATGCGGTGAGCTTGAAAATTTCAAAATCACTCCGGAAAAGTTAGAAAAAGCCATCAATCTTAAAACGCGGGCATTCTTGTTCTGTTCACCGAGCAATCCCACGGGATTGTCTTACACGGCAGACGAATTAAAAGCTTTGGCAGAGGTTCTACGCAAACATCCACAGGTGGCGATTATTTCTGACGACATTTACAACCGTCTGGTTTTTGATGGCAGCAAAGTGGCGCCGCATATTCTTTCAGTGGCTCCAGATCTTCGTGAGCGCACAGTTTTAGTGAATGGCGGATCGAAAGCTTACTCGATGACCGGCTGGCGCATTGGTTGGGCGGCGGGCCCTGAAAAACTAATTACAGCGATGGCCGATTATCAAAGTCAGTCGACGGGTTCTCCTTCGAGTATTTCTCAACACGCTCTTCTTGCGGGCCTTCGCACCAGCGAATCTGACATTAACGGCGTGGTTGAAAAATTGATTTCAAGAAAAGTTTCAGGGTTGAAAGAGCTTCAGGCGATTGAACACTTTAAAGTGGCTGAACCTCAAGGCGCCTTTTATTTCTGGGTCGACATCCGCAACTGTCTTGGTAAAACCTATCAGGACCGTGTCGTACGAACTTCTAAGGACTTCTGCGATATCTTGTTAGAAAAGTTTTTCGTCGCGACTGTGCCGGGGGCCGAGTGTGGGACTGAAGGTTTTATGCGTTTAAGTTTCGCCGTATCGGAAGACACTATGAAACGCGCCGTTGGAAGAATGCGCGATTTTGTGGGGCAACTGGTTTAGTGAACGCCTTAGAATAAAAAAAGGAGAGTGCGAACTCTCCTTTTTTATTTCCATATCAGATTTTCTCTAAAATAGATTTTTGAAGAAAGAAACAATCTTAGCAAAGAAGCCTTGCTCCGCCAGCGGAGTCGCTTTAGTCGCTGAACTTGGGCTGCGGCCGTCGTCAGGGCACGAGTATTTCAAATCAATCGTGCGGCCTGCTGGAACCGGAGTATCAAACACCAAGTTCATACCTTCGATGCGTGAAGAGACAACTCCCGCAGAAGGAGTGATTGTCACGGTGATGTTTCCATCCACCGGAGCACATTCTAAAGGAACAGAGCTTAATGAATCTTGAATGCGATCTAAGAAAAGATTTAAGTTCGTCGAGAAGTCTGATTCGCAGATGGAACCAACACCACCGCCGGTCATCTGTGAAAGTTCGGCGTATTTAAATCCGTAGTGAGATTTTGCTCCACCCGCATCTTGAGAAGCTTTGCACGAGCTGTCGCCTGGCTTCACGATGATAGAGTTCACGGTAAAGCGGCGATCGGCACCGAAAGTGTCGCGGAAAGACTGAACGAAAACTTCGGGTTTATCCTCATCTTCAAGAGGCTTCAATTCTCCAGAGTAAACTTGTTGAGAAGAATCTCCACCAATGCTGCGCTCATCTTCATCCGAAATAATGATATAAGCCACAGCAGAATCAGGACGATAACAACCATTGTTGCCTGAATAGCGAAGGTCCCCGTTATAAACGTGGCGCCACATAGCTTTAATAGCACGTTCGTCGTCAGAACCAACCCAACCGGCATTAATGTAGTTAATTGTGTTAGAGAAGATTTGCGAAAGATTCGATGTTCCTCTTTGCAAAACCATTCCTAAAGAAGTGGAAGCCGTCGAAGAGCTTTGCCAGTAAATCGAAGCACCCCAAGCCGTTTGCGTGGAAGAAACGGGAAGAGCACGAGTCACCGTCGCACACATCTGCCAATCAATATTGGAATTCTGAAGCTTGGTTACGAAGGGGGCTAAATTCGCCGCAAGCTTTTGGTTATCAGGAAGCATTGAGTTTGAATCATCGACAACAAGAACGATATCCAACTTGTTATCGCGGGCGCTGACGGTATTTGTATAATTTACTTCGCGGATCGAGCCGCCAGGAACGGGGCCGGGATCGACATTGCTATCATCCACATCTCCCGCTGACTTTGAAGAAAATTGCACAGGTCCACAAGCGGTCAATGACAGCACCGCCGTCAAAGAGGCCCACACCAACCCCTTAGATAATTTGAGCAACATATCCCACGCTCCCCTTTGTTGCATAATAACACACCATTTTTTGTGTACCAAAGCAGGGCGGAGTCCAGGTCCTGGTTTGATACGATTGTGACCTAAGTCTCGTTGTGAGACGGACCTTCGGCAGTTTAGAATTTAATTAATGTTCGGCGGGGAGGCCTAGTGAGTTTCTGGTTCTTACTACAAGTGCTTGTGAATTTAATTCTATTAGCAGGTGTTGTTGGTTTGTGGGTTCGTTTAAACCGTCCTCCTAAAGATGATCCAAGACTCAGTAAAGGCTTGCAGCTTTTGCAAAGCAAAATCGCCGTATTGGAAGACCTTTCAGACAGAACTGAAACTCAGGTTAATCAGTTAACGGCTTTGTTGGAACAGAAAGTAAAAGACATTCAAACCAAAATTCAGGCTTCTGATAAACAGCTTGCGAAAATCGAACAGAGCATGCAAAAAAGTTTGGAAGTCGCAAAGATCTTCCAAGATCGTATTCCTCACAACGAAATCTTAGAACGCAAAAACACGATTAAATACGTTAAAGCTGCTCGTTTAGCGCATCAGGGTCACAGCATCGATGATATCGCTTCTCAAGTGCCAGAACTTTCTCGCGGGGAAATTGAATTCATTGCGAACGTGAACCGTGATCAATTGATGTTCTGTGAAGACAGTTTACCGGAATGGGCGCAAGGCGAAGCCGATATGCACGATTCAGCATCGGATTTGAGTGACGTGGATAACATGTCCTTCATGGCGCCATTGCAAAGAGATTCGGCGCATGACATGAGCACTGTATTTGAAGTTCCCAAAACCGACAATGAAGCACTTAAAAAATTAGGCGAAGCTTTTAAAGCGGCTTGCATTGAAGTGGAAGAAAAAGAAACAGCGGCGCAACAAACCGCCAACAATGTTTCAGCTCTATTCAATGTCACTCAGAATATCGCGCAAACTTTCTTAAGCGAAAAACCGACGCCGGTGGCTCCGACAGCGGCTCCGAAGGCGCAGACCTTAGCAACGACGGCTCCAACATCTGCTCAGGGAAAAAAAGACAACGTGATTCGTCCCGTTGAATTCCGTCGCTTAGATATGACGAAAGATTTAGGATAAAACTTTGGCTTCACGGAGCTTTATAAAATCTTTGCAGAAAGGTCAGATTCTTCAGGCGATTGTGGAAGAAGTGACTTCTTCCAAGGAAGCTCTGTGCAACTTTCAAGGTGATCTTTTGCTCGTGGGTAACCACACCGGTCTGCCGCTAAAAAACGGCGACCCCATCAAATTACAAGTCATCAGCACTCAGCCTTTGCAATTTCAAATATTCGACGCCAAGAATATGCGATTTCAACGAGTCGTTTAATATTTCTAGGGCTGCTGACATCCCTCCCTTATCCTGAAAGAACAGGAAGAGAGGTGCGTATGGTTACAAAGATTGAAAAAACAATCTCCCTTAAAGCTCCGCGCGAAGATATTTGGCGGGCCCTTACCAAGAAGAATGAACTCTCTCAATGGTGGAATGAAGGTGTGATCCTTCAGCCTGATATCGGTGGTATCTTTCAAGAGCCCTGGATTGATAGCGAAGGTCAAAAACACCTGGCGTCGGGACGTGTTGTTTATTCCCGCGAAAACCACGATATTGTTTTTACCTGGCATGAACACGAATGGCGCCCGGAATGGGAAACTGAATGTATGCTGAAGATCGAAGACAAAGGCGAAGAGCGGACGGTGACCTTACAACATTATGGTTGGGAACACTTTCCCGATGCACAACGCGAATCCTTACAGAAAGAATTCGACGTCGTGTGGGATATCCATCTTAAAGATTTAAAAAAATATATCGAATCAGGTCCTCATTAAGAGGACCTTTCTTTAGAAGCAGTTATAGCGCGGAGCTTTGCCGGATTCTTCGATAGAAGCGCAAGCCACGTGGCCTCGGCGAACGGTCACATCGTCAAACTGCTCTTCTGATTTCGGAGAAAATGACAGATAGAGCTCTTCGGCGATCTCACCAGTAATGCCGCCTTCTGAGCTCATGCAATAGACTTGTTTATTCTTATGAAGCGCACAAGACACATTCGCCGAAACTAGAAGAACCCCATCGCCGGCATTTTGTGGAGACTCCATAGTTGCTAAGAATCCAAAAAGCAATCCGCCCTTAGCGGGATCTGTTATTTTCAGTTCGGCATGGGCTTGAAGAGTCAGGACCAGGGTCGCGATAGTAAGTACGATCTTTTTCATAAAAAACTCCTTATTTATAAATGTTCATGTGGTTTCTATAGCTACACCCGTGCCATTCAGGGGGCTGTTTGCGAAATTTTCCAAAACACCTTTCAGTGTCAGAAGCTTAGACAGTCTTGAAAATAGCGCTCCAAGAATGTCATTATGAAAAGGCGATGTGATGGAACAGTTTTTCCAGTCATCAAGAATATTTGCGGCATGATTTCGAAAAGTTCTGCATACTTTTATTAAGAGGTTCTTATGAACGCGTTAAGGTATTGGATGGCAGGGGTTTTGGTGAGTTTGTCTTGCTCGATGGCGTCGGCCGCCACTCCGGCATTGTGCGGTGGTCTTCAGTTACCCAAAGAGGCTTATAAGGCCTGCTTGAAAAGCCAGCTCCCTTTAGATGGTTTGTATGCTTGTGCGAAAAGCTTTAATCGCAATGATGTGATCGCCCAGTGTGTTTCCAGCAATCAACCGACGGATGTCATTTATACCTGTGGGCAGATCAATCATATTGAAACCCAAAAGAAATGCCTTGCGGGAAATAAAACTTCCGAACAGCTCGTGAAATGCATGATCTCTAATAACAACATCAAACGATTAGATTCTTGTGTTGGGAATTCATCCGCAAAATCAGTGAGTCCTGAGGGCCAGCACTAATAAAAAAAGCGCTGCTTTGTGGGCAGCGCTTTTAAATTCTTTTTAAAATTTTAAAACTACTTCGAACTTTCTTTGATGAACAAAGTCAGATAGTGGCGAACCATGTATTCCAGTTTCACAGGCAAACCTTGGTACATCCACACAAGCTCGCCGAATGCACCCCATTTCGCTTCAACAATATGCTCGTCCATAACGTTCGTCGCTGTTTGTTGAGCTTCTGTAGAACCCGGAGTTGGAATGTAGTTCGTTCCAATAAAATTGAAACGAATGCTGATTTGTCCCGGCGCTTTTAAAGAGAAGATCATTTTAAAGCCGTTACGGAACAGCATGAAGTCGGCGTGAGTTTTCGCGATACCGTAAATTTTGATACGACCCAAAGCCGAAGGTTTCAACTCGTTGAATGAAGTGGAGGCGTCAACAAATTCAGTTTTTAGCTCTAGCAGGAATTGAATGCTTTCGTTGATCAGAATTTTTTCTGAATCAAATCCGAAGCTCATATCCACGAGGCCAGACTCTTCCATTTGTTGTTCAGCTTTCACAAGTTCTTTAATCCAGCTGATTTTTTCCATGAACCCTCCCGGTTGACAGCATAACGCAGCATCCTCGCCGCTAGTTGTCGATTACTTTAATAATTTCGAGGGCCTGGGTCTTTGTCAAGACTGGTAAGTTTGGCTCGGCGCGAAAGGGGGACTCCCATCGCCCGAGGAGGGGGATCCTTTGTGGGCGATGGGGCTTTTCAGCACTCATTAGTAAGACGCTGAAGAGCCTAAAGAGGGTTAAAACCCAGTGATCTGAAGGGCGCTTCCGATGACTCCCTCAGAACCGGCGGGGGTGTTGAAAGCCACGTAATATCCGACGACTAAGCTCACGGGGATGACGTAGCCCAAAGTGGTTTCTAATTTAAGTTCCACCCCCGAACTCCAATACCAACGTTTCATGTCGGTAGTTTCATAGACGGAGCGAACATCGTTCACAAAAAGTCCATCCGCAGCGGCACCATCGGCAATAACGGCTGCTGAAAGACGACGCAAGAAAAGAGGATCCGTTCCTGAACCGCGATAAAAATCCATCACGGGCAAGCGGTATTCTGCATTCACTACCGCCAGGTTTTTTCCGAACAGCTGACCTCGTTTGTAACCGCGCAAAATATATTGGGGCAGAGGACTGTCTGGAACGAAGACCAAAGGCTCCGTCGCGACACCGTAAACCGCAGAAACTCGATCTGGCGTGTACACACCATTCGTTCGTAACATCAAGGCGTGATGTTTCGGCAAATAGTGAGACAGATAAATTTCTCCACCGGCTAAAAACTGCGTGTGGCTTAAGTATCCATCTTGAGCGATGTAATCATAAGCTCCCAGGTAAGCGCCGCCGCCACTTTCCGGAGAAATCTGCGCGCCCGCTTTTGAATAGTTCGCGTGACTCAACATCGCATAGGGGCCGGTGCGTTTGGTGTTTGTATTTACGGTTTCGCGTTCAAGATATTGCCAGCCGATTTGCAAATTCGTGTATTTTGAAACCCAGAACATACTTGGTAAGACTGCGGCGGCAAGACCGTAGTCATTCAGCTCATTAGATACAGTGCCTAAGTAAGAACTGCGTTTGTAAGCCAAAGCCGTCCAGGGAAGAGCCGTGGTTTGATTCAAATAAGTTCCCACAAGACTTCCACGGTTAAGCCCCGTGTCCCACGACCCAATGAGTGTATAGCTGTGTTTTTTCAGGGGATCAAAACCCGAAGTCTGCGCTGTCAGGATGA
The DNA here is from genome assembly GCF_001592745.1 of Bdellovibrio bacteriovorus. Taxonomy (NCBI): domain Bacteria; kingdom Pseudomonadati; phylum Bdellovibrionota; class Bdellovibrionia; order Bdellovibrionales; family Pseudobdellovibrionaceae; genus Bdellovibrio; species Bdellovibrio bacteriovorus. Next base: position 2,038,841 of record NZ_LUKD01000001.1, read on the forward strand.
TGCCGGTTTCGCTGGAAGAACCTGACACAAAAGGCATCCAGTACTGAGGCCACAGGTAACCATAAGGAGAATAATCTTCAAGCGTTGATTGGTTTAAAGCGGCACGAGCCTCTTCGATCTTTTTTTCATCAGGTTTTACTTCAGGATAACGATCCGCCATCAAACCTTTGATTTCGGGAAGTTCGGAAGGCGCATTTCTCCACTCTTCCGACTTGATTGCGACAACCTTGGGGCCTTGGGATGTCATATGAGTCGCAAAAATATCTTTACTGAGAGGATCAAAATCGGCTGTAAAAAATGCCGTCAACGTATTTGAAACCGGGCGCGCTTTTTTAAGATCATTGTCGGCAAGATAAAGATTCAAAACACCACTTTGCCCGGAAGTGAAAAGCAGACCCTCAGGTGTTTTCTTTGCGAAACGAATATTTTTATATTCCGGGAATAGAAGCTCTGATTTTTGCGACGACAGAGAATAGCTATAAAGATGTTCTGACCCATCCACTTTGCGCAAAGAGAATAAAAGAAGATCCTGATTCCAGAACAGGGGATAAGAGATTCTTTCTTGCAGTTCCGGAGAGTAAACAATCTCTTCTTTCCAAGTGCCTTGAGTGTCTTTTAAAATTCCTAAGTGAGTTTTCCCACCATCTAATTTTACAAAGACAATGGCTAAGCCATCGGGGGCGACGGAAGGCTCTCTTCCCCGAAGTTTCTGTGTCAGGCGTGTGGTTTTTTTGTGAACCAGATCGTAAACATGCAAATCAGAAAAACGCTCGATGCGATTCACATAGTCGATCTTGTCATAGACGATTTTTTCCGAATTCGGAAACCAACTGACTCTTTGGATACTGCCGGTAGGAGGTCCATCTCGCGGAGAGGCCGGTTCAAATTCCTGATTGAATTTTTCAACCGTATCCGAGCTTTGTGCATCCAAAAAGCTTTGTGAATCGTTCGCGCGAGTGATGATTTTCACGGAACGGGAGCTGGCATCGTCTTCAGTCACAACCGCCAGGTGTTTTCCATCCGGGGAAATAGACGGGGCGGTCACAGAGACAAAATTATTTTTCGGAATTACGACTTGAGTGATTTTGCCTTCGCGAATGGTTTTTAGCTGTGTCTGCGCGCGAATGACGACTTCATCCAGCATCTGATTGTATTGGGCCGTGTAGTTCATTCCTAAAATTTCTTTGGCCGGAGTTTCGATGAAATAAGGAACCCGGCCCCCTTGGCGCTCGTTCAGGTCTTTGGCGACGTGAAGACCGTGCTCAGTGAACATCTGACTCCACATAAGGGAGCCAAACAAATAAGCTCGCATGCCTTCGGGCCAAGTGGGAATGTACTCGTTGGCTTCGGCAATGTCGTAAGAGTAAAAAGTTTTGTCTTCGACCATCGCGCGAATCGTCGCATCTTGATAAAAGGATCGCAGGCGGCCGTGGTTTCCTAAGCGCGTTTCCATTTCAACCGCCACGCCTTCCTTCCACCATGTTGGCAAAAGAATATTCGGTGCGATGATATTTCCAAAAACGAAACGCAAAGGTTTCATGATTCCATTGGCGGGTTCAAAATTGAGAATGTGAGTGTATTCATGGGCAAGAAGTTCAAAGGCCCAGTCACCCGTGTCAGCCAAGCTCTCTTCCGGGCCCGGCAAAACGGGGTAAGCCATAATGTGAGGGTAGGGAATGCGAGTGGCATATCCATTTGTGACGTCAGTTTTATCGTTTATAATAACGATGGTTTTTTCGGGCAGAGAGTGAAAATAAGAGCGGAGTTCGGCGTAGGCTTTTTCCAGTTTTTCGGCGTAAAGAAGACCAAGGTCCTGCTGCTTGGCATTAAAGATGATTTCAAAATGAGGAGTCTTCAGAGTCTTCCACTTTAATTCAGGCGGAACCTCAAGTTGTGCGAACGCTGAGAGAGGAAAAAGAAAAATGAAAGAGAACCAAAGATGTAAAACACGCCGTCTGTGCATAAAGTCTCTTAGCCGTACAGCAACACAATATCATTTAGGAAATCTAAGGTTTGACAATGAGCCGCTATAAATTAAAGTTTTTATCTAATGATAACTATTGGATCTTCATAGGAGGACATCATGTTTCGTAAATTAGCTCTTGGTCTTGTTGCCTGCGCGGTTGTTGCTGGTTGTAAAGGAAAACAAACTCAATCGGATCAATCCATTGAAACTTTGCCTGCAGGCGGCCAATCTACTGCCATTGACTCATCACCACTTAGTTATGATCCAATGGGTTCTGACTCTGGAAAAATTGCGGGTCTAGAAACTGTTCACTTCGGTTACGATAAATCGAGCTTGGATGCGGCTTCTAAAAAAGTGATCGCTTCTAACGTTGAGTGGATGAAATCAAACCCAGGCGTGAAAGTTCAAATCGAAGGTCACTGTGACAACCGCGGTACTATCGAGTACAATGTGGCTCTAGGTGAAAGACGCGCTAACGCAGTGAAAGCTTATATGGTAAGCTTGGGTATTGCTGGCGATCGTTTGAGCGTTATCAGCTACGGTAAAGAAAAACCACTTGATATGGGTGACACTGAAGCAGCTTGGGCGAAAAACCGCCGTGCGAACTTTGTTCCTGCTCAGTAATTTAAGTTAAGAAAGGTGTGCAGTGAGACTACAGAGACTTTTCATCGGAGTTCTACTTTTTACGGTGATTGTCAGCTGTCAAACAGTCCCTGCACCCGTTGAGGATTATTCCCTCGCAAGAGCTGCACTAGATGCGGCTCGTTCTGTTCAAGCGGCCCGCCATTCCCCAGGTTATTGGCATCAAGCTGAAGAAGCTTATCGCAAAGGCCGTATCTATTTTGAAGATCGTGATTATTCGAAAGCTAAAGAACAATTTGTGCGCGCACGTGTTTCTGCAGAAAAAGCAGAAAACTCAGCACGATTGATTCGTCAAAGAACAGGAGATGTTCTATGAAGAAAATCCTAGTGGCTCTTGTTGCCACTCCTCTATTTCTGACTGGTTGTTTGAAAACGCGTAACGAAGTTCGTGAAACTGAACAACGCCAAGTCATGCAGCAACAAGTAACGACACTGCAAAGAAGCAATGCGGATGTTTCAAACCGCTTTGCCGACATCGAAGAACAAATGAGAAGTCTGAATGGCCGTGTGGACGTGGTTGAAAACCGTGTCGGCCAAGGAAACTCGGGCATAGAAAATGCCGTTAGAAACACACAACAACAAAATCAAGACTTAAACCAAAAAGTCACGCTTCTTCAAGAGGCTCTGACGAAAATGGAAAAAGACATTTACACTTTGAATGCTGAAATCCAATCATTGAAGGCCGAACGAGTTGCTGGCCAGGCAGAAAGATCTGCGAAGCAAGCCAAGAAAAATGTTTATGAAGTCGGTGAAGAATTCTTCAATAAAAAAGACTGGAAACAGGCTATCTTAAACTACCAAAAATACCGTGACGACAATCCGAAAGGGTCTAAGTTCGCGGATGCGACTTATAAAATCGGTGTGTCCTTCCAAGAGTTGGGCATGAAAGATGAAGCAAAAACTTTTTACGACGAAGTGGTCAGCAAGTTTCCTAAATCAGATGAAGCTCGTCGTTCTAAAACTCGCTTGAAGGGTTTAAAAAAATAAATTCGTGATTGAACGTGTATTAGCCATTGAAACCAGCTGTGATGACACTTCCGTAGCGATCGTAGATCGCAGTGGTTGGGTGCACTCTGTTGTCGCGGCTTCTCAAGATTTAGAACACGAAATCTATGGCGGTATCGTTCCTGAAATCGCGGCTAGAAATCACTCCATCGCTCTGATTCCCTTGATTGAAGAGGCTTTTAAAAAAGCCGGAATGACTTGGAAAGACGTGCAGGGAATTGCCGTCACCAATCGTCCTGGTCTGATTGGCGCCTTAATTGTGGGGCTTGTGACGGCGAAATCCTTGTCGCAGGCAAAAGGTCTTCCATTTCTAGGGGTGAATCACCTAGAAGGTCACTTGTTAGCGCCTTTCTTGCGTGATTCTCAATATGCTCCCCCTGAAGACTTCGGATATCCTTACGTAGGATTAGCCATCAGTGGTGGTCACACCAGTCTTTATCAAATCAAAGGTTTGGGTGATTACAAAGTTCTGGGCGCAACGAAAGACGATGCAGCCGGGGAGTGTTTTGATAAATTTGCGAAGATGGCGGGTCTGGGTTTTCCAGGCGGTGTGCGTATCGATCAAATGGCAAAAACCGGAAACCCCCATGCTTTTGAATTTCCTCGCAGCATGATTCATGACGAAACTTTCGATATGAGCTTTTCCGGCTTAAAGTCATCGGGTCAGCGCATGTTGGAACAATTAGGACCAGAACTAGTGCAAGAGCAGCTTCCTGATCTTTGTGCTTCTTTCCAAGAAGCCATTGTCGATGTTCTTATTGCTAAATTAGATCGAGCGGCCAAAGTATTTAGATCTAAGCGCGTGATCTTAACTGGCGGCGTGAGTGCGAACTCTCGTCTGCGCGCACGTGCAGAAGAATGGGCCGCGAAGAAAGGTCTGACCCTCGTAGTTCCACCAATCCGCTATTGCACGGATAATGCCGCAATGATCGGGTATGCCGGCGTTCTAAGAATGAATGCCGGGGAATTTTCCAACATCGACCTCGGACCTTCACCACAAGTTTTGACAACGGATTTTAGATGAGCCAATCAAGAGAACGCTTAGAGCAAACGCTGCAAGAACTTGGCATTCTTGCCAAAAGATCGTTAGGTCAAAACTTCTTGGTCAGCGATGTCGTCATTGAGCGCATCATCAATCAGGTGAAAGAATTCAACCCCGAAGAGCTGATTGAAGTGGGCCCAGGTCCTGGAGCTTTAACTTACTTTTTAAAACAAATGAATGTGCCTTTGACTTTAATTGAGCTGGATCGTGTGATTGCGAATTACTGGCGTGAGCAAGGGCAAAATGTCCTTGAAGAAGACGCTCTAAAACTCGATTGGTCGCGCTTCTATTCAGACAAAAAAGTCGTTTTCGTCAGCAATCTGCCTTATCAGATTTCTTCAAGCATCGTCATTGAGCGTTCGATGGAAGCTCCGGGTGTTGAGCACATGGTTCTGATGTTCCAAAAAGAAGTGGCTCAAAGAATCCGTGCCGTGGCGAAGTCAGAGCATTACGGACTTTTAAGTGTTATTGCTCAAGTCTTCTGGAAGACGGAAATGGTGACTGAGGCGGGACCGAGGGATTTTTCGCCCCCTCCACGTGTCGCCAGCCGAGTGCTGTGCTTTTCGCGTCTGCAAAGCGAAGTTAAAAATCGCCAGGCCTTTCTCACTTTTGTTAAAGCCGCCTTTGCCCAACGCCGCAAGCTTTTAAAGAAAAATTTGTCTGGTCTTTTAAGTCAAAAGAAGCTAACTGAAGAGCAATTGGTGGGCTGGATCACCGGCATGGGTTTTACAGAAACGGCCCGTGCGGAAGAACTCAGCCCCGCGCAGTTTGTGACCTTGTATAAGCACTTTGGATTTGAAGCATGAGCATTTTAATTGTTCAAGAGAACAAAAAAGCCCGATTTGATTACACGATCGTAGAAACCTACGAGGCGGGCTTGCAGCTTATGGGAAGCGAAGTGAAATCCCTGCGCAATAAAGATGTGCAACTAAAAGACTCTTACATTTCTTTTCGGGGTGATGAAGCTTTCTTGCAGAACGCACATATCGCCGAATACAAAGCTTCCAGTTACAACAACCATGCTCCAGAAAGACTTCGTAAGCTTTTACTGAATCGCAAAGAGTTGGATGAGATTTTCGGTGCCTTAAAGGAAAAAGGCTATTCTTGCGTGCCGCTTAAAATCTATTTTAAAAACGGCCGTGCGAAATTAGAAATTGCGTTGGTGAAGGGTAAAAAGACTCACGACAAGCGTGAGGCTATTAAGAAACGCGACGTCTCTGATCAAATTCGCTCAAGTCTACGACGGAATCGTTAGTAATAAACTCTTCACGAATACCTAGGCGCGCGCGTTTTTCTGCCAGCAAATGTTTCCAAGCGGCATAAGCTTCGCGGTTTTGCGGATCAATGCTTAATTTTTCTAAAAGCTTTAGTTCAGTTTCAGTATTCGCCTTTAAAGCGCGATAGAAATAGTCATACGTCATCGCAAGGTCACGATAGTCGTCTTCTTCTGGCAAGTGATAATCAGGAATATGCCACTGACCCAACATCAATTGGTGCATGTGTCTTTCCATCGTCACTAGTGGCGAGAGTAGATTCTTCGTCATACGAATTCCCAAGAACAAAGTAACTCCCATAAGGAACAGGAAACTGGCGCTTAAGAAAATTTTAAGCCACGTCACTTCGCGCTCAAGATGCTCTACCAAGTAAGGATGTGTGTCGTAAGCAAGACTTTTGAAGAGATCATAATTCTGAACGATGAAGTAATAGGCTGGAAGAAGAAATAAAACCGCGCCACCCGCAACGGCTGTCACCATGTACCAACAGTATTTGTACTGAAAGCTTTTATTTAAAATGAAGCGGCGAGGACCTTGTCCATGGGGCACACGCTGGGGTTCGATAACTCTTCGTCCGTATAACATATGACCTCTTATCGGTCTGTTGTGTTTTCAAAAGAGTCCAATTATTCTCAAAAGTATACATTCGCCGAAATAAAGAGGAGTCTTCATGCGTAGTCCGGTTCAAGATACAAAGCGCCGTTGGATTTTCACCGTATTCCTGACAACTCTGCTGGTATTTGGTGCTGAAAAACTCTGGGCCTTAGATGAGCCGACAAATCGCCCCGACAATGACACGACCTTGGTCGACGACAAGTATTCGTTAAAAGCCGACCGCGAAGCCTTTGATAAATTGCGCAAAGATATTCCGCCTGAACGCCAAAAAGAAAACGATGAAAAAGCTTTTATGGATCAGCTGATGTCGGATTTTTCACGTTCGCCTTCCGAAGTGCGCTCCAAGTTTTCTAGCATCATCAATAAAAAGCGCGAGCTCTTTAACAAAGACATGACGAAAAGTCGCGAGCAGTTTAATAAAACTCAAAAGAAAGAGCGCGACGAATTTTCCAAAAAACAGGGCGACGCGCGAAAAGACTTTTCAAAAAAGAAAGTTACTTCCGATGAACGCAAAGAGTTCTTTGAAGAGCTTGATGGCGAAAGAAAAGACTTTTATTCCAAGCAAAAAGAACAGCGCGATGAGTTTGAAGCCGATATGCGCGATAAAAGAAAAAACTTTGACGATTACGCTCGTTCTAAAACGGATGAATTCAATCAGTTACACCGTGATTATACGAAACGCTATGACGAGAATAAAAAAGCACAGTCGGACCTGAAAAAACAGGCTGAAGAAAAACGGAAACAGTTACAGAAGAGTATTGATCAAGAGTACGAGGGCATTCGTCAGAAGGATCCGACAATCCTGGAGCCCACAACCCAAGGTCAGTAATCACGAAGGTCTTTTAAAGACTTCTTTATGAATCTCCATTGTCAAAGCGAAAAGTTTGTTTTCGATCATCGTTGATAGTGGAGTGAATTCAATCCCAAAGGTCTGAATCACCTTATTGCCTTCGTCGACTTTGATGTGACGGACCAGGCCTTGAATTTCAATCGGCGATCTTTTCCCAATCACCAAATGTCCGGTGACTTTATCGCCGATCTTCATCAGCGGAGCATCCATTCGGTAAATCACGCGACAGCCTTGGCTGCTCAGATCGGCCAATTGACCGATGATTTTCTGCGGCTGTTCGTTCACCAGAACGATGTTGTAAAAAGCTTGATAGCCTTCCGGGATGCGCACGCGGTAGTTTTGGCGGCGTTGAAGATGATAGAGTTCTTCAGCGACGGGCACGACGACTTTTTCCTGATGAATTTGCGCGAAGCCTTGGAAGTAGTATTTTTCTCCACCCAAAAAGAAATGACCTAGGTATTCTTCTTGAGGTTTTAAAGTCGTGATGGATTCGACAGTGCATTCAAGGCATTTGGTTTTAGAATTAAAAAAGTTCACGCGCAGTTTGCAAATCGATTCTTCTTTACCTTTACAAAGAAGCTCTCCTTGAGCTTGAGCAAGATCCTGCCAAAGCTTGATCTTTTCGTCTTCGCGACCTACTAGGGTGAAGATGTCTTTATCCATACCGTGACCTCGTGCTTGTTGTGATGCAGATGTTGCACACGTGCATTTTCTAAAGACTGGAACTTTTTGAGAGTCGCAAAGTCCGTCTTACCTTGAAATTTTATCGTGCAAACGAAGTTCGAGCATAGTCCTGAACTCTGCCACATTTGAACAAGTTCCAGAAGTTTTTCGGGATAGCAGATGATATCAGAAAAAAACCAATCAATGGCCCCAATGTCCTCGGGCTTCACCGTGAAAGCATTCGTCTTCATAAAGTGAATGCGCGGAAGTTGGGCGATGTGGGGTTCTAAAGGTGCGCGGTCGATACTGACAACCTCGCAACCGATCTGTTGAAGCACCCAGGTCCACCCTCCGGGACAGCTTCCAAAGTCGACAACTCTTTGTCCTGCTTTAGGCAGAATTCCATACACCGTGAAAAGCTCCCAAAGCTTCAGGTAAGCCCGCGACGGCGGATTCTTTTTATCCTCATTAAACTGCACTTCCCCTAAAGGAAATGGGGAGTTGGTTTTGCTTGAGGCTAAAAGCGTGTTCTTATCTATCAATGTCCAAGCCCCTAGATTGTCTTCGGGGAGGGCCCCTAAGAAATCCACGATACGGGGTTTTACTTTTAGCAGTTGTTCTTGAATAAGTTGTGCGCGTCGATGATGGTCGAATGTATAAGGCACCCACAGCTTGCCTAAACCCTTTAAAGCTTTTGCCGCCTGGCTGATGGATTCAAAAGATATGATTTCGGGGTTGAGCCAAATATTTTGGGCCCAGACAGAGTGCTGCAAGGGCCCATCAGTAAGAACCAGGCTTCCATGGACTGAGCGAACATTTTTAAGTTCCTCAAGAAGCTCTGGCAGAAATTGTTCTGTGGTTAAGTATGCGATCATGAATTAAAAACCAGTCCAGCTCCGCGGCCCGAAGGCCGCTGCGCCTTCTGCGCTGCCGCGCCTTAAGCTGCTTTAGTTGCCACAGCTGGAGTCAGAAGTCCACGACTGTTCCAAGTCGTCATGCAATCATTCCAGAATTTTTCTTTCAATTTGATATCGGCAGGACCCATTTTCACTTTGGGGAAATCCTGTTTAGTGAAGTGCTCAGTGAAATGAGCTTCGTCACATGCGCGTACGATCTTCAACATCAGGTTGAAGTGAGCCTCCGTCATTGGCTTGTTGTCCACGAGCATTTTTCTGAGACCAGCCTCTGGTGTGTGCAATAAAAAGTTATAGAGGTTTGGTACATCATAAGTTTGACTCATTTTGAAACTCCCTTTGTTTTGTTTCATTCCTCATATCGGCGAATCAAAAGGGGAGCTTGAACGTTTCTTTAGGACCATAGTCCTAGCGTGTCTGATTAATAATTTTTCAGTTTATCCAGACTTGCCGATGATCCAGGAAAAATGGTCCAGGTAAAGTCTAGGTTCCCTTAAGTCCTAAGACCTAGCTCCGATCTAGGAGGCATGAAAACACAAAAAATCAATACAAACATCTTGGCAGCTTTGATCGCAACAACACTTTTCTCTAGCTCGACATTCGCTATGGCTAAAAAGCCGGTCAGCGGGGGCGGAGGTACAACGACTCCTCCAACCACGACTCCCAGCAATCCCACGACACCGACGACGCCACCTCCAGCGCGCGAGCCGGCGGCGGTCACCGATTCAATCACTCCGGAAGGCTTTAATGTCTTTTCCGAAGTATCTTACCCGGTCGGTTCCGTTGTCGATACCAACTACAAAAACTATCGTGAGTTGATCCCGACAAGAAATGCGCAACAAGCTCACGCCACAGATATGTGCGATACGAACCTAGACCAGAACGACCGTTTCTCTGATCGTATTGCTTATGCGGTGGAACTAAAAATGCAGCCCGCGAAAGCACAATTAGGCTACGTGGCTTCTTACTTTGGTTTAAATAGTGATGTGAATACTTACTTGCCGAACAGTTTGATTTCTCATCCATTGTGTAACGTGACGTCGTCTACGTTGAACACGACATTAAATGGCAAGAATGTTCCTGGCGCTTCGACGATTAAAAAAATCAATGAATTCGCAGATCGCATGAACTCTTACCGTCGTGAAGCTTTGTCTGGAAACAGAGAAGGTTATGTCAAAGCTTCAAAACTTTGGTCAAAATTCATGATGTGTCTTTCGTATATGGAATCTTTGACGACTGCGGATAACTCGAAATCACAAAGTGTGGCAGCAAAATATGCTCCATCAGGTTATCGTCGTCCAGCCGGCGTGAACTTTTATGAAGACCCTTATCAACCTGCAGAGTCTCGTTTGAATATCGGTCTTTTCCAATTCACTCCCGATGCCGGTGGCAATATCCAAGCTTGTATTCGTGAATGGAATGCTCTTTATCCAAAATGCGGTATCTCTCAGAAAGCTAGCCAGTCTGAATTGATCCGTATCTTGGGAAGCTCGCTGCAAACGTTCAACTCGTTCTGTGCCGCTTCGAAGGTCACAGGTTCTTTTGCCGTACAAGTGAATACGACGAAGTCAGCAAACACGCATCCATATAACGTGAATTCAAATGGCAAGTTGAAAGCTCCGGCTGAACGTTGCGTGAGCCCGCACATGGCCGTCGGCCGCTCTTACAATCATTTCGGGCCTTTCCAAAATACGTCAGGCTATACAACAGAGACGATCATCAACTGTGCGTTGACGGGCGAATACTAAAAAATTAAAGCCTTCTAAAAAGAAAAAACCCTGATGTTTCCATCAGGGTTTTTTTTTAATCTTGTCCTAGTCTCGGGATCGTTCGAATCATTCTTTCCATATATCCGTTGATCTGATGTTTTTCGGTCTCATTAAACTCGCTCCAGAATTGTGTGATACGAGTATGATATTCAGGAATAATTTCATCGCAAAGGGCGCTTCCCTTGTCCGTAATAAGAATCACGAAAGAACGGCCGTCTTTTTCATGCGTCGTTCTTTTCACAAGTTCCGCTTTTTCCAAACTGTTAATCAGTCCAGAGATGGTCGCTTGCGTGACACCCACTTTTTGCGCAAGCTCAGAAGGCATCATACCTTGAGGCGTTCTTTGTAGAAGGATCATCAATGTAAAGCGGCCCGACGACAAGTTGTAACGAGAAAAGAAACTATCCAGATTAATTTCCATTTCTGTTGTGACTTTGCGAAGTAAGATATGCGAATACAGCGTCAAAGAATCCATGTCAGGATAAAGAGGACTCTCAGACTTTTCTAAGGCTTCCCGAGTCGGAATCTCGGTAAAATACAGCTTTGCCATAGGAATCTCCGATCGTAGAGGTTAAGCAGCCTTAGTAGTTTAATTAGGGGTCTAATAAAGCGCAAGAAAAAGGACGCAAAACTTACACCCAGGGCCTATTATATGCGCTTTAGAAAACTAACTGAGAATAGAACTGACGAAAAAAAAATGGAAGGGGCTCAACCCTTCCATTTTTCATCAATGCAGACTCTAAAAAGATGAGATCTATTCTAGAGTGTAAACAACGACTTTCACAGAATCTTTAGCTGCAAGAGAGCGACCCAAGCAAGCGCGAGATGCTTCGAAAGTTGAAGATCTTTCTTTCGTACCGAAAGTGATCAACAAAACGCCGTTCATTGTTTCGCCATAAACTTGGCAACGCTCGTCATCTAGTCTGAAAGCGCGACCTTTGCTTACTGGAACTTCGCCAGCAGACGTGTACTTGATAGCGCAAGAAAAGAAGCTTTGCGGTTTGTCTGTTTCGCCAGAAACGTTTTTCAAGCAAGTGGCATTAACATCGTTGATTTCTCTTTCAACTGCGATCACGTTTCCAACTTTGCGATCGTTAGCTTGAGCAGAGAAAGCCAAAAGCATAGAAGCTACAACAAAAAATAATTTCATAAATCCCTCCGTATTAGACACCGATAGCCTTTCACCTTTTCAGGGAAGCTCAAGGTCTTTGGCACCGTGTCTATGAGAAATCATTCCGCGTCAGGATGAGAGGCTTCAAACTTCAAAGCTCCCACGGACCACAAGACCGCTTGATGAGCTACCCAGCAGAGCAGAATTATGAACGAGATAGAAACTTCGTAGGGCATAAGACCTCCGTGGAAAGCAGACCTACAGAGGATTTTAGGCGTTAAACGGAGGTAGAATCAAAGAGACCGAATTTGTATTTAGACAGGATCAGGAATGGTTACGATCAAGGCACGGTCTTTTAAAACCACCATCGTGTGTTCAAACTGAGCGGTGCGGTGCTCGCGTCCTGCAACCAGCGTCCAATGATCCGGCTCTTCATCAACGACACGGGCCCCAGTTGAAACAAAGGGCTCAATCGTGATGACATGGCCCTCTTTCAATTTTCTTTTGTCGCGTTTGTCATAATAAGCCGCGATGAATTTTGGTTCTTCATGAAGACCGCGGCCGACGCCGTGGCTTCCTAAATTCTCAATCACGGTATAGCCGTTTTCAGTAGCGACCTTTTCGATCTGATAGCCAATCATATTGATGTACGCGTCGGCTTTCACAATACTGATCGCCGCTTCCAAGGCCTGTTTTGTAACATCAAGCAGTCGCTGATCCGCGGCTTTACCTGGAGGAATAATAAAGGAGCCACCGTTATCGGCGTAATATCCATCCAACTCTGCCGAGACATCGATATTAATTAAATCGCCGCGTAGAATTTGCTTTTGAGACGACGGAACGCCATGAGCGACCTCATGGTTTAAGCTAATGCAATTGTAACCTGGAAAGTTGTAAGTCAGCATAGGGCCCGAGCGTGCTCCGTGCTTTTCTAGGAATTTTCCGCCAAGCTCATCAAGCTCTTTGGTTGTCATACCGGGCTCAATGGAGCGTGCCATGTACTGCAGGCAGTTGGCGACGACCTTACCAATTTTTTTTAGACCTTCGAGATCTGCTTCCGTCTTTACGATCATGCAAGGCTAGTTATACACTGATCCGGATGAAAAAAGCCACTCCGCAGAGATATTTCCTTAAGAAACATGGGGCTAAGAAACTTTTACCCAAAGTTTCAACGTCGGATAATAAGTCGTCCCGTGGTCGCAGTCTGATTTTAGCCGGCAGTGCAGAGTACCCGGGCGCCGGAGTCTTGGCGGCGAAAGCCGCACTTCGCACGGGCAGTGGTTACGTGACACTGGCGCAAAAAAATATCGCGGTTTCGTCATTGGAAAATCCTGATTTTTTGCTTTGTGATCTTAACAAAAAATCTTGGCATGAGTTGAAATTCGACGTGATTCTGGTTGGGCCCGGATTTGGAGTTAATAGTTTTACAGCCCAAGTTATTCGCGAATTAAAGAATAAAAAAATCGAAAAAGTGATCTTAGATGCGGATGCTCTTACAGTGTGCGCGAATGAAAATCTATTTCCTTTGCCGGCGACTTGGATCGTCACTCCGCACACGGGTGAACTCGCTCGTTGCTTAAAGATCAGTGTAGAGGAAATCAATGCGGATCGCTATGCTGCCGCTCGGTTCGCTCAAAATCTTTTTCAGTGTGTGGTGATTTTAAAAGGGCACGAAACCCTGATCGCAAACCGCCAGCGAATTTATACCAATAAAACGGGAAATGCGGCCTTAGCGAAGTCCGGGACTGGGGATGTGCTGGCAGGAATCTTAACGGCCTTACGCGGGCAGGGGCTGACAGCGACACAGGCGGCTGTCTTAGGGGTTTATATCCATGGAGCGACGGCCAATCTTTGGGCTTCGCGCCAGAAAGACCTTTTATCGATGATGGCCTCGGACGTAATCGAATATATCCCATCTGTACTGCGTATTCTTCGTGGGAATTGAAAAAAGTTCTCACTAGCAGAGCTGACACAACCTTGTCTTTCCTTTTTGAGGCCTCCTAGGTAAAAACGGCCGCAAACAGGGAGAATTTCATGAATAAAGGGCTTTTGCTCGCAGCTCTTGTGACTTGGACTTTCGCGGCCCAAGCACAAACGTCTACCACGACACTTTCAACGACTTCTTCAGCCCCAAGCTCTGAAGTGGTGACTCAAGAATCCACAATGAAAGTGGATAGCGTTCTAAAGAACAAAAAATTCGAAGACGATAAAGACATCACAGATTCTCGTTTGAAAGCAGATTCTGGATCTCTTTCAAGATATTCCCTGAAATTTTCTTTGTCTTACTATGGTCCTCCGATCGGTGACCTTTCCAACAAAAAACAACCAAATCCAGACGGTTCTATCGGGAACAACGACACCTCATTGAGCGGTTCTATCAGCGGTCGTTACCGTCTTGATAGCAAAAGCGCGATCAGCATGGGGACGGGTGTTAGTGCTTTGACGCCTTTCCACGGTTCCGAGCGCACGGATGTAAAAACACCGTTTGTGAACTATGACCGCAACACGCGTCTGGGTGACGTACAAATGAGAAACTCTTACGGAGTTTCTGTGACGACAGTTCAAGAGTACATCGACGTGGGTCAGTATGCGACTTTAAGCTACGATAACTCTTTGGTTTACAACTTGGGTGCCTCTGGCTTTGCAGTAGGTATGGATGCCAGCTTAAGCTACTTCCTTTACAATCGTGATTATCAAGCTAAAGACCGCACGGCGGGTCGTTACTACCTAGGCTGGTATCCGCAAGTGAAGTACAATGTGACAGACAAATTCAACATGTACACTTCAGTTGCTGTTGGTTTCACAAACCCACGTGCTCGTGAAGATCAATTCGCTATGTTGAACAGAACAACAAGCCAACGCCTAGGTGCAGGTTACGCCTTCACTCGTGACATCTATCTTTCAACATTCCTAAATTTCTACCCCAAAGATCTAAGAACAGAGTCTACGACAGTCAGCTTCTCTACCGTCTTCTCGATCCTGTAGGTGCCTGCTTCTTTTTTGGGTCTACACCGCGTAAAAGTAAAAAGGGAACTCATTGAGTTCCCTTTTTTATTTTTCAACGTCGTTCAAAGGCGCCTCTAGAGCGATTTTCGCTGTATCAAAAATAAATTTTCACTAAAACCCCTGACGATCTTCTAAACACTGCTTGAAGTTTGATCAGACTTTCTTGTTTCAATCCAAGAATCGCTGCGATTTTTTAAAAATTTGAAAAATTCCCCTCAACTCTACAAAGGTCCAGCCGATAAGTTTACTACCTTGAATGAAAGGAGCCTTGAATGGCGAAATCCAAAGTAGTACGTCACGAATATATTCTTAGTCAGGAGATTCGTGAATTGGCTCTACACAGGGAGACAGGTCCACCTTGAAAGAATAATTAAAAGGTGAAATTGGTGAAACCAGAATCGACAAGGGATTCTGGTTTTTTTATTTCTAATTCTGCGGTCCCAAGCTGCGCAGCCGATTGAGCAGATCAATCACCATCATGTAGGTCAGTCCCCACAGTGGTGGATCACGATCTAAATAAATCGCAGGCAAGTGGTGGTCATGACCGTTGTCACGTTTGATCTTATAATGTGTCTGCCTTTGCGGATTTTGGATCTCTTTCAAAGGAATCCAAAAGAAGTCGGCGACTTCGGATGCATCTAGTGTCAGCGCAAAATCACGATTCGTATAAAAAACAAAAGGACGAATATAAAAATCCAGCATGGAGCCCGCTTTGCGTGCCTGGACATCGTCCAGTCGACCTAACAATTCATCCACGGTTAGATCGACTCCGACTTCCTCTTTTGTTTCGCGAAGCGCGGCATCTAAATCGGTCTTATCATAGTTTTCACGTATACCGCCGGGAAACGCGAGGTGACCCGCCCAGCGATCTTCGGGGTGAAAAGCTCTTTGAATAAACGCAATCTCTAATTGTTCAAAAGAGTGTCCGCGCAAGATCGCAGCGACACATGCATGACGTGTCAATTTGGATGCAAGATCCACGGGAGGTTGAGACTGAAAAAGAGAATGAAGTATGTCTTTCAAGGTAAAATCCTTCGCAAGTTCTATCATAGCACGAGGCGGAGCAGAATCTTAGATTTTCATCTTGTTTTCAGTGAGGTCGAAGGGCACTCTAGACTCTGGACAAGGTCCGTACAATTCAGCAAAACGAAGGACCACTTATTGGAGGACTAAAAGAATGAAAGCTCTATTCGCTATCACGGTACTTTTCGCAGGTTCTGTTTCTTTCGCTGCGCCAGATTGCACTAAAGAAGCAAAAGACAAATGGATGCCAGAAGCCAAAATGAAAGAGATGATTTTGTCTCAAGGGTATAAAATCAAAAAATTCAAAGTGGATGGCAATTGCTACGAAATTTATGGTTGGGACAAAGCGGGTGCGAAAGTAGAAATCTACTTCAACCCTGTGGACGGTTCTATCGTGAAAGAATACAAAAAGTAATTTTACTTTGAACAAGGGACTAGGCCATGAATGCGGGTGAAAAAAGAATCTACGTTTGGGATCCTTTTATCCGCGTATTTCATTGGACGCTGGTCCTTTGTATTTTTCTAAATTATTTTATCACCGAAGAAGGCGATACGGTGCATGAAGTGATTGGATACGTGGCGGCGGGGTTTGTTATCGCCCGTGTTGTTTGGGGATTTATTGGCGGACCCACCGCACGGTTCCGCAATTGGCTCGCCAATCCCGTGACGGTATATAAATATCTGCGAGATTATAAAAATCGTAAAGCCTATGTGACTCACAATCCTATCGCAGGATGGGTGATGATCTTTTTATTAACCTGTGTGATTGGGCTCGGCATCACCGGTTATATGATGGGAACTGACACTTACTTCGGCGAAGAGTGGGTCGAAGAACTTCACCACAACATTGGTAATGTCATGATGGGTGGAGTTGCAATTCATGTTCTAGGCGTTCTTTTAGCCAGCTACCACGAGAAACAGAATCTCGTGGCAGGCATGATTCACGGTTACAAAAATCAAAAAGACTAACGGCAGTCGCGACGAGACACAGTCTCTGAAGTTTCGCTGCAGCTTACGATACGGCAGTTGTTATAGCGATATTGACATTGATAGATAGCGTCTCTTTCTGAGCTATAACGATCAGGTCCACGGCCTTGCATTGTCATGCGGTAGCCACGGTAATCTGTTCCTTCCGCAGTACATGAATAGAAACTGGATTTACATGTCTCTACGCAGTTGCCGTGCTTTGCTAAACACTCACGACAGCTTCCGTGTCCACCCCAGTGTTCTTCCCAACCATCATCAGTGGCCGAGCAAGTTATGTTCGGGCGATGTGGTTCATAAGGACCAGGACGACCTGGGCGATCTGGCTTGATCCAACCAAAAATGCCTGCGGCGAACGCGTTTGCAGTGAATAGTGTGATCATTAAAACGGTGGTTAGTGCTTTCATGGTTTTCCCTCCAAGTTGGTTAACAAAGAGGGATATATCAAAGAAGATGCCAAAGAATTCAGAGTCACTCTGACACTTAAATCAAATAGAGCAGTATGCAGAAGTACTGACACGCACTGCCACCCAGGACAAAAAGATGCCAGATGCCATGGAAGTGGCGCACCTTTTCATCGAAAAGAAAAAAGACAATGCCCACGGTGTACAGGATTCCACCCAACGTCAACCACACCATGGCCGCTGTTGATAAGACTGCCGTTAAAGGTTTCAGAGCCACAACAATCAACCATCCCATCACGACATAAATAATCATGGAAGGTGTGCGTGTGCGATGCGCGAGTGTCAGTTCGTAAATGATTCCCAAGGCAGCCAGTGTCCAGTTGATTCCAAAAATCCACCAACCCCATGGTCCTCGCAAAGTAATCAAAGTAAAAGGTGTGTAAGTTCCAGCGATAAGCAGATAGATAGCGATGTGATCTAGCTTTTGAAGGATTTGTTTCGCGCGACCTTGCATGCTGTGATAAAGAGTCGAGATCGTATAAAGAAAGACTAACATCCCACCGTAAACGCTGGTGCCGACAATCTTCCACACGTCGCCATGCACGCTAGCCAAAGTGACAAGCACAGACGTACCTGCCACCGACAATGCGGCACCCACAAGATGCGTGATACTGTTAAAGCGTTCACCGTGGTAGATAAGGCCTCCAGTGAAAACAGGATATCACAATTTTTCTTTTTAAGCTGAGTTACAAAAAATTATGCAAAGAAAAGAGGACAGATGAAAGCTCGTTAAGAAGAGAGCTTTCATCTTATTTTAAGTCGCATGTTTGTCTTTTATAAGGACAATCCAAGCCACGAAGCACACGACCGCAGCAAAGAAGTACGGTGCACCTGGAATATAAACTCCAGTTTTGTCGGCTGTAAAGACGGCAAAGAGTTTTGTAGTTACAAGGGGGTTAATGATTGCAGCAAGACTCGTCAAGCTGACAAGAGTCCCTTGCAGCTCACCCTGTTCTTGAGGTGGAGTATTGTGAGTCACTAAGGATTGAAGTGCAGGACCACACACCCAAAACACCGAGGACGCCGTTAAAATGGCGTACATCATCCATCCTTGGTTGGCTAAGCCATAGAAAATACAAGCCACACCAAATCCCACGGTTCCCCACACAACTGTTCGACGTTCCCCTAATTTAGGAATTAAAAGTCGCGTCAGCCATCCTTGGGAAATCGCGGAAAGGACCCCGACAAGCGCCAAAGACAGCCCCACTTCTGAAGTTGTCCAACCGAAGCGAGTCTCTGTGTACAATGTCCAAATCGAAGGATGAGTTTGCCCTGCAAGTTGAAAGCAGAAGTACACGATCAACAGTGCTAACAAATGCTTAGCTTGGAAAATTTTTGAAAGCGAGCTGAAGGGATTTGTTTTTTGCAAAACCACTTTGCGTCGCATTTCTTGAGGTAGGGATTCTGGCAAAATGAAAAATCCAAAAAGAAAGTTTAGAAGATTCATTCCCGCGGCTACTAAGAAAGGATAGTGCGGACCATAGTGACCCAAAAGTCCCCCGATCGCGGGACCAATAATAAAGCCCAAGCCAAAAGCGGCACCAATCATACCAAAATTTGCAGAGCGATTGCTGTCATCACTGACATCGGCGATATACGCCATAGCCACCGTGATGTTCGCACCTGTAAGGCCCGCCAAGATACGTCCAATAAATAAAATTTCAATCGTCGGTGCGTAGGCCATTAAAATGTAATCAATGCCTGCGACAAACAGGGATACTAAAAGAACGGAACGTCGTCCGAAGCGATCTGAAAGGGCTCCTAAAAGAGGAGAAGCCACAAACTGCATCAGTGCGTAGATGGAGATAAAATAGCCGAAGTATTCAGACACTGAAGTTTCGCTAGAGACAAACCTTCGCATGATATCGGGAAGGGACGGAATCACTAGACCCACGCCGATCATATCCAAAGTCACCGTAATAAAAATAAAGAGCAATCCAGCTTTTGATTTCGTCATAAAAACGAGGCTACGAAAGTGCCCTAATTTTGTCAGCAATAAGATTTGGGAGCCCAGCGATTTTCTTTAACCGAAGCAAGGGGCTGCGGCATCTTATTTATAAGAACGGGAGGGCAAGGATGCGCTTCTTAATAGCTTTAATAACTTTGACGGGATCGATCTCTTTTGCGGAAGTAAAAAACTTTAACGGTTTGGTGGCAGAGGCCACTCAACAAGAAAAGAGGATGCATAGAAAGCTACTTCAATCGATACAGAATGTTCAGGTGTCTATCGCCTATAACGATAAATTAGATCAGATTCGATCGGCCCGGGAACCCGCTTCAGAAGCGATCAAGGTTCGACTGGTGTCGGCGGAATAAAAAAAAGGGGATCGTAAGATCCCCTTTTTGATTTTCTTATTTAGAAGAAAAATTAGTAACGAGAACGACCACCGCGATCGCCGCCACCGAAGCCGCCGCGAGAGTTACCGCGACCGCCACCGAAACCGCCACCACGATTTTCACGAGGAGCCATTGGTTTAGCTTCGCTAACGTTCATGTTACGGCCACCTTGTTCAGAACCGTTCAATTTTTCGATAGCTGTTTGAGCTTCTTCATCAGAAGCCATTTCAACGAAACCGAAACCTTTGCTACGACCTGTTTCGCGATCAGTGATGATGCGAGCAGATTCAACTGTGCCGAATTGTGCAAAGATGTCGCCCAAAGATTGATCATCTAGTGAATAAGAAAGATTTCCAACGTACAATTTTTTGCCCATTATTTCCTCCGTAGGATGGGGGACTCTTAAGGGAATGAGCACTATGCTTTTCACACTAAAGAAGACCGATAATTGCTGAAACTGTTTGTAGCCTGCCTGTCTTTAAATTGAAAGAGGAAAGAAAGAGAAAATAAAAAATGATTGGGTAATCGATAATAACCGTTCTCAAGTCGCGTATATTCGATCCTAGACCTTCGTTAGGGCCTATGCGGTCTTATTTTCAAGCCTTTTTAGGTAACTTTTCAGGTTCAAAAGGGCCCTATCGGGGTTGCCCCCACCCAAGACATACAGGTCCAAGCCCAGGGCATAGATAAATACATCCTCCGCGAACTTCTTCATGCGGGAGGGGAGAAGTTCGCGGAGGGAGCCGATCACCTGTTCATTTTCATGCAGACGCGAAGTCTTTCGCGGGTTCTGCAACGTCGATATCAAACTCAAACGCCGATCGTCTTTGTTGGAGCTTTGCAAAGAAGAATGCCACGCCTGACACACAAGAGCTTTCCAGTTTTTTTGGGGAGGGGCGCTGGAAAGATCCTTATGCAGCCGTGGCTCAAGGAGCTTTTGACATTCATTGATCAAATTTTCTTTCGTGCCGAAGTGATGGACGAGCATGCGTGTGGTGGTGTGAAGCTGTCGTGCCACTTCGTTCAAGGACAAGTCCCAAGCGCCGTGTTTACGAAACACCTTAAGAGTTGCTTTTAGAATTTCTTCGCGTCGTGCGAAATCCTTGGGTCTTGCCATGAATCTCCATTCATGTACTAATTAGTTCATAAATGATTTTTGATGGCAACAGAAATATATTTTTTTTGAAAGAAAAGTGATGGATTTACCTGAAGAGTTTCGGAAAAACATCGTCGAGGTTTACGGCGAAGATGGAAAAAGGTGGTTGGCGAATTTGCCAGCACATTTGCAAACCCTCTCACGCCTCTATGATTTGCGTTCTTTAAGGCCGATGAAAAATCTGAGCTACAACTTCGTAGCAACGGTGGAAAACTCGAAACAAGAAAAATGGGTTCTAAAAACAGGGCCCGCGGGAGCCGATTATCGCAAAGAGACTTCGTGGTTAAAGCAGAATGCTAAGGTCTCTCCGCGTGTGCATTTCTTTGATCAGGAGAACAATGCATTCTTCATGGACTTTGTACCTTCAACTCAGACTTTGCAAGACCTCGTCTATGAAGGGCATGATGACCAGGCGACGCATGTCTTAGCGGATCTGATTGTGAAAATGTATGGCGATGGGAAGGGCATCCCGCAAGGAGTTCCGCACTTATCCACATTGATTTCCTCGTTCGACTTTCTTCACGGAAAATTACCCCAGGCTTTTGTGTCGAAAGCCCGCACTTTGTGGCAAGAACTTACCACTTTCAGTCCTGGTGATGTTTTTCTGCATGGAGATCTTCATCACGACAACGTTCTTATCACATCGGATGGTGCGAAGGTGATTGATCCCCATGGTTATGTCGGTGATCCGGCATCGGAAGTGGGATCTATGATTTACAATCCGTTAGGGTGGGAGGCTTTGCACGATGAAAAAGTCTTACAACGTCGGTTGTACATTCTGAGTGAATGTGTGCCTTACGATGCAAAAAAGATCCGCGCCTGGGCTTTTGTGAAAACCGTTCTTTCCATTGCGTGGACGGTCGAAGGTTCTGGAAAGGTGCCGTCGCATGAACTGCGAATTGCAGAAATTTTAGAAAATGAACTCTGACACTTTGGCAGTGGTCAATGCCCGGATTCTTGATTGCAGGGGGCCTTCGTGTTCGAATGGGGAAAAAGGATAAAGCCATGAAAATGATGAGAAAAGCCGACAACGAAATCATGCCTTGGAAAAACGGAATGGGAGTCACGGCCCAAATCGATATTTATCCAGAATCGGCAAAGTTTCCAGACGGTGATTTTTTATGGCGATTAAGTTCGGCGACGGTGTCGGCGTCGGCCCCTTTTTCCAAGTTTGAAAACTGTGATCGTTTGCTGGCCGTGTGGAAAGGGAAGGGTATGAAGTTGAATGATCATGATTTACCTCCTTTGACTCCCTATAAGTTTTCCGGCGACTCAGCGATGGAAGGGGTTCTGCATGACGGAGAAGTCATGGACTTGGGCATTATCTATCGTCGCGGAAAAGTGACCGTTGATATGACTTCGGAAGAATTTACGAAAGAAGTCGTCGCACTGAATCTGGAACCTGGTGTGCATTACTTCTTCTGTGTTTCCGGCAGCATGGCCGTGGGACAAAATCTTTTAGAAGAAGGTGATACAGTGCGGGTGGATGGTGCTCAGGCCGTGAAATTGTCAGGCAAGTTAGGCACAAAATATTTCCACATTGCGGCAATGCCACACTGATGCGGCAGCTCCTCGCTTCCCAAGAACTAGATCATGTGCTCTAGTACGATCTATTCAAGCAAGTGAGGACTCATGAAAAAGGCCAACAAAAAGGCGATGTCGCCGCGAACTCAAGCAATTCACGGTGAATTCCAATCCAGCTCGTGGGAGTTTTCTCACCATTTAATTCCACCGATGACAGCGTCGACAACCTTCCGTTTGGAATCCTTGTCTCGTGGGGCTGAGGGTTTTAGTACCTTTGGTGCCCAAACCGAATCCGGAAAACCTATTTGGATCTATGACCGACTGGAAGAACCAACAACGAAGATGTTGGAAGATCAATTAGCGATTCTTGAAAAAGGCGAGTGCGCTGTGACGTTCGGAAGTGGTATGGGGGCGATCGCTTCCACTTTCATGTCTCTACTAAAAACCGGCGAGCGCATTGTGGCCCACAAGACTTTGTACGGCTGTACTTACAGTCTTATCACGAACTGGCTTCCGCGCTTGGGCGTCGAAAATTCTTTAATCGACATTAATGACTCAACGTCTTTAGCAAAGCTGTTGGCTGATGAAAAAACTCGCGTCGTTTACTTTGAAACGGTGTCTAATCCGATTTTGGAGATTGCCGACTTAGAAAAAATCGTCAGTCTTGTCAAAGCCGCGAATAAAAAAAGAAAAAAGGATCAACAAATTTATACGGTGGTCGACAATACCTTCGCGACACCTTGGGCCTTGCGCCCGCTTGAATGGGGTATTGATTTTGTCATTCAAAGTTTGACGAAAAATATCTCTGGTTTTGGCACCGAGATGGGCGGAGCCGTTATTGCTCCTAAGTCTTTCGAAAGCATGTTGCGTGTGGCTCGTAAAGATTTCGGTGCTATCATTCACCCTTATTCCGCGTGGCACATCTTGGTTTATGGTATTTCGACTCAAGCCATCCGCTTTGAACAACAACAGGCGACGGCATTTAAAATTGCACAATTCTTGGAGAAGCATCCCAAGGTGCAAAGTGTGACCTACCCAGGTTTGAAAAGTCATCCGCAGTACAAGCTTGCAAAGAAATATTTGAAATCTCCAGAGTCTCAATTTGCTCCGGGCACGATGATCTCCTTCCAACTTAAAGGGGATATGAAAAAGTGTCAGAAGTTCGTGGATGACATAGCTAAGAACTCTTACGCGATCACCTTGGCAGTCAGCCTGGGTTTAACGAAGACTTTGATTGAAGTGCCAGGCTTTATGACTCATTCGGCGATTCCCAACGAAAAGCGTGGGGAAAGCGGTATTGATCCTCGTGCGATTCGTTTAAGCATTGGTTTAGAGAACGCGCAGGATATTATCGATGATCTTGCCGAGGCTCTTAAAAAGGTTTAGGTGGAACACTGTCTCAGACTAAGAAGTTTCATTCTGAGAAAGTGTTGAAGGTGACAGACACTGTAAAAAGGGCTGACGATCAACTGCCATAAACTGGCACCAGAGTTGGTCTCAACCTTGCTTTTAGTGTTTGCATGACAAATCAAAGTGGTCGCGAAAAAAATAAAAGAAGTGCGCTAAAGACAACGGTTCAAGTGTTTGCCGTGGGGGCGATGTTGATTGCCGCCAATGCCAGCAATGCGCAGTTGTGCCCTAAAAATATTGCGACGACGACGACATACTTCGTGCCTCATATTAAGGATTATTGCTCATCGCCGACTCCGTGTGCGGCTTTCAAGAAAGAAGTTCGCTTACAGGGTTCTGGCACTTTATCAGGTGGCCGTATTCTGACTTACACAGGTAAGATCGTAAAAATGGATAACTGTGACACGGCCATTGGTGCGAGTGGAAAGTGTCTGATTCCTTTTATTTCGGTTGCGGCGGATCCACGTCATCACAGTATGGGTGATATTATTCAAATGTCTTCTTTAAAAGGAAAGATCATCACTTTGCCTAATGGTAAAACAATGATCCATCCCGGTTATCTTATCGTGCACGACACAGGTGGTGCGATCAAAGGCGCCAACCGGTTTGATATCTTTACCGGTGGCTTCGATATGAATAACGATCACAATGCCTTCGGAACTTTAGGAAAGCCTGAAACGCAAATGGTCGATAAGACTGATTGCGCTAGCCGTAAGCAGTTCACGGTGATTCGTCGAAGTGCTCCTAATTATGAAAATGCTTTAGTTGCCATCGAGGATTCTGTCAGCGAATCTATTGAAGAGAAAAAAGTTATGTATGCCTCAGTTATGGAGTCAGCTCCAGCACGCGCGGGAATTCAGTAATGAGTAAAACGGTTTTCATATTGGTTTTGTTTTTAAGCATGATGTCCATGGGTGTTGCCAAAGCGGCAGAGAG
This sequence comes from Bdellovibrio bacteriovorus, assembly GCF_001592745.1. Lineage (NCBI taxonomy): Bacteria > Pseudomonadati > Bdellovibrionota > Bdellovibrionia > Bdellovibrionales > Pseudobdellovibrionaceae > Bdellovibrio > Bdellovibrio bacteriovorus. The sequence goes on from NZ_LUKD01000001.1 coordinate 2,063,532, forward strand.
TTCTGAGATCGACATGTCTGCACCTCCATTCTGGATGTCATCCCACGAGGAATTTAAGGACCTTCGTGAAGAGCAAAAAAAATTCTATCTTGAAAAACTGGTACAAGAGTTCAAGAAAGTAGATACTTTAGACAAAGTTACTTTGCATGAACTCAAAGAGGCGGCGGAGTGGACACCTTCATGGAATACCATTCGTCGTAAGCTTTATGTGGCTTGCCAAGACAAAGAATTGGAAAAGACTTGTGAAGAAATTGCGGATCTTCGCATCACAGCTCTAGAAATGGGATCTCCACGAGCCCCACAAATAGAGTCCGAACCGGCTGGAAAGCCTGCCTCAGACTTAGACGCTAAAAAGAAATCAGAGCCGGCTAAAAAGTAATCCTTTCTGCTAAATTACAAACTCCTCATCTAAAAGGCCCTCTCTTTGCCTGTCTCTGCATTTGCATATAGACTTAAAGAGTTGGGAGGTCCCATGAGCCGAGCCGTGCGTTTTCAACCAGATCCTTTGGATCATGCCCTTATTGACTATTTAGATGAAGATACTTTTGATCCCACTGCGGTTGGCATCATTTTAAATGAATCATTTACTGGCTGCGCCTTGGTGGTGAAAGCCAGTCCCAATCTTGTGCCGAATCAAACTATCAAAGTGAAAGTGGGACGTTTAGATCCTATGTCGGCACGCGTGGTTTGGATGGAGCCTTTAGATACCACGCTTGTAAAAATCGGTATCGAGTTTTTAGAGAATATTTAAAAGACGTCGTTAAAGAACATGCGGTTCGGATTGGCTTCGGTCACTTTGGTGACTTTGAAGTAGATCCGACCGATCTCTCGGCCATCCGTTGTTTCTACACTCACACGCCATCGACCTTCCGAATAATTCTGCTTTGAAGAAAATCCGCGATATCCTGTTTTGCGGCCTCCAGCAATACTCATCGGAATTTTATCGGTGGTCTGCCATCCTGCACGGGGATCCAAATAGTACCAATGCAAAATCACGGAATCACTAAAGCGAGCGGGAGAAAAGATCTGAGCAAAAATGTAAATCGTGTCGCCGGGCTCGGCGGTGAAGTCTTGGTCTCCATGAGTCCAGAATTTCCACTGGGGAGTTTCATAAGAGAGAATGTATTGGCCTTCGGATTTTTCGACACCGTGATATACGCCGATGCTTTGAATCGAAAGTGGTACTGGTGGAATCCAGCCCAAGAAATAAAACACCAAGAAGAGTGCGACGATGGCTCCGCTCGGCGCCAACAATCTTTTCTTAAGATAGTTCAAGTCTGTGGAACGAGACTTCAACAGAAGAAAAATGCCGTACATCACAAGAATCGTCAGGAGAATGGATAGAAGGAAAGGGATAACGCCCACGAATCCTAAAAGCACAGGAACCGTCATCGAGAAAAACGAAAAAATACAGATCACAAAGAGCGCGATTTTGATTGAGATATCGCCCTTACGGATCCTTTGTAATTCGTTAGCAACCATCACCGCTAGTAACAGGACGATGAAAATGATTGAAGAAAACATCGAGGCACTTTTGATAAAGAAAAGCGAATAGATGCTAAGAAGACTTCCGAAAAGAAAGTGCACCAGAAGCTGACGATAATCCCAGGCCTTTTCAAAGCGTTTTGGAATTTGGACTAGGCCTTGCGTCGCCAAGAAATCCCAGTAAAGAACCGTCCCTAGAATTAGCAGATAGGCAACCTGTTGACCAATTCCAAAAAGGTTGTCGATATCCGACAGCGTAAAAAGATCAAAAAAGAAACCGCCTAAGAAAAAGGCGATATCCACTTTCACTTCGTTTTCTTGGTACAGCTTATACAGGCGTTCCTTCAGTGCAGTCATAACCCCACCTTAGCGCGAGAGAGCTCGAAGGACCATGTTTTCTTTATCCCGTGAACTGAGGCATTCTTTATTGTCGTTGCTAGATTCGTCGACAATATAAAAGGCATTGGGTAGGTTTTCCCAATGTCGCAGGTCCGGACCTAAAGTGTATTCAACGAGATCCCCCGAGGCCATAATAATTCCCCCTCCGCCTTGAATGGCAGCGCGGCAAAGATCGTCAGAGCGAAATTGGCTAGCCACAACACATCCAGACACTCCGACGGCGACGCCGGCACTGACGCCCAGGATTCCGTAAGTTACTCCAAAGGGAACTCGTAAAAGACTTTTTGTGTAAAGAAGGGGATGATAATCCACCTCATAACGGCGAGAAAGTTTGTCAATCCATGAAGACGTTGGAATCACTAAATCAGTCGCAGACGAGCAAGCCTTGGGAAAGCCCCCGGCAGCAGAAATTTTGTAAGGCCCTTTTTCTCTTTTAATGAAATCGGCTTTCCAAATCAACCCGGGTAAGGTGCCAACTCCATAGATTTTCCAATTTCGCTTTGTCGAAACGCCATCGCTATCAATTTCCATCAATCTTGCTTGCGCGAACTTTGCCACGGCCTTTGAGGATTTTTTATCTTCACTCAGTCTTTTCCAGTACGGGCGAGCGACTTGGGGATCAAAACGAGTCCATAAGGTCGCATGAAGAGCCGTTATAACGGGATCATTTCCGTGATTGTAAAGCTGAGCTTGCTCGTCAGTCATACTCTGACGAAGCTCAACTTGGGCGGCGTTTTCGTCATTTAAATTTAAATAGCTTAACGAGATAAGAAGGCTTAGGTAGGAGCGTTCATAAGATTCTAAAATATACTCTGTCAGAGTTCCTTCAGGAGTTGCCAGCTCGCCTATTTCAGAAGTGATACTATAGAATTTATCGCGGTGATGAGATCGAATGTACGACCCTAAAACAATAACTTCATTGAAGCAGCCCATTTCAAACAAAGTGCTGACTCGATTGAGTTGAAGATCAGAGGATTCCAGAACTCCGTCAGAGAAACTTTGCTGGCAGGGCACCGAAGTGAACTTCTTTGGTTTTGTTATTTGAGGTCTGCTGGCGCAAGCACTCAGCACTAAAAACAATAAACAAAGTTTTTTCATGAGTATGAGCTTATCAGCTTTTTCATTCGAGGGAGTGATTTCAATAGGAAATATGCGTCAGGATGACGCGAAGGCTATTCCAGAGCGTAAACAACGAAAAGTCCTTCTTGTATCTCGTACTTAACGTCGTGTTCTAAAACGTCAAAGCCGTAGCGGCGGCCCCAGGTTTCTTTTTCTGAAACGGGGTGTTGGCGTTTTTGAAATGCTGGGCGGGGATCTAATTCTAAAATACTGATGATCAGGCTGCGCAGATTCTTTTCTCCAACGGGATCCTGCTTTTGAATTTCCGCGTCTGCTTCGGGAGTAAAACGCACCTCAAATCGCGGAATAGGTTCCGAAGCCCATCCTGCATTCGCGTCGGGGATAGAGTCGGCGTAAGGAATGTAGGGCTTGATATCTAAGACGGGTGTTCCATCAATAAGATCCACACTGCCGACATAAATTTCAGGCCCACCTTCCGCATCTAAATCGATTTTCTCAATGCTAACAGCGGATAGACCAATGGGATTTGGGCGGTGAGGAGAGCGTGAGGCTAAGACGCCTACTTTGCGATTTCCACCCAAGCGCGGAGGACGAATGCTGGGCTTCCAGTTTTTTCCGCCGTGTTCGTGGAAAACAAAGACGATCCAAAGATGGCTGAATTCCTCAAGACTTTTAAGCGCGGTTTTTAAATCGGGATCGGGAAGAAGCTTGATAACACCTTTGGCTTCCGCCGCAAGGCCTGGCTGACGTGGAACTCCGAACTTGTCTTTGAACGGAGTCCTGACGTGACCGATAGCTGCGAATTCGAAAGCCTCACCGTGTTTTTTCATTATGAGCGAGGCAGAGCTGTAACGCCGATTTTGATCACTTCGCCATCGATGTCTGAAGTTTCAGTGTGCACACCTTTTGGATCTGCATTTAAATCTAAAACATTCAAATTCTTCGTCAAAGTTTCAGAAACGATCATATCTTTATGAGCATTCAATGCTTCAAGCAAAGCGCCCGCACAAGCGATATCCAAAGTGATTTTGTCATCCATTTGGAAATCGGCCGTTTTACGAGCGACTTGAATCTTACGCATGATCTCGCGAGCCAGACCTTCGCGTTCTTGCTCTGGAGTCACTGTTGGATCCACTTCGATCGAAACCACTTGGTGCACAGACAAGTTCGCGTTGTCGCCTTTTGGAGCGCGGCGGATTTCAACGTCAGAAAGCTGAATCTCTTCACCTTCCACTGTGATGGTTTCGCCGTTTTCAAGTTTCAACAAATCTTGCAATTGCAATTTTTGAATCGCAGCGCCTACAGACTTCATCTTAGGTCCCAGGCGTTTGCCCAGAACAGGGAAGTTGGCTTTCGCTGTGATTTGCACGAATTGGTCTTCGTTCGCATCATAGTTCACTTTACGGAAGTTCAATTCGTCGATGAAGTAAGGTTCAAAACGTTTCAACGTCTCAAGGACTTTTGCACTTCTGTGGATGATGCGGATTTCACGTAGAGGGATTTTCGCTTTCACCTGAATTTTTTCGCGGTGATTACGTCCCAAAGTTACTAGCACATCCATAGCTTTCACGGCTTCTTCCAATTCAGGGCGAAGCAATGAAAGATCGGCTTCTGGGAAGCTTTCTAAGTGCACAGAGTCTTTTTTGTTTGGAAGAACTTGCGCCAAGTTTTTGTAAGTCGTCTCGGACATGAAGGGAGCAAATGGCGCCATCAAACGAGCCAGCGTCACAAGAACTTCATGCAAAGTTTCGTAAGCAAAACGCTTTTCTTCCGGCATGCCGTCTTGCCAGAAGTGGCTGCGGTTAAAGCGGATGTAGGTGTTCGTCAAATCCTCGATGAATTGAAGAAGATGAGGAACAACGTTGTACAGGCGGTAAGCGTCCATCTCTTTATGTGTATTTGCGATCAGACCGTTTAAGCGAGAAAGAACCCACTGATCCAGAATGTTCGGAGATTTTTTCGCGTCACCTTTGGGTACGAAACCGTCGATGTTTGCGTAGTTCGCAAAGAACGAATACGAGTTCCACCATCTCAAAAGGATTTTACGAACGACATCGTAAACACCTTTTTCAGAGAACTTAAGCTCTTGGGCTTTCACTACCGGAGAATCGATCAAATACAAGCGAAGTGCGTCGGCACCATGCTGATTCAATACTTCCATTGGATCAGGATAGTTACGAAGGCTCTTCGACATTTTGCGACCGTCTTCAGCCAAAACAAGCCCGTTCACCACGACATTTTGGAACGGAGCTTGGTTGAACAATGCAGTTCCGATGACGGACAATGTGTAGAACCAACCACGAGTTTGATCCAAACCTTCCGCGATGAATTGCGCCGGGAAGGCTTTTTTGAACTCTTCCACATTCGCGTTCGGGAAACCCCACTGAGCGTAAGGCATAGAACCAGATTCAAACCAGCAATCCAAAACACCATCCACACGCTTCAACGGAGATTTTCCTGTTGGAGAAGGGATTTCGATTTCGTCCACGAATTCGATGTGAAGATCGTTTACTTTTTTGCCGGATAATTTTTCAAGTTGTTCACGAGAACCGACACAGATCACTTCACCTTCTTTGTTTCTCCAAAGAGGCAGTGGAGTTCCCCAGAAACGGTTGCGTGAAATCGCCCAGTCACGAGCATTTTCTAACCAGTTTCCGAAGCGACCATCACGAAGGTGGTCTGGAACCCACGACGTGTTTTTATTGTTCGCAACAAGGTTCTCTTTGATTTTCTCTACAGCCACAAACCAAGAGGACACCGCACGGTAGATCAGTGGAGTGTCGGAACGATAGCAGTAAGGGTAACTATGTTGAATCGTGTCTTGTTTGAAAAGGTTCCCGCGTTTTTTAAGATCGGCGATGATGTCTTTATCAGCCTCTTTCACGCGTTTACCCGCGTAGTCGGGCACTTCGCTAGTGAACATACCGTCGTCATCGACAGGATTCACTAAAGGGATGCCTGCTTTAGAGCATGCATAGTAGTCCTCTTCACCGAATGCCGGAGCCATGTGAACCACACCAGTACCGCTGTCCGTTGTTACGTGGTCTGAAGAGATAATACGGAAAGCCCCTTTATCTGCGCGATCGCCGAAGTAAGGGAATAAAGGTTCGTAAGTTAAATCGACAAGGTCTTTACCCTTCATCATTTGCAAAACTTCAACTTCTTCATCCGGTTTTTTGAAAACAGAAGGTAGAAGGGCCTGCGCCAAGATCAATTTGCGACCCGAAGACTTTTCTTGAACTTTGACGTAGTCGATATCCAGACCCACGGCCAATGCCAGGTTCGAAGGCAAGGTCCAAGGAGTCGTCGTCCAAGCCATGACGGCTGTATCCGGTTGATTGATAAGTTTAAACATCACCGTGATCGCAGGGTCTTGAACCATTTTATAGTTCTGATTGGCTTCGAAGTTTGAAAGCGAAGTCGAGATTCCTACAGAGTAAGGAACGACTTTGTAGCCTTCATAGATCAAACCTTTTTCGAAAAGCTGTTGGAACACCCACCAAACGCTCTCCATGAAGGAAACATCCATCGTGAAGTAAGGATTTTCCATATCCACCCAACGACCCACACGGCGAACGGTGGTTTTCCATTCTTCAGAATATCTTTTCACGATACCGCGGCAGGCGTTGTTGTAATTGGCAACACCCATTTTGAAAACATCTTTGCGGCTTTCGATTTTGTGAGCTTTGTTGATTTCATACTCAACGGGAAGACCGTGACAGTCCCAACCAAAACGACGAGGAACAGTGTAGCCTTTCATCGTCCAGTAACGAGGAACCACGTCTTTCAAGACACCCGCAAGCAAGTGTCCGTAGTGAGGAAGACCCGTTGCAAACGGAGGACCGTCGTAAAAGCTGTAAGTCTTTTTTCCTTTTGGATCTAAAGACTTCGCGAAAATCTTTTCCTGATCCCAGAAATCTAAAATGGACTCTTCCTGCTTCGAAAGATTCACATCGGGTTTTACAGAATTATAAGGGGCTGTACGAGTGGTGTTTGCGTTTGTCATAGGTCCTCAATATCTATCAGGTTTCCGCTTTAGATGCATCTTTTTCGGGCCTTAGCGGGACTTCCATCCCAAGACAACAGCGCAACGCATTAAGACAATGCTTTCGCGGGCTTTTTCTTATTCTCGAGTTCTCGGAGGTCCGAGCGTTCAAGGAAGTCCGTCTGAGGTGAATGGATTCGCTTAAGCTCGTGCGAAATTGAGTCAGATAAAAAACGAGTTCTAGGGAATAATATGAGCACTCATTTTTGAGTGTCTCAAGCTGGTCCAAGTTCCACCGAAATTAGGGCAATCATGATGCTCGTCATCTTGTTCCATGGTCCATCCACATTACGCTGAAATAGTTGTGGTATCGGAGGAACGCATGAAACTCGCAACTAAAGTGGTCTGTATCGTGGGATTAGCGGCGACATTAGCCACGATCACATCCACGCGAATTGCATGGAAGGAAATCGAAGAACAAGGTCAGAGCGATCTGTTGTCGAGAAGTCAGGCCATTTTAAATCAACTCGAAGGAACTCGTGATTACGTCGCCCAACAGGGGGGCCTCGCTGAATTAATGGCACAAAATGCCTTACGGTATCCAGATGGGAACATCCCCAAAGACGTCAAAACTCAGATTCTAAAACGTGTACCGATTTTTGCGGCGATGAAGGTCGGACAAGATCAGGCTGTCAGAACAGGCTATCAATTCAGGGTTTTTTCTCCAGAGCCACGCAATGCCGAAAATAAAGCAAATGCAAAAGAGCAAGTTATCTTCGATCGCTTTCAGCACGATAAGGATCTTAAAGAGATCGTGACTTCTGATGACGACAAAATCGTCGTCTATCGTCCGGTTCGCTTGAGCGAGCAGCAAGGGTGTTTATTGTGCCACGGAAATCCCTCGCAAAGCCCATTTAAAAATGGAAAAGATGTTCTGGGGCTTCCCATGGAAAACTGGGAAGATGGACGCCTTCATGGTGTTTTCGCGATCACCTCCAGTATGGAAGCTACACACGCGGCAAGCCAGGCTTCCGTAAAAGACATCATTCGTATAGCTTTGATCGGTCTGTTCGCCAGTGTGGCTATTGCGTGGTGGATTTTAAGAAAACCGATGGGTACTTTGAGAAATGCTGTCAGTTCCATTAAAAACTCCAGCTCTCAACTGACATCGGCAAGTCATGAAATTTCCAACGCCTCTCAAAACCTAAGTGCTTCGACGACTCAGGCGGCCGCAGCGCTCGAGGAAACCTCAGCATCGATAGAGGAAATCACTAGCATGGTCAAACGCAATACCGACAATGCGAGTACGGCCAAAGAAATTTCTTTGCATGCCATGCACACCGCAAAACTAGGTGAAGGTCAAATTCAGACGCTGATTGAATCCATGAAACAAGTGGCCGACTCCGCAAAAAAAGTTAATGAAATCACCGCAGTGATTGACGATATTGCGTTTCAGACAAATCTTTTGGCTCTCAATGCCGCAGTCGAAGCCGCTCGCGCCGGTGAGCATGGACGAGGATTTGCGGTTGTCGCGGATGCCGTGCGAGCGTTAGCACAAAAATCAGCGGTCTCTGCCAAAGAGATTTCTGATTTAATTCGTCTGAGCACAGAACAAATCGATAATAGCTATAACTTTGCGGTTCAAAGCGGCGATACATTACATGCCATTGTTCAAGAAGCGGAGAAAGTATCAACGTTGAATAACGAAATCGCGCAAGCCAGTACAGAGCAGAATGCGGGAATCGAGCAGATCAGTAAAGCAGTGCATGAACTGGATAAGGTGACTCAAAGTAATGCGGCATCCTCGGAAGAGGCCGCGGCGGCTTCTGTCGAACTTTCCCAACAGTCAGACTATTTGGATGAAATGGTTGCCAGTGTGGAAACGGTGGTCGATGGGAATAAAAAAGCCAGTTAATTGAAGACGAAAAAAAGCGGCTGTTCTTTTTTCAAAGACAGCCGCATTTTAAATTAATATTTCACGCTGCAACCGTAAGGTTTGCTTGTCTCTTTCGCGATCTTTTCGCCTTTTTCAGCGCTCGCCACGGCACGAACGATGTAGTTTTCCGACGAAGCAATCGTTTTAGGATCTGCGGAATCATTGCTGTCGATCGCGCCATTATAGCGAAGAACACCTTGAGGATCGATCAGGTACATGTGCGGAGTTGTTTTTGCTCCGTAAGCTTTTCCCATAACTCCTTTTTCATCAAGAAGAATAGCCGAAGCTTTGGAGCCCTCCTTCTGAGCATTCTTCACCGCATCTGTCGCAGCCAAGTGACCTTGTTTGCCTGGAGCTGAAGAAATCACGGACAACCACACGATGTTTTTAGCTGTCATGTCACCTTGGATTTTTTGCATGTTCTTGCTGTCATAGTGTTTACGCACGTAAGGGCAGTCTTTGTTATACCACTCAAGAACAACATACTTCCCTTTGTAATCAGCAAGCTTGTGAGTTTTTCCTGTGGCATCGACAACAGAAAAATCAGGAGCGGGACTACCGATTTTGGCTTCGGCCATAGCCAAAGAACTTGCACATGTAACCAGTAACATTGCGAACAGTTTTTTCATTACTTTGTCTCCTTGTTAAAAAGTTCTAAGATAATTCCTTTGGTTAAAATCTCGGGTAAAAGCAGAGGTCTGTTGGAGCCCGCCGCGTAGTACACATAAAGCGGCAGAGAGTTGCGACCGTATCCGGCTAAGGCCTCAGTGATAGCCGGGTTCTTGTCGGTCCAGTCCGCTTGGTAAAGTTGTACAGAGTTCGCCGTAAAAGCGCTTTGAACTTCCGAGGTGTGCAGAACCAGTTTCTTATTCACCTGGCAGGTGATGCACCAAGCAGCCGTGAAGTCGATAAAGACGGCTTTTCCTGCGGCGATATCTTGCGCGACAGATTCCTTGCTAAAAGTTTTCCAGGAGTCGCTTTGAGAAACCTTGGAAACAGTGATCGATTCGTGTGGCATCAAAGCCAAAACTAGGAATGAAAGCAAAAAGCCAAGCAATAAAAGAACTTGCTTCCATCTTTCATTATGAACTTGGCGGGAACCCCAGATCCACAGAGCGATGATTAAATAAATTCCTAATAAAAAGAGTAAGCTGGCAATAGTCACTTGATGTGACAAGACCCAAAGCAACCACAGCACTGTCGCAAAAAGTGGAAAAGCTAAAAACTCTTTGAGTTTTTCCATCCACGCGCCCGGCTTTGGCAGATATTGAACGGTCTTCGGGAAATAAGCCAAAACCAAGAATGGAAAAGCCATTCCCAAACCTAAGCCAGCAAAGACAAGCAAAGTATTTATGGCGGGCATGGCCAGTGAAGCTCCCAGAGCTGCGCCCATGAAAGGGGCCGTGCATGGAGTTGCAACCAATGTCGCTAGCACTCCAGTTAAGAAAGACCCCGCACGATCCGAAGATGTCTTCTTTGCACCTAGATATGTTAGCGACTGACCGATTTCAAAAGTCCCCAAAAAATTAAGTCCCAGCCAGAAGAACAAAATAGAGATTCCAGCGGCGACAGTGGGGGATTGTAACTGGAAACCCCAGCCGATTTGTTCTCCACCGGCGCGCAATAGCATCAATATTCCGCCCAGTGCTAAGAAGGACATCATGACGCCCAAAGTGTAATAAAGACCTGAGGTTCGCAGGCTTTGCGCATTTTTCTCTGGACCTAAGAAGCTCAACACTTTGATGGAAAGTACGGGAAACACACAGGGCATGAAGTTTAAAATGAACCCACCCACCAGGGCCCAAAGCAGAACAAAAACCAAAGAAGTCGGCGCGGTTTTCTGCAAAGAAATTTCGTATCCTTGCTTTTGACCTTCGGTATTTTCAGTCACTAGAAGAAAACGAGCTCCTTCGAAATCCGTTTTTGAAGTATCTTGCAAAGCGAGATCAATTTCAAAGTTATGATCCTCAGGTGTGAGCACAGGAACGGTCGCTTTAAAACTTTCCCCGTCTTCTGGAAAGACCTCGAGGTTTTTCAGAGCAGTTTGCGCGGGAAGGTTAAGGACGGTTTTTAAAGTTGCGCCCTCTATTTTTCGAGGGACCCAGGAAAAGGACGAAGGAGCCGGTGTAGGAAAAGAGAATTTTGAGAAGGTCTCCGCCGGAGGACCTCGTTGAGAAGAATAAGGAATTTCTGTTTTCAGCTCAGTAAAGTAAGGGACGCACTCGATTCTACAGATAAGAAATTCTAAGCGGAGCGACGCCTGAACAGGGTTTGGCTTTGTCTCCGGCTCAAGATCGAAAGCAAAAAGAGCTTCCTCGGAATAACCGAAGTTTATCAAACCTTCCACGGGAATACGTTCTGGCAGAGGCCAATGCTCTTTTGTAATCCTGGCATTCGTAAAGTTCCAAGTCCATTTTGGCGCGGCACCTGAATCACCCGAATTTTTCCAGTAAATATGCCAATGGTCTTGGATTTTAAAATGAATCCCCAAAGAGGGCTTTTGGTCTTCATTCCAAGATGTATGGGACGAAATAAGTTTAACTTCTCCTTGAGGAAACGAAAAAGAATCCACTGCAAAAGAAGCACACGAAAACGCCGTAACGAAGACTGTAAGAAGCCGTGAAAGAAAATGCATCCTTTAGTTATAGGAAAAATTCTATGCAACGCCAACATTACTGCGTTTAGCTGGCCGTATTAAATGCGATGCGGGAAGGAACTGTTTAAAATCAAATAAGAAGCCGACGGACGCATCCCTCAGTATCTTGTCAACAACAGGACCTCTTAGAAGTACAGTCGTAAGAAATCCAGTTCTTGGATAGTCTCTTGGGCTGAAATTAATTTTAAAGTATCCAATAGATCGAACAGATCATTCTTGTTCAAAAAATCTTCTGTATCCCGCAAATGTATTGCGGGTTTAAATCTCCCGCTGGAAACTCGATTAAGAAGGGCCGTTTCCAAATTTATTTGTGCCGTTAATAGGGGACTGAACTTTGCCTGTTCTTTACGATATTTCAGCAGTTGATCGGCAATGTCATATTTTCCTTCTAGAACGTGTTGTGCAAGCTGGGCTTTTTCGAAAAGTGAATGCATGCGGCTGGCCGGTAGATATCGCCTCTGACTTTTAAAAGTTGAAATGTCATTGGAATGAAAATTTTTTGAAAGCTTCAGCAGCATTTGGGCAGTGCAGATCCCGCGGCGCCATTCGATTTTCTGCGAAACTGTTCCCATTTTTATAAAGGAAGAAAAGGACTTCGTTAAAGAACCTGCTCTAAAATAAAGGAGCCCCAACGCCTGATAAAGCTGAGCGACTTCGATCAGACACGATTTATTATAAGTGAAGCAGTAAAGAAGAGCCCCGCGAAAGAGTTCTTCGGCGTCTTTATATTTCGCTTGGTGATAGTGAAGATGTCCCTGAAGAAGTTGGTATCGAACTTTGGATAAACTAAAAACTGGCACGGATAGAAAAGATGAAGAAATCTTTCGAAGATGTTGCTGCGTTTTTTCGATGTCGCCTTGAAAATATTCAGTCAAAGCCATCTCGATTTTCAGCTCGAAGCTGAGGTTTTCACCAAGAAAGTGATCCTTATTGAGTTGCAACTGATCCCAAGCGGCTTTGAGATAGGCTTTGCCGGCGCGCAAACTTCCGAGGTTTAAAAAACTCCTTCCAACAGCTTTGTGAAGCAAAAGCGCCTGATGTGTCGGCAGGTCCACATTTTTAAAGTGTTTGAGAATCTTAAGATAATTTCGCCAGTCTTCATCACAGTGATTTTTTTGCATATAAGGATCTGACAATAATACTTCTAAAGCTTTGTTCGCGGGACTGATCCGCAAGCGGTTCTTGTTTTGAATTAGCTGTGTAGTATCCGTCTGCAGCAGTTCAGCCAAATCCTTAAGCTGTTCTTTTTTTATTTTTTTAGAAGACTTGTTAACCCAGCGCTGAACCGTTTTTGTCGAGATCTTCAAATGCTTTGCAATAGCCGCATGGGAAAGCTTTTGCTCCCTTATCAGCTGAAGAAAGATGTCGTGATGAAGTATGTAGGACTCCGTGCTCATAGAACCCGGCTCTTTTATTTACTGTCGAAGGGATAATAAGGCACTTCCACGATGCTTCTAAAACCATTCCTGCCGGAAAGCGATGCTACCAGAGTTCTTAAAGCTCCGATATTTTTCCCTTGAGCTCCGATGATTTTTCCGATGGATTTTTGTGAACAGTTAACTTTGAATATCGTCGTTTTTTCGCCGTGAGTGATTTCAACGGACACATCGTTTTCGCCCGACATAAAGACCAATATTGTCGTCAGAATGTCCCGAATGCGCACGCTGACTTCAGCGCGAGACAAAGTCGCTTCACCAGCGTTTTCCACAACAATATTTACATCCATGGGGTCATACTTCTTTTTAATAACCTGCATTGTAATCCCTTTTTGACAAAGTCGGCTCACAGTATCGAGTGTCAGAAGGCACGGCTCAACTGGACACTTTGGACATTCCTGAAATTCTGTTTTGGCTTTCGGCGAAAAAAAGAAACAGCGGTGTAAATTCGGCAGCAGCCGAAACTGCGGCAGAACGTGCCGCCGATTTTTCGGCAGTTCTTTCCTCATCTCGATGAGTTTCGACTTAAGACCTAGTTTCGGTGGACCCCTGCTTGCATTCTTTGAAGACCATAGGGAGAACACATGAAACACCTACTTTCAAAAACATTGATATTGATATTCACGATTCTTATTTTTGCCGGTTGCAGCGGTGGCGGAAGCGGACAGAAAATTGTCGGACGCGATCAGTTTGTATACGTATTGAGCCGCGGCGATAGCAAGATTTATCAGTATCATCTTTCCAAGGACGGTGAGCTTTCACCATTGTCAGCTCCCACAATCAACACTGGAACTATGCCTTCTTTCATGATCATGGACAGTTCACAGCAGTATTTATATGTCGCAGATGAATACGATAATACTATTTCCCAATTTAAAATTGGTACGGATGGTGTGTTGACGGAGATCGCATCAGCCATCGCAACCGAGGATACTCCTGTTCATCTTGCATTAAGTCCCGACGCGAAATTTCTGTATGCTTCAAGTATGACCGAACCGAACATCACGCGCTTTTCGATCAGCGATGATGGGACTTTGAGTTTGAGCGGTTTCATTCCATACGCAGATTCATCTTTAGGAATTCATGTTTCTCCGTCAGGGGAATATGTATACGTCATCAGTCACTACAACGATTCTATTGCCCAGTTTCGTTGGCAGGCTGATGGAAGTTTTCAACCCTTGAGTCCGGCTTCGGTTCAAGCAGAAAGCTGCCCATCGGGTCCCGTCGGCGTAACTGCCTTGAAGCAAGGATCTTTTTTGTATGCAGCAAGTTGCTGGACGGATTTAGTGGAATCTTTTGCAATAGAGGCTGATGGCACCCTGACTAAGAAAGCCACCGTCTCCACGGGAGTCGCTCCTCAGGGACTGCTGATTTCAGGAAGTCAGATGTTCGTTGCAAATTCAGGAAGCAGCGATATTTCGTTGTATTCCATTCAGCAGGATGGATCCTTGATTCACCAATCACCCACGTCGGTCGCCGCCGGAATAGCTCCCGTCGGTATGACAGTGGATGCTGCGAATACTTTTGCCTATGTTCTTGATTCCGCTACCGATCAGATCATGCGCTACAAACTTTCTATCTATGGGTTGGTCAAGGACGACGCATTTTCAATAGCGACGGGCGGGTATCCTGTACAAATTTTGATGAAGTGACTCGATATTGATCATTCATGGAACGGTAAGGAACACTCTATTGCCAAGTCGAGTTTGTTGCTCGCGGTGACCGAATTTCTTTCGTTCAGATGAAATAGAAATATGAGTGGGAACTCACTCTTTAAAAAAGCTAGATCCTTGGTTTTCCGAGGGAAAATTTTAAGTTTATAATACTCTTACATGAGTGTTTGTTTACGGACCTCGCGAAATCAAACGAATGGCCTTGAGAGGATTTTCTCACATTGTCGCTGTCTCAGGATAAGAACTGAGCGATATTCGCAGAACATAATACCCCTAACGGGACTTTAACACTTCGTGAGGAATTCCCGATAAATAAAGAGTCATGTTCTGGGTTTACACGCAGGAAGTCCTGCTTTCATCTATTCTTGAACGTTGCCGCTGGGTCGGGAATTTGTTTGTCGCAGTCATTGCTGCGACAATTTTGTCGTCTTGTACGCTTGATACTCAATTGATAAGTGGCAAATCTCTCGAATTTTTCTCGGTAACTAGTGAAAGTGAAGGCCGTATAAATGGAAGCAACATGGCGGCAACTCCATTCAAAGGAAGCTGCGTTCCTGGTTCTAAAGTTACGATTACAGAAGCCACGGCAATACTAAATCATGAATTCACATGTGATAACACCGGTTCTTGGTCGCGATCTTTGGACCTTTCGGTGTTACCTGCAAACTATATTGGGGAACTTGTTTTTACGATGATTGCGCCCACGGGGCAGTCCTTTGAACAGAAGTATCCAGTAGAAAAAGATGTCGTGCCTCCAACCGTCACGATAGATGCGCCAGTTGCCGTGACGCCAATGAATGAAGGTTCTTATCCGATCACGGGAAATTGTTCTGAAAATGGAAAAACAGTGACGCTGATCGCGGGAACAATTTCCACAACAACGGTCTGTACTGCGGGAGCCTACTCTGCGAATTTAGATGTATCATCGGTCTTGAGTTCACCTATTTCAATTTCAGCGTCGCTAGTCGATGCGGCGGGTAATGTTGGAAATGCTTCGGCTTCAGCATCTCGCACCGGTGCTCCTCCTGTTATCACGTCTTTTGCGCTAAATAATGGGAATACAGTAACAACCAATAACGTTGTGACTGTCGATATGTCCGTCACTGATGTGACAGAAATGTATCTTACCGAAGTCGCTGGCTGTGCATCGGGTGGAAGTTGGGTTTCATATTCCGCAACTGCGTCTTGGACTTTGCCGGCTCTGAATGCGACGAACACATTGTATGCGAAATTTAGAAATGCTTCGGGCGAAACCCTATGTGTTTCTGACAGCATTGTTCACGATTCTACGTCCCCAACGATTACGATTGATTCTCCGGCAGCAAATAGCTATGTGAATATCGCCAATGTTTCGGCCTTCACCATCAGCGGAAGTTGTTCTGAATTAAATCGTTCCATCACAATTACAGGCCCAAGCGGATACACCGCGACCACGACTTGTTTGGGAACTTCGTATTCTGCGATTTTAGATTTAACGGCGCTTCCTCAGGGGAACTTCATTCTTTCAGCTTCTTTGTCAGATGAAGCGGGAAATTCGGGTTCTGCGAATTCTGCCAACTATATTAAAGATACGGCTGCACCGGCGGCGGGAACAATCACAATCAATAGCGGTCAAGCGGGTACAACGAATCTCAATGTGACGTTAACTGTCTCGAATGTCGCTGGCACATCGGAATATTACATCACGAATGCTGCTGACTGTAGTTCTGGAGGAGTCTGGGAAAGTTATGTGGCATCAAAGGCCTGGGTCTTACCAACAGCCAATGCCACGAACACTGTTCGCATGAAACGCCGGGATACGGCTGGAAATGAGTCGAGCTGTACGTCCGACTCTATCGTTCATACGAGCTCGGTGCCTAGCTTGTCCTTAGCGTCACCGACGGCGGGTTCATATATCGGCTTGATGAACGCGGCCTCGTTCACGGTCTCTGGAGCCTGTTCAGAAGAAGGTATCGCAGTGACATTGACAGCGAATGGAGTCACGCAAACATCACCTCCGCTTTGTACAGGAGGCTCTTGGACAAAAACTTTAAATCTTTCTTCAGGAACTTATGGGCAGGGCAATGTGACTGTCGTCGCCAACCACGCTCGTATGACGGGTGTCGCGGCTCCCTCGGTAACAGTTGTTTTTGTTAAAGACACGGTAGCACCGACGGCAACGATGGCCATCAATAACGGTGATGCCTACACAAATAACTTAGCTGCGACGCTGAACCTTTCAATGGCGGGTGGTGCGACAGAAATGTACATTACCAACAACGCGCTTTGCCTGACTGGAGGCACTTGGGAGCCGTTTGCTGTTACGAAATCTTGGACGCTTCCTACAGCGAACGACAACAACTGGATTTACTATAAAGCTCGCGATGCGGCTGGTAACGAGACGAATTGTTTGTCGGATACGATTATCCACGACACCGTCATTCCTTCTCTCGCAGTTACCATGGCAGTTGGTACGTATATTAATGGTGTCAACCAAACGGCTTTCGAAATTACTGGGACTTGTTCTGAATACGGTCGACCGATCACTCTTTCTTTGGCAGGAGAACCAAGTATCACCGGAACAACAACATGTGCCGGCGGCTTTTGGTCAATGACAGTAAATGCTAGCGGTATTGCAGATAATACTTCGTCGACCTATTCATTCAGTTTCGTTCATACTCGCCCGAGCGGAAATATGATAACGGCCTTTGGCCATTTCTATAAGGATACGGTTCCTCCTGGCAATGCGACACTGACGAATGCTCCTTCCGGAACGAATGCAAATAGTGCCCTGAACGTGACGGTGGGTGGAGCGGGCGTGAATCTATTTAAATATTTCCTGATCCGTCCAGGAGAAACAAATTCGTGTTCGGCACCTACGAGCTACTTGGGAAGCGATAACTTCCTGTCTTCGACGATTTCAGACCGAATCCTGGTGAATGGTGATTACAAACTTTGTGTTTGGGGTCGCGATACAGCGGGTAATTGGTCTCCGGCACATACGGAAGCTTCATGGACTCGGGATGCTTTGACCGCCGTGATTACAGGAGCGCCCACAGGAGTTTCATCAGCAACTTCTGTCAATATCACGGTTTCAGGAACAAGCGTTACGCAGTATAAGAAGGCATTTATCACATCAGGCACTTGTGCGACGGCGACTTACAGTGGGCAAGTTCCAGTGGGAACTGCGATCACTGACAATATCAGTGCGATTCCGAATGGTCCTGTCACTTTATGTGTGATTGGTTCAGATACTTTCGGTACTTGGCAGTCAGAAACGGCGGCGACAGAAGTTACTTGGATTAAAGATGCTATTTCAACAGTGCAGATTACTTCTGCCTCGCAGAATAGAGTGAACGAAGGTGACAGCGGCCAAAATATCACCTTCACCATCAATCCTGTTAAAAACTATGACGTCATCGTTTACTACAAAGTTACTGGAGATGCGTTAAATTCAACTCATCATAATTTGAGTTCGGGTTCCGTGACGATTCCTGCGAATACGGCTTCAGCTACAATCACGGCGAACTTTCCAGACAATGCACTCGTAGAAGGCGAAAAAGTTCTGAACGTGCACATCACTCGTACTTCGACGATTGCGGCAATCCTTGGTATTAACTATCAAGCACAGTACTTCATTGCGGATGATGAAAAGAATTTGAAAGTGACGGCGGTTGCACTGAACCAAAGACACTCTTGCGCGATTTTATCGGATGGATTTATTCGTTGTTGGGGATACAACTCCTCTCAGGCCCTAGGGACGGGAGACGGCAATTTCCGAGACAGAGCCGCCCTTGTCACTGTTGCTGGGAATCCTACATTCGCTAGTATCTCTACAGGACACGAACATACTTGCGCTATAACGACGTCGGGTGTGCTGTATTGCTGGGGAACTAACACGGTCAAACAGCTTGGCGACGGCACTAGTACGAATCGTTCAAGTCCTGTAATAGCAGACTCTCCCAATCTGTATTTGATGATAAGCACAGGCAATCGACATACGTGTGGTATTACTATCAACAACAAACTTCGTTGCTGGGGCTCAAATAGCTACGGCGAAATCGGAAAAGGCACGACGAGCCCTATACCTTCAGACCCTGTCGAAGTTGATGGAGCTACAGACTATAAATATGTATCCGTGGGTGCCGATGGTTCCTGCGCAGTGACTTCCACTCATAAATTGCGTTGCTGGGGAAATAACGGAAATGGCGCATTACCAACGGGTGGCAGCTTCAATACCCCGCAAGATGTCGACTCCACCACGGATTATTCCATGGTGGCGGTCGGATCGTCACACTCGTGCGCAGTGACTATGACGGGCCAATTGAAATGTTGGGGTGGCGCTAATTCATGGGGGCAGATTGGCGACGGTACAAATATAGCAAAATCTAGTCCTACCAACGTGGATTCTTCTGAAACTTTCGTCTCTGTTGCTGTGAATACGGATACAAATGCGACTTCGCGTGGAACAACGTGTGCGCTCACCACAGGAAAAGTCCTATATTGCTTCGGATTTAATGATGCTGGTCAGGTCGCTGATGGAACTTCAGGGAATTCTCGCAGGTCACCGACTCTTAGTGACGGCGGAATGTTGTATGATAAAATTGCTTTGGGCGCGGGGCGTGTCTGCGGAATTCCAACGTCAGGCTATTTACGCTGCTGGGGAAATTTTGGTTTCGATTCCGGTGCCAGTCAGCAGTACAACTCCTTCGGTGCGGGTCACAACATCGGCTTCTTCTCTCGTTGGGGAGAATTTTTCAAAGACTTTAACTTTGATACCGTGTCCTTCGGAGGAGGCGGGCATCATGATACGGTTGCCTGCGGTATCAGCAATAAAAAACTTTATTGTTGGGGTACTACCGAGGTGATGGGTGATGGAACAACAGCCACGGTACGTCGACCGGCGCCAGTTTTAATTGATGCAGATACAAATTACGTTCAGGTGGCTTCTCGTCATAGCTCTGACCATTGTGCCATTACGGAAAGTGGCGATTTGAAATGTTGGGGTCGAAATCATTATGGTGAACTTGGTTCCTCTTCGGTGCCATCAACTGGCTCCGCTCCGCGAGTGAACGTCCCAACACTGGTAGATCCTGGCTACAAATATGTTCATGTCAGTATGGAAAACCATGGAACTTGCGGAGTCACGACAACCGGAGATTTACGTTGCGCCGGTTTTAACGGCTCGGGACAACTAGGTGATGGAACGATTACCGCTGTAGCGGCGTTCAAAACTATCGATGCGCCTACGAAATATAAAACAGTGGAACGCGGCTTTAATCATACTTGCGGCATCACTACGACGGGCATGTTGAAATGCTGGGGTACTAACACCAACGGACACTTAGGAATTGGCAATACAACAAACAATCCTAATCCGACAGAAGTGGATCCGGGAGTCACTTATAAATCAATCTCATTGGGTTCTACCTACACTTGCGGTGTAACGACGGCTGGCAAGCTGAAGTGTTGGGGCGGCAGTGGAGACGTCGGGAACGGAAGTTCTGGAAACGTAGTGAATCCTTATCTGATTGATGGAGCTAATGACTATTTATCCGTCTATTCAGGCGCGGATTTTGCGTGCGGAATCTTAACTAGCAACGCGGTTAAATGCTGGTCTGTGCATATGCCCACCGTCGGTTTGGCACAACCTCCCTTTGGTAATACCGTGCTCAACCAACTTAATGCTACGCTCATTGATTCTGGGATGGGCTATTCTAAAATTCTCACAGCCGGTGATATGTTCTGTGGACTAACTCTTGGAAAACAGTACCGCTGTCATGGTTTCGTCGAAGGCGCTGTGGGCGGTGATGTTGATACATCTGTCTCAGTATCCAACGTAAATTCAAACTTCGTTTATCAGCCTATCTATTTGCACAAAATGTTCTACTAAAAGAAAAGAGCGACCTCTCAGCCGCTCTTTTATCAATGCTACTTAATTACATTTATTAACGTCAGCAGTTCCTGAACACTCTTCTTTGCAGCGGTAAAGAGTTTCATTGCGATTTTGATCGCACTTAATATTTCCAATAGCAACTGCACATGAGGCTGCATCCATTCCCGATCCGGGAGGACAAACATCAGTCGCGATACTTCGGCAATCCGGAGTCGAAGCCATATAGCGAAGAACAAAATCACAGCGTTCACGTGACGTCTTGAAAAAATCAGGCACTTTCACTTGAGCCAACGCAGAACCAGCAACAACCATCAATCCCACAAACAAAACAGAAATTTTCATAGAAGCTCCTTAAGTCACTTCTTAAAAAGTAACGAATCAAAGGGAACAAAACAAATCATCTTTAGTCGATTAAAAATAAGAAAATCGATTGGACCCCAAAAACCAGGAGCACAAAAAAAACAAGCGACCCCGAAGGGGAGCGAAAAGAATCCCTCTTAGATCGGAGGATGGCCCCGCGAGGTTGTGCCCGCGGTAAAACGATCCCGTGGATCGTTTTATTGCGGAGCATGGAGGAAGGTGAGCCGCGAAGGCGGTTCACCGCCCGAGAGGCCCGAAGCGGTGGCCCCGAAAATAAAAAAACCAACCCTCTGGGTTGGTTTTCTTATTTTTGGTGCCCCGCGAGGGACTTGAACCCCCACGCTTGCGCACTAGATCCTAAGTCTAGCGTGTCTGCCAATTTCACCAGCGGGGCAACACCGTAATTTGAAACAAAGAGATAGCGCATTTCCGCGCTATCTTGCAAGAACTATTTCTCGCTGATCAATTTTTTGTAGTCAGGAGCTCTCATAAGGTTTGCTAGTTCTTTTTCAGTATCCATTTCGATACGAACCAACCAGCCTTCGTTCACTGGATCGTCATTCAAAACTGACGGATCATCAGATAAAGCCGTGTTAACTTCGATTACAGTGCCTGAAACAGGGGCATAAAGGTCGCTGACAGCCTTAACGGACTCGATAACGCCGAAAGTTTGACCTTGAGTGATTTTTTGACCTTCTTCTGGAAGCTCAACGTAAACCACTTCACCCAATTGGTCTTGAGCGAATTCAGTGATACCGACAGTCACGATGTTCTCGTCAACTTGAGCCCACTCGTGTTCTTTTGTGTAATAGTAGTCTTCAGGGATGTGAAATGCCATTTTCGGCTCCTTATTTCTGAACAAAAGGTGTCTTACAAACCACCGCTTTAGTTTTACGGCCGCGAATATCTAGAAGAAACTCAGTTCCTTCTTTTGCAAAAGCTACGTCGATGTAGGCGATACCGATAGGTTCATCCAAAGTCGGAGAATGTGTACCACTAGTTACCTTGCCGATTTCTTTGTTGTCAAAAGAAAATAGGCTGTAACCCTGACGAGGGATGCCCTTCTCAAGCATCTTAAATCCCACAAGATTTCTTTGTAGGCCGGCCTCTTTTTTACCCACGATAATCGCTTTGCCGATAAAGTCTTTTTTAGCTGGCTTAATAACCCAGCCTAAACCCGCCTCGTATGGATTCGTCGTGTCATCAATCTCATGACCATACAAAGAGTACTTCATTTCAGTACGAAGAGTGTCACGAGCACCCAAACCAATAGGTTGAGCTCCCAAGTCTTTACCTTCATTCAAAAGATGATTCCAAAGGGCGCCTGTGCCTGCCGCTTCAACAAAAACCTCGCAGCCTTTTTCACCCGTGTAGCCCGTTGTTGCGACCATGATTTTGAAATTTTGGAATTGGCCGGATTTCAAAGTGAAAGGCTTCATTTCACTGACTTTAAATCCGAAAACGCGATCGCAAAGCTCCAAAGCTTTTGGACCTTGAATCGCGATCTGACCCCACATATCGCTTTCATCAGTGATGTCAGCGCCTTTATTATTCTTCGTCATCCAAGCGAAGTCTTTGTCTTTGTTGGAGGCATTTACACAGACCAAGTAATCTTCGTTTTTCTTCAAGCAATAAACGATAATGTCATCAACCAAGCCGCCTTGATCATTCGGAAGAAGAGAATATTGCGCTTCTCCGTCATTCAATTTTGCGACATCATTCGTTGTCAGCCACTCGAGAGTTTCTAAAGCTTTCGGTCCCTTCACGCGAACTTCGCCCATGTGAGACACATCGAAAAGACCTACGTTCTTACGAACATTGTCGTGCTCTTCACGAAGGCCAGAATATTGAACAGGCATATACCAGCCTGCGAAGTCGACCATACGGCCGCCCGAATTTACGTGGATATCTGCTAATGGAGTCTTTTTCATAGCCCGGGAGTTTCCTTTTCCCTTGGCAGACAGTCAATGATATCTAGAGCGTCGATGTACAAATTGCCTCTCCGCATGCAGCTTATTTTTGATCAGCTTCTTCCTGGACAACCTGTCTGGGACTTTTGCTGCGATCACGGCATTTTGGGAATCAGCGCCTATCGCAGCGGATTGTTTCCGGAAGTCTATTTCGTTGATCAAGTCGCACATATCATGGATCAATTGCGCGCTCGCTTCAGTGAAAAGCATTTTGACGAGCTGTCTACGAGCCGGGCTGAGTTCTTTACTTCCGCAGGTGAGGACTTAGACACGGTGCTTAAAGGCAATGTGGTCATAGCTGGCGTCGGCACGCACACTATTTTTAAAATCTTGAACTCACTTCATCAGAAAGATCTTTTGCAAGCGCAGCGAGTGATTCTGTGTCCGCAAAATTACGAAGATAAATTGATTGGTTTTCTCTCCGAAATCCCGAATTTTCAGTACGAATTCTGTAATGAACATTACGAATTTGTCGAACGCGGACGCGCCCGTAAACTGTTGATTTTACATAAAAAATCCGTAATGGAGTCCGTGTAATTGACGCAGCCGGAATGGCTTTATTAAATGTCTGTAAGGCTGTGAACAACTTATTGATTATTAGGAGTCCTGCACATAATTGTGTCCTCATGCAGGACGTAAATAAAAACTCGGATTTCCGACAATTCTTAGAAGATGAACTGGCTCGCCGTAGCCAAAACTATCCTCGTTACTCTCTCCGCGCGTTCGCGCGCCATTTGGAAGTGGACTCGTCATTCTTGTCCAAAATTCTAAATGGAAAAAGAACAGTAACTATCAGAACAATTCGCATGTTCGGGGAGCGTTTAAACCTTACTCCAGACGAGCTTCAACGTTTTGGTGAAGTTTCTCGTGAAAAGAAGATGAAGCGCAAGCTTGAGCGTCTTCTGGAGAAAATGCCTACTGAAGAGCGTGAGCAATCAACAATCTCTATCACTGTTGATGAAAACCGCTTGCCAGAAGCAAAAGAGAAAATCAAAAACTTCCGCAAAGAACTTGCTCAGTTTCTTGATGCGGGCGTAGCGCAAGGAAAGACATATCAAATTTCCGTATCGCTATTTCCTGTTTCAGGATTCAGCAACGACTAATTGCTTTCATCTTCAACCCTTAACAATTTAAAACACGACTTTAAAAAACACCGGCTCACGACACCGGTGTTTTTTTATTTTGACCTCTATACAAAAATTCTCAAGGCTTAGATATACTTTAAGGTGGTCGGCATTGAGCAATCGCTTCTTAATCTCTCTTCTAATTTTTATTCTTGTTCTAGGCGCCTATTTATTTTCAAGGCGCGACGATGCCATTCGCGAACAAAATGCACCGCCTTCGGAACAGCAAGTTTTGAACAAAGAAGAAAATCTTCAGTCTTTAGTGAATGACTCGTCGGCTCCTGCAGTTTCGACACAAAATCCGAATGAAAATATTCCTGGAAGTGAAAGACAAGTCGAAGCTTTGCCAGTAACTCCGTCGCAAAAAACTCCGGCCGAACTGGGTGCAGTTCGCTATCGTCTTGAAGAGGGTATGGCTGTCGCGGACGGTGATATCATTTTAGGTCAGGTAGAGGCGGGGGCCCCAACGACGGGATTGACAAAGCCACTAGAGTTGCAACTTTGGGATTCGGCGGAAATTCCTATTTACATTCAGCCTGATTTAGAAAATCCACAGCGTGTGCGCGAAGCTTTACTGTTTTTTGCAAACACACCCATTCGATTTGTGGACTACACAGATCAAGAAGATGTTTTGGTTTTCCAAACGGGGACGAAAGATTGCAAAAGCTATTTGGGAAAAATCGGTGGAAAACAACCCGTATGGTTAGCTCCGAATTGCGCTCCCGCAGAAATAGCCCACGAGATTATGCATGCTCTGGGATTCATTCATGAACAGAACCGCACAGACCGCGAGTCTTTTGTGCAAGTTCTTAAAGAAAATGTCGAAGATGGGTATCTGATAAACTTTGAAATTTTTCCTTCAAGCCTTATGAAGGTGTCAGGCCTAGCGGCGTTTGATTACAACTCGTTGATGCTTTATCCGAGCGACACTTTTGCAAAGCCAGGGACGTCGCAGACGCTAGTATCGAAAGATCCGGGACGCCAGATTGCGCCTTTAAGAAATCTTTCTCAGTCAGATATTCAAAGACTTTATCAGGCTTACGGAAATCGTTAGGACTTTTGCAGTTTTTGCCAATCGCGAGTGTTCATCAGCCCTACAGATTCGGTGTTGGGATCAAAAACAATTTTCACGTCGCCTTTGTCGATCTGTTTTCTAATTTGATTGAATTTGGTTTCGAACGCGACTTCTTCACGGCCGTAATCAGTGCCTTCACGCTGAATGAAGTTTTCAATAATTCCGCGCAAAGCCTCATCGCTGATAGCTTCTTTAGGAACTTCGAGAGGCGGACGTGATTCGTTTTCTTCGTAGGACATGCAAACACTATTGCACATCAAAGATCGGATTTGGAACCATTAATTTTGGATAAGGCACGACGTTGTTAAGACGAGTGTCATATCTAAACACCAGATTTCCCACCGCAAATAAAGCATAAGGAGAGATTACCGAACCGCGGAATTCTCCATAGTAACGGCTGTGCACATTGTGGGCGTTCACACGCAGATGATCAAAGACAGTAGATACACGGAAAGAATTGATTGTCGAGGCTCCCAATTTTGAAGGTTGTTCCCCCCAATAACCGGCCCACGTCCAACTGTAATTTGAATAATTAGTCATTTGGTAGGCGCCATTCACGCGGCACATACTTTCATAAGCGCGAACCATGTCCACTAACGTATTGGTTGCAGGACGATAAACGTTTCTAACATTAGGAACATAATCGTAGTTTGAAACCGTGCCGGTCCAATTGTTGAAAATTTCCTTGGCCATCGCACACTTCCATGGATCTACGGAAGCGTCGCAAGCTGTGTAATTTCCGTTCGATACATAGTGAGTGTCTAGATAGATGGCATGTTCGGGACGAAGAGGGCACGTCATATATTCCCAAGCGCCCGCATCTTCATTGCTTTTCACTGAAGCCACGGTGCCACCGGCATCGCGCAGGCCTGAAGGGTTCACGTCGTTCACAATTTTTCGGGCGTCGTTTGCGGCGTTATTGGAATTCCTAATATGGGCGAGGTCGTAAAGTCCAATCCCCATGTGTAAGTTGCGAGAAGAAGTAATTTGTAAAGTCGGAGAAGCCGCTCCGCCGACATAATTGATTGCGGTGCCACGATTTGTTTCGATAAAGACATTGCCTGCGACATAGATTGAACAGCCCACATCGTCAGTTTGAATGTCCGGATTTTTTAAGTACAAGGTTCCACTGATGATAATACTGCCGTAGCAAACAATTGTTCCATTGTTTCTAACGAATTCGCCATAGCCATAGTCGTGTATTTCTAAACCACTTAATCCCGGTTTCGAGTTAGGACCTTTATAGACAAATTCCGTGTCACTTGCAGACAGGGAAGCATCCAACGCTAATATCTCTGCGTCGGATGGAGCGCGGATTTTCACGGCACTTTTCAAGGTGATGCCGCCATTTACCGGAGGCATGGCCGCCATCACCGTCGGAGCAGCGGCTACCTTTACAAAACCATCTGTGTCCGTTAGCAACGTGCCTTGCGCATCGGCCTCGGGCTCATAGTAGTTCCAAGGATTTAAGAGGAAGCTGCGAAGATTCACGGCAGGCCCGTTCGGATTTCCTGAAGTTTGTTTGATGAAGTTTTTATCTGTGACAGTGATGTCAGGCATGTACAGTGAGCCTGTCACCGTGAAGCCGATAACATTGTTGTCTGCGTGATACATGTGGGAAGAGTTGATTCTTGCAAATCCCAAAATGTTATTCGCATTACTGTAATTGGCTTGGGAAATTCCAAAATCCATCACGATATCCGCCTGAATATTCGCATGACACAAAATACAAGAAAGAGGTCTTGAGACCGCGAGTGCCGGATACATGCTCATCACGTAGTTATCAACATGCACTCCGAAAGATTTTGATACTGTCGTGATACCATCACCAACAGTTAAAGTGATTAACGTCGTATCGGTCGAAGAAGCGTGAGCCGATCCCATTTGTAATGACAGAGTTCCGCTCGTACCGCTCACCGAACAGCTTGCTACGGAAACGTAATATCCATCGGCAGTGGTTGCAGAACATGTCAGAGATTGCGGATCAGGAAAACCCGCCCCGCCCGGGTTGGCCGTGAAATTTAGATCAAAAATCGCGTTGGCAAAACATTTGTTCCCGCATTTTTCAGCGACAGTGCCATTTGTGCCCGGCCAAGCTGTGATTTGGGGAAGTTCGTCGACAAAGTTCACGGTGACAGCGACATCGGCCTCAATAACGTGTCCCGTTGGAAGAACCTGATCGGTGAATTGCACTTTGATGTTGCAAGGACCACCATTGTGATCGGTGGATCCATTTTTATTAAAATAGTGAGCCGTAGGCGCATACGTTAACGCTCCGGTGGCGGAATCAATGGAAACACTGCCATAGTCAGCGCATTTTGGTGCTGCGGCTGTCCCTAAGGAATAAACACCTGCGCCTTCTTCGTCAGAACTCACGCTTGAATCATCAAACAATTCCGTCGCAGAACTATTTCTATCCAACGCAACCGTGGCCGGGACAGTCAGGCTTGGCGTCGTCGTATCCAATGTGAAGCTGACGGTGTTGCTTTGATTTATATTTCCCGCTTCATCGCGAACCCACATCGTCAAAGTGTGAGCTCCCTCGGCACCAGTGACTGGAACATAATTATTCCCAGCCGTGCAATTTATCCAAAGTGCATCGGAAAAATCGGGAACGCTCGCACCATCTTGAGTGAAAGCCACTTGAAAATAGACGTCGGGAACTTGGTTCGTATCATCGCAAGAAGCGACGTCTACGATGGCGGGGCTGTCTTGGATCGCGTAGGGTAAACTGATCGTTGGCGTTGAGGGTTCCGTTTCATCAAAGACGTAAGGTAAAGGATAGGGATAGCAGTAAGTGTTACCGGCAGCATCTTCTGCAAGAACACTCCAAGAATAAGGCCCTTCGACGGTGAGTGCGTTTCCTAATGGAAAATGAAAGGCACCGGTGACGCTGTCGGCTTGGGTGTCGGCAAGCTTATCGCCAGAGCACGTGATAGAATTATAAAGAGTCACGATCGCTTTAGGCTCTGTTTGACCGTCAATAATAGGGCGAGGATTGGGACTGACATTGGCGGGAAGAATATTGACGGTTCCAGTTACGGGGATGGAGTTGTCATAATAAACTTCAAAGTCGTCGGAGCTGAAAGACTTTTTACCTCTTTCGTCCAGAGCGGCACCTTCAGGAAGATTTAAAACTACACGTCCTTCAGCGGTCGGGGTCATTTCAACTAAATACGAAAACATGTCTAGCTGAGTGATGCTAACAATGGTGGCATTTTCAGTTTTAAATTCAGTATCGACGATCTTTGTCGGCGGACGGTTGAATTGCACCTTCACCTTTATCGACGAGTTATTAGTATAGTAAGAAGGGCTTGTAGATTTTAAAGTAGGTACTAAATCAGGATGATTGATATCGGCCTTGATGCACCCTGAAAGGATCGCACAAAGTGATAGGCATAGAGTTATGAATGTTACCTCAACGTTCCGAATATTCATAAGTTTCCTGATATGAATACTTATCGGTCTTTTGAGAGCAGTTTTTAATTAAAATCCGGTGAAGAAAGGGCTAGGTGTTTCACTCTGATATATGTTCCGCGAAGGCCCACTTCAGAGTGAAAATAGGCATCTTTCAGTCGAGAACTTCAACTTCTTTTGAAACGCGCAGTTCGTTTGAGACCTTCTGCGCCTCTGTGGGATTTTTAATAAGGACCCCGCGAGGGATTTCTTGCTGAATTTTAAGCTTGTGCATCCACGCTAGAAACTCACGCTCAGGACCTCGGCAAATCATCTGACGATCTTTGCCTTTTTCTTCTAAACGGTCGCCAACAACGCGAGCGGCCGCCAACACTTCGGGGCGTGTTTTTCTGATTAATAAATAGCTCATGGTCAACGTGCGGTTTTTCATTGGAAGCTGTTCTTCCATTTTTAAAAACCACTCAGGAGCTTGAAAATGAACGCGGTCGTGACACCAGTCATGTTTTGATTGAGTCAAGAGCGGACAAGGTCCTTCATGCGTGCAAGGCGCCCAGACATGATAGCCGTTTTCTAAAAGCTTCTGACGAAGTTGTAATAGCTTTCGACCATCTTGTTGCGTTGAAGGTTCTACCAACATCAAGGCTTCGCACTGATAAGCCCAATCCGGAATATCTGAAAGCTCAGTCAAAGAATAAGAAAAGACCGCCAAAGTTTTTTTAGGATCTTTTAATCGGGGAGCACTGAAGGTGCGCTGCCATTCTTCGGCTTTGAATTGAGGGAAGTAAGTCTCGATAAGTTTCTGAGGTTCACTCGCGCGCTCAACAAGTTGAAATTGCAGAGCATGTTTTTGTGAAATACTTAAAGAGGCCGTCGCAAGTCCCGCGCCGAAATCAACAACACGCTCTAGACCGGCAAAGAAATTTCTTCTATCCGCCTCTTCGATAATACCGGCAAGACGAGTCGAGTTCAGAGGCAAGTAATAACAAAGATAAGCCACTTGCGCCCAGGATTCATGCCAAGGAGTGACATCATCAGGTTTATGAATGAAATAGTCGGATAAAGCCAGAACGCATTTTGCGAGGGCTTTAGAGTCCTGCAAAGACAATTTATAGCTCGCTAAAGCTTTGGAAATAGATTCTTCAAATGAAGCGGGAAATGTAAACTGTCTTTGCATGCAGATATTTTAAAGCGAAGACAAAGCTTTTAGCAAATCTTCGACAGAAATCTCGTCCATGCAGCGAGGATTGACGTTATCCTGATCCTGACTGTGAGGCATAAAGATGCGAACATGAGGGCCTCTAGCAGCCCAACGGCGAGGATGTTGAACGCGAACTGGACTGTAAATACCTAAAACGTTGGCCCCTAAAGAGGCTGCCATGTGCGCAACGCCCGTACTGGGAACTACAACGGCTTTTGAATTTTTTAAAACTGTAAAAAGCTCTGTCGCTTTCAGTTGATTCTGTAAGGATAAAACTTGTGTGTCGCCGGCGAAGCGTTCTTTAATTTCTTTCAGCCAAGGCTCATCGGCCGCGGTACCCGTCAGAACGATTTGATAGTTCTTCTTTGCTTCGACAATGAACTCGATGTACTTCGCAATCGGCCAATTTAAAGCCGAACCTGCCATGCCCGGATGAACGACAACGTATTTCCCAGAGATCAATCCATGTTTGGCTAACAGCTCTGGATTCATGGGTGCCACAAGCTTTAATTCGGGAGTTTTCTCTTGCGTGATTTCTTCATTCACGCGAAAGGCGTGCAGAAGCAGGTCCAAGTTGTAATCTGATTCGTGCTGCACAGCTTGGCTGCGGCGTTGGCGCAGACCACGATTTAAAAATAAGAAACTATGCCACTGCGATTTAACACCGGCACGCACCGGAACATTTTCAGCCCAAAGCGCATAGCTGACCCACCACGGGGCCTGAAAGCTGACGGCGACGTCGGGCTTAAAATCTTTTAGAAATGAACGTAAGGACTGGAGGGACGTCTTCCAATCATCTTTGGAAAGCTCAAGGTACTTTCTTTTGGGATCTGCATTGTCAGGTACAAAACCTAGGCCTTTTGAAATCACCCATTGAACATCGCGGTCTTTTAAAAAAGAAACCTGATCAACACACATGGTGCAGATCAGGTCGCCAATTTTATCAAGTCGGATAAGAAGAACCTTTTTCACTTCTTAAGTGTATTCTTCCACAGAAGGGCAAGAGCAAATTAAGTTTCTGTCACCGTACGCATTATCCACGCGTCCAACAACAGGCCAGAACTTGTTCGTGCGCAACCACTCAACAGGGTATACGGCTTCTTCGCGAGTATAAGGATGATTCCATTCAGGCTTCATCAACATCTGCGCTGTGTGCGGAGCATTTTTAAGAGCATTGTTTTCTTTGTCCATCTTGCCTGTTTCAATCGCCGTGATCTCCTTGCGGATAGTCACCATGGATTCAATGAAACGATCTAATTCTTTTTTAGATTCAGATTCTGTCGGCTCGATCATCAAAGTTCCCGCAACCGGGAAGCTCATTGTCGGAGCATGGAAACCAAAGTCCATCAAACGTTTTGCAACGTCTGTCACGTCAACGCCCGAAGTTTTCTTAATCTCGCGCACGTCCACGATACATTCGTGAGCCACAAGACCGTTTTTACCTTTGTAAAGAACAGGGAAGTGAGCTTCCAATTTCTTCGCGATGTAGTTTGCACTCAAGATACTTACTAAAGTGGCTTTGCGAAGACCTTCGGCTCCCATCATTGTGATGTAAGCCCAAGAAATCGGAAGAATGCTGGCGCTGCCCCAAGGAGCGGACGTCGTTGCACTGATGCCAGTTTTAGGACCCGCTTCAGGAACCAAAGAGTGTGTCGGCAAGAAATCTTTCAAGTGAGCCGCAACACCGATAGGACCTACACCCGGACCGCCACCACCGTGAGGGATCGAGAATGTTTTATGCAAGTTCATGTGAGAAACGTCAGGACCAAACACACCGGGACGGCACATGCCCACAAGAGCATTCATGTTGGCACCATCCATGTAAACCTGTCCGCCGTTGTCGTGAACGATTTTGCAAATCTCAACAATACCTTCTTCAAACACTCCGTGAGTCGAAGGGTATGTGATCATAAGAGCGGCCAAGTTGTCGCGGTGTTGTTCCGCTTTCGCTTTTAGATCGCTGACATCAACGTTCCCTTGATCGTCACACGCCACCACCACGACTTGCATATTCACAAGAGCCGCAGACGCTGGATTTGTTCCGTGCGCAGAAGAAGGAATCAAGCAGATGTTACGGTGACCTTGACCACGAGACTGGTGGTACTTGCGAATCACCAAAAGACCTGCGTATTCACCTTGAGAACCCGCGTTCGGTTGCAAGCTCACGGCTGCAAAACCGGTGATGTCGCAAAGTTTTTTCTCGAGGTCATGAATCATCTCGATCAAGCCCGCTGCTTGCGCTGTGGGCGCAAACGGGTGAAGTTTGCTGATTTCAGGCCATGAAACCGGCACAAGCTCTGTCGTCGCATTCAACTTCATCGTGCAAGATCCCAATGGAATCATCGAGTGAGTCAATGTGATGTCTTTGTTTTGCAAGTGATGGATGTAACGAAGCATCTCTGTTTCACTGTGATGAGAGTGGAACACAGGATGGGTCATGTAAGTTGAAGTGCGCGTAAGTTTCGCTGGCACTTCCACATCTTTCATCGCTTCATCGATAGATAGAGCCGAGAAAGGAGCGGTATTGCCACCATTGAAAGCGGCCCAGATCATCTCAACATCTTCTAAAGAAGTTGTTTCGTTCAAAGAAATACCAAGCTTGCCGTTACCGAAGTTACGGAAGTTCATCTGCATTTTTTCAGCTTGAGCAATAATCGCAGCTGCTTTGTCTGTCGTCACCGTCACGGTGTCGAAGAACGCATTTTTAGAAACGTTCAAACCCAATTTGTTCAAACCTTCAGCCAAGATGCCAGTCAGGCGCTGAACACGAAGAGCGATTTTTTTAAGACCTTCTGGTCCGTGGTAAACCGCATACATGGAAGCCATGTTCGCAAGCAACACTTGCGCTGTACAAATATTCGAAGTCGCTTTTTCACGACGGATGTGCTGTTCACGAGTTTGCAAAGCCAAACGCAAAGCCATTTTACCTTGAGAGTCTACGCTGACACCCACAAGACGACCTGGCATCAAACGCTTGTAAGCATCTTTTGTCGCCAAGAACCCTGCGTGAGGTCCACCGAATCCAAGTGGTACACCAAAGCGTTGTGAGTTACCTACAACCATGTCAGCGCCCCACTCACCCGGAGGAGTTAACAAAGTCATCGCCAATAAATCAACCGATGCTGTGACGAGAGCGCCATGGTCTTTGTACTTTTTAGCAAGATCTGTGTAGTCTTCAACCACACCGCTTGTATTTGGATACTGGAAGAACACGCCGAAAACAGGTTTTGCGAAATCATATTTCGCTGGATCCATCACGATCATCTCAAAGCCCAGAGGCTCTGCGCGTGTGCCCATAACTTCGATCACATGAGGGTGCATCTCAGGTGATACGATGAAAGCATTTGCTTTGTTTTTGCAAAGAGAGTGCGCCATGAACATCGCTTCGGCCGCGGCTGTTCCTTCATCAAGCAAAGAGGCGTTTGAAATTTCCATGCCGGAAAGATCGCTGATCATAGTTTGGAAATTCAAAAGAGCTTCCAAGCGACCTTGAGAGATTTCTGGTTGATAAGGAGTGTACGCCGTATACCACACTGGGTTTTCAAAGATGTTTCTTTGAATCACTGTCGGTGTGATTGTGTCGTGATAGCCCATGCCGATGTAATTTTTGAAAACTTTGTTTTTTGAAACCATTTGTTTCAAATGATTCAAAAGACCGTATTCAGAAATTCCCGGACCCACATCAGCGTAATTGTGCTGAGTGCGAATCTGTTGAGGAATAACTTTGTCAGCCATTTGATCCAAAGAATTAAAACCTAAAGTTTTAAGCATCTCGTGGATGTCTGAATCAGTGGGACCAATGTGACGGGGAATAAATTCGTTCTTAGAAGAAAGATCGGCAATTTTCATGTGCACCTCTATAACGCCGTCGAGACTAGCACAGCCCCCCTTAGGAATGAACGATTTGTAAGGGGAGCACTGGGGCTAATGCAAGGCGAAATGGGTGTATTTTACGCTAGTTTTGCCGAAGCCGCTCGTCTTTTCTGACCTCTCTGGAAAAGCAGGGTCGCACCTAAGCAAAAACCCAGACCGCCCAAGGAAACGGCAGGCCATCGGCCTAAGCTCCACAGCAGAGAACCAATATACGAGCCTAGAGCTCCGCCGACGAAATAGCTAAAGATGTAAATGGAGCTTAAACGTGAGCGAGCTTCAGCCGAGACTTCGAACATGCGAGTTTGGTTTGAAATATGGGCGACTTGAATACCCAAATCCAGAATAAGAACGCCTAGGATAACACCGACAACGGCCGTGGATGAAACAGCTAAAATCGCAAATGCCGCCATCGCGCAGTAAAGACCCAGGCGGATGGTTGCCGCGGGGCCTTTTTTATCGGCATAGCGTCCTGCTAAAGGCGCAGCAAAGGCGCCGATCATTCCCAAAGCACCAAAAAGACCGATGGTTTGCGGCGTGTATCTGAAAGGCTCGCCTTCAAGCAAGAATGTCAAAGTGGTCCAAAAAGCTGAAAACGATCCAAAAAGAATCGCACCCATCAAGGCCGCTTCGCGAACTGTCGCATGCGTTTTTACTAAATCCCAAGTGGAAGAAAGCAGTGCTTTGTAAGTGCCGTGGAAGTGAGACTCTGCCGCAGGTAAAGCCCATTGAGTGATGATGGCTAAGATCAGGTTCACCGAGCCTGCGAAAATGAAAACCATCTTCCAACCAAAGTTTTCTGCAACAAAGCCCGCTAAAGTTCGCGCCATCAGCGAGCCAATTAAAATTCCTGATAGCACAATGCCGACGATACGTCCGCGCTCTTCAGGTTTTGCTAGATTTGCTGAAAACGAGATTAACACTGTCGCCGAGACATTGAAAAATCCCATGATGAAACTAAGAATACCCAAAGTTAAAATATTGGGGCTGACGGCTAAAGAGATCGCAAAAAGTCCCGCCACCATCATACTTGCTTGCATCAGACGACGACGTTCGACCATGTCGCCTAAAGGAACAAGAAACAAAATTCCCAAAGCGTACCCGATCAGGGTGAAGGCTGGAACCATTGAGACAGATTTCTCACTGACCGCGAATTCACGCGCTAACATTCCTAGTAAAGGTTGATTGTAGTAGAGGTTGCTGACGACAAGAGCGCAAGCAACGAACATGAATGATACTTGAAATCGAGAAAGACCTTGGCCCATCTCTTGGTGTTAATCCATATTCAGAAGAAGAACAAGCTAGATTCCCAATTCAGAATGACATTCGGAAATGACTTGCTTACGAGATTTTAAACCTCGTTCGCAGGAGCGCGTAAGTTCACGCAGAATTTTCAACTTTTCGTTATCCTGTTTCGCTGTTTCAATGCGATCTGAAAACGAAGTCGCCTCTTTAAGGACGGCAGTTTGAAGCTGCACTGCCAACGCGAGTTTTTGTGTAGCCGTCTCTGCATTGGCCGCTTCAATTTGCGAAAGAACATTACGGAAAGAAACGGGAAAAAGAGCCGAAAGCAAGCCGACTTCTTCTAGCTTCACTCGGAAAATAGGATCGGTAAAGGCGCGGGCGCCTTCGTTTTTATAGTAATGTACTAAGTACTGTGTGCGTTCATTCGTCAAACGCTCGCGATCCATGTAAGAAGGATTGCAAAGCACAGAACAAATCTCGGGCATATTTTTTTGCGCGACCGAAGAAGCTAATTCGTCAAAAAGATTTAACTCTGTCACATAGTTATGACCAATGTGAGTGAGTTCTCGTAGGTTGGGATTCACATCGGTATTTTTGCCTTCGCCCTCTAAGGGCAATGCCGGCATCATGGTCGCTTTGGCGACAGGCATTTTTTTAGACGACTTCAACGGCTCGGGGCGTGTGGCTTTACTCAGTTGATCAATGGCTAAGTAAGACAAAGCCGTAACGCTAAGAAGGGCGCAGGTGATCGCACCTAATACAAAGAACAAAACATATTTTAAAAGCCGTTTTACAAAGCGCATGGCATCTTGAACCTAACAGAACGGACGGGAGCTGTCAGCACAGACCACGACCTGCGTAGAGACTTTTTAGCTGGCAAAGACTTTCGAACAGCGCGGAAAGAATTTCTCCTCCGGCGAAAGGCGGTTCTTTTTAAAGTATTCAAACATGTCCTTGAAATAATCGTTGTAAAAAGGGTCCATCAAGCCGCCCGGCTTTGTGTTGTACTCCCAAGCGCTAGGGCCGATCTTATTGGCTTCAGTCACAAACATACGAAGCTTACCGTCTGTTGAGTAACCTTGAAACTTTTTAAACCATTCTTCAAGAGGCACGGGTCTGCCAATGAAGTTATCGACGGCATACCATCCCGCATGATCGCTGGCTTTCGCTATTGTGGTGACATGAAATTGCCAGTCAATCGTTCCCGTACGCATAGGCCCGACAACAAAAACTTTTTTGATAGAGTCTTTCGCAACACCATGACGAAGCAGTTCTAAGTGCGCATAGAGCGCGCGACCAAAACAAAATCCCACGATGCCGTTTGGATCATATTTTTTGCCTGCGCTGAAACCAGTGACTTCATTGCGATTAATTTTTTGAATGATACTTTGCGC
The DNA here is from genome assembly GCF_001592745.1 of Bdellovibrio bacteriovorus. Taxonomy (NCBI): domain Bacteria; kingdom Pseudomonadati; phylum Bdellovibrionota; class Bdellovibrionia; order Bdellovibrionales; family Pseudobdellovibrionaceae; genus Bdellovibrio; species Bdellovibrio bacteriovorus. Next base: position 2,099,710 of record NZ_LUKD01000001.1, read on the forward strand.
TTGTTCTGAACTAATCCCATTCACACGATGTTTGGTGGTGGGCTTAAAGTTATTGATTTCTTCGATAAGGCGTCGGTTGTTTTCGGCAATATCCTGACCACTATAAAGCTCTTGACCGCGCATGGAATAAAGGTTGGCACGGACATCCATTTCATTCCAGCTAGCCGCCTGAGCACGGGTCGCATATGCCAAAGCAAACGCAATAGCGCAAAGATATAAGCCCTGTTTTTTAAGTCCCAAAGCCGCTTGTTTCATATGAATTCCCTAATACCCCAAATCAAAGCAATTCCTTTGCCGCAGGGAAGGGAGAAGAGCTGAAATTTAGGGGATTTAGAGGGGAAAGGGAGGCTAAGCTTTAAGCACAGGGACCATCTTCGGCGCCATTAAAAGGGTTTGGACCAATAAAAAAAGGAAGGCTTTCGGCCTTCCTTTTTCATCTTAGAATTCGCTAAAAAACGATTAAGCTTTTTTAGTCGTTTTCTTTGTTGTCTTGCGAGCAGCTGGTTTAGAAGCGGCTTTTTTAGTAGTCGCTTTTGCGGCTTTCTTCGTTGTTTTTTTCGAAGAAGATTTTTTCATCGTTTTGTTGAAAAGAGATTTTTCAAGCTTTGCTTTTTGAGCAACGGCTTTCTTTTTGTAAGCCGCGATGTTTTTTTCCAAATCATCGGCAGACTTTTTCAATTTCGCGATTGTTGTGTTCACTTCTTTTTCGATTTTCGCTTCTGAAGTGCTCAATACTTTCACGATCTCTTGATACTTCTTCCAAGCAAGTTCGATTTGCTCTTCTTTCTTTTGATCGAAAGTTTTTTTAAGCTCAGACTCTTTCTTTTTGATTTCGTCGTTCAGCTTTTGGAAGTTTTCTAGAAGGTTTTGAACGCCTTTGTTAGCAGAGATATTTTCCAAAATTTTTTGAAATGAAGCTGTAGCCACCAGAGTCTCCTTTGTTAAGACCTAACATACACCTCGAAGGGGCGAATTAAAAGCCCCTTGGGACTATTTTGACGTAAAATTAATAGTTTCTAACCAAACTTCGCGTTGAGCAGAAAACTGCCCTGGGAATTTCTCAAGACCCTTTTCGCGGGCTTTCATGGCGTATTCAGTCATGTAAACCTTCATCGCTTCTTCGTCTTTCATCGAATAGATGATCTTGATGTCTTTGCTGGAAGCTTCCAAATTTCCGCCCTTGCGTAGACATAGTTCGGCCCCCACAAAGCCTGGTAGCGCCAACATCTCTGGAATGTGTTCGTTTTTAAGCCAGTCTACGTACTCAGAATACACTTCGTGACGAACCATCACGTGAACAAGGTATTTAACCATCGAATAACCCCTACAAGGTGAATTTGAAGTCCTTGATTAGCATACCGGGAACCTTTTTTCCACCGAAAGCACGGCTTTCATAGGTCGAAACCATCGGATCGACAGCCTGGAAGTCGGTCACGGCCAAAAGATTTTCCCCTAAACAATCATAAAGGCTTTCATCAAAACGCAAATCCGCGATCGGAGCCACGATTTCGCCGTTTTCCACCCAGAAACACGCATAACGAGTCATGCCCGTAATTCGAGCATTCATTCTATCTGACCAGTTTAAGTAGTGAAGGTTGGAAAGGTAAAGGCCCGTGCCTAGTTCTTTTAAGATGTCTTGCTCTTTTAAAGAGCCCGGCAAAATCTCCATCGCACGTGGATATTCCCCGCCATCAGCTCCATTGGCTTCTACCGAATATTCTTTCGCCGAACGCGTGCTGGTCATAAAGCTTTGCAACTGACCTTGATGAATCACGTTCAAAGTTTCCGGAGCCAACTCTCCCAAGCCGTTAAATCGGTGAGTCAACCCCATGCCGAAGTTTTCACGTACGGAAAAGAGCGAAGATAAAGACTTCTCTTTATCCGCTAGTTTTTGCAAGGCGCTGTTACCTTGTTTGTAAGCCGAGAAGCTCAAAGCCCCCCAAGAAAACATCGAAGCCATTTCAGCCACGGCGCCTGGAGCAAGGTAAGTACGATAAGCCCCCGGAGCCAAAGTTTTCTTCGGACGATCCATCAGGCTGAGCTGATTTTTACTTTGCGCTAGATTTGCTTCAAATTCCTTCTGATTCCAATGAGTGCCAGCGTAGACTGACTTCACGGCTTTTTCGCCCAGGTAAAGCGAATAATCCATAAAGAAGTTTTCGGTCGCAAACCAATGACTTTGGCCTTTTGAGTTTTTGTTGGCAGAAATCAAAGGACCCGCACAGTAAAGACCCGCAAGGTCCACACCCGCAGCTGGTGCCGTGATAGCAGCAACAACAGCTTCTTCAGCCAGCAAGGCGCCTTTGAAAGTACTGTCGCTGACTCCATTATTCTTCAAAGGCACTTGATAAGGATCTTCGGGAAGAAGCGCGCACTCTTTGCGAGCTTCCGCCAACCATTGATCCGCGCGTTTTTTATCCTCGGTTTCATCACCGGTGATCGAGAAACTAAAAGAAGCCGTCTTGCCATCTTTTTGCAGAAGCAGACTTAAAGTTCTTTGTTCAACTGTCGTGTTTTGGCGAACCTTGCTTCCGTTAAAGCGAATGAAAACGGATTCCTCGGCGTGAAGATTTACGTTCGCTTCTTCTCCGGCTTGCAGGTTTCCAAGAATATAATCCGCGACGGTGTTGAAGGATTTTTTTGTGATTTCAGTAAAATTCATAAACAACCTTCCTAAGCGCCAAACACTTCAACGTTAGAGAACAAGCAATACGGAGTCGTGTGACCCACGCGAATCACTTGATTTGGTTCACCCTTACCGCAGAACGGAGATCCGTAAGTTTCCCGGTTTTCACTGACGGCTTTTAAACCATTCCAGAACTTCACGGTCGTGCCGCGATAATTTGGATTTTTCAACGTCTTCGTGATCTTTCCGTTTTCAATTAATTTGGCGTACTCGCAACCGAATTGGAATTTGTTGCGATAGTCATCAATCGACCAAGACTTATTGGCCATCATGAAAACGCCGCGTTCGATGGACGCAATCATATCTTGAAACTTGGTCGTTCCAGGTTCTAAGTTGATATTCGCCATACGATCAATCGGCGCACGATTCCAAGAAGAAGAGCGGAAGTTCGCAACCCCTGGAAGATTCAAACGTGCTTGAGATTCCAAACCACCCAATCCACGAACAAGCACGCCGTCTTTGATCAAGAATTCTTTCGTTGCTTTCAAACCAGAATCGTCGAAGGCATAGGAAGCCATCGCATCCGCAATCGTCGGATCGAAAGTCACGTTCATTAGTTTTGAACCGTACTGAAGGTTTCCGAAGTCTTCAGGCTTTACGAAGCTCCAACCAGCATAGTTGCGCTCATCACCCAAGATGCGATCGTATTCAAGTGGATGACCAATAGACTCATGCACTTGCAAAGTCATTTGATCCGGAGCCAAAAGCAAATCCATCGCTTCATCAGGACAGTTGTCAGCAGAAAGAAGTTCTAAAGACTCTTCCGCAATACGTTTGCTGCGAGCCAAGATGTCGGCGCGATTGAAAACTTCTGCTCCCACTTGGAAACAACGGGCCAGACCGCCGTTATCAGAACGAGTTTGTGTTTCTCCAGGCCCGCCTGATGTCGCAGAAAAGTCCGTGCTGACGATAGAAAAGTTTTGCTGGACCTCAGAGCCGGAAGAGTTCACGACGTGGAAAGAAGTTTCCACAATCATCGTCCCTGCAGAACGGCTGATGATTTTGTCAGACACTTTCATCGCCTTAGTCGCGTCCACGAAAATATCGGTAATTTCTTTTGCCGACAAAGAGTCAATCGGGCGAATCACCGGAGAAGAATAAATACCTTTAGCTTGAGGACGTTGAGCCGTCGTGAAGTTATGAACTTTCTGTGAGGATCCCGATTTTGCCATTGCGATGGCTTTGCCTAGAGCTCTTTTGATACCAGACTCCGTAAGATCACTTGTACCAGCAAAACCGAAATGACCATTTACCAAAACTTCGACCATCACACCTTGATCAAAGTAGACAGAATTGCCGTCGATTTTTTCATCGCGGACACGACGGTGTGTGGTTTTTTCAGTGACGTGACGTAAACTGACCCAGTCCGCATCGGACTTCACCTGGTTGAGGGTTCTTTGCAAATCGAGCATTATGAGCTCCTTTCCTCAATGTAATTCAACAGTTGAAATAATTGATGCTACTTGAAAAAACAATCCTGAAACGTCCGATTGTTAAAAGTCGCACTGAGTAATACCGAGGGAAAGCCTCGCAGGACTTGGTAGCAAAAAATCCTGGCAAGCGCTTTGCTTTATACATCTGGCAGGAGGGAGCTGGTGTCATTAAGACCCAGCAAAAAAAGGCGAAGTTTATGAGAATCGTTCTAGCACTTCTATCCACAATGATGATCGCGATGTTTACTTACCTTGTACCGGCTCATGCGGCAGTTTCTGCCGTTCCATCTTGCACGATGGCGAGCGAAGGGATTTTTCAAGGGACTTGGGTGAAACACCGAATTTACGTGAATGAAGATGTAGTTTACGGTGCAAACGATATGAATTCGATCCTATCCCAACTTGAAAACTTGCGCAGCGAGGGCCTTTGCCGCTAAAGTGGCAGGGCTTTGACAAGAAAAGACTATCTCAACCTTATTTGGAAATCTTATCCCGCGATGCCGTCTGAAGCTCAGGCGGCCGGGCGAATCTACAAGATCGAAAAAGACGGGGAGTCGCTCAAGCTGACTCTGTCCCGCGATAATAAATTCCATAAAATTGAATTTGCCAAAGCCCCCGAACATTCAGAATTTTTGCTCGAAGGGGATTTGGTCGCCGTCGTATCGGCCACGCAAATCGTGCTTTTAGCTCCGCAAAAATCACCTCTACCGAAGCGAACTTTCAATAAGAACCTGCTGGCAAGTTGGTCTGAATACCTGCAAGGTATTAAGGACTTTTTCACTCAGGAAGAGTTTTTGGAACTAAAAACTCCCTCTCTAGTAACCTGTCCCGGTACCGAACCCAGCCTGGATGTTTTTTCGACTGTTTTGCAAGTCGGATCCCGTAAAGAGAAACTGTACCTTCCTACCAGTCCTGAGCTTCATTTGAAAAAAGCTTTAGCCTTAGGGGCTGAAAAGGTTTTCGAAATCGCGCCTTGTTATCGCAATGGTGAAATCACCGAAAGACACCAGCCCGAATTTTTAATGCTGGAGTGGTATCGTGCTTATGACAATCTTTCCACGATTAAAAAAGACGTGGAAAAGCTGGTGGTTTTTCTAGCAAAAAAATTAAAAGTCGAAGCGCCAAAAAAAGTGCGCAGCGTGAGCATCGCGGAGCTTTTTAAGCACTATTGTGACTTTGATTTAAAGCCAGACACGACGAAAGAAGAACTTAAATCTCTCGCGGCAAAGCTTGGCGTTGATGTGCGAAGTGCCGAAAGTATCGACGACTATTTCTTCCTTATCTTTATGGAAAAAATTGAGTCGGTGTTGCCACCGGATGAGCTTATCTTCGTCGAAAAATATCCTCCTTATCAGGCCGCTTTAGCCCGTCTCACGGAAGACGGCTGGGGGGATCGCTTTGAGGTGTATTGGAAGGGATTAGAACTTGCCAATGCCTTTCATGAACTTAACGACCCAGGCATTCAGCGCCTGCGCTCGAACGAGGATCTTGAAAAAAAGAAGAACATGGGGAAAGAAGTCGTGACTCTGGATGAAGAGTTCTTTCAGTGCTTAGAAGCAGGGATGCCGCCTTCGGGGGGAATCGCCTTAGGTCTAGAAAGACTTTTCATGGCATTGATCGGCCTCTCTGACATCACAAATGTTAGGGTCTTTTCAAAATCGTAAGATTCAAATCGGCTTTACGAGCTGCTTAACAAAGTCCGTTTCATCATGAGATTCACGCGGAACTTTGTGGAGTATTATCATATTATAGTTAAGAAAAAATCGTAAGGGGTGCTGAGGACTGTTCCGAAAAGTGTATCATGGAACAGCAAACGGTACGTAAAGGATTGTTTTTCTTTGCGCTTTTGTTTTTATCAAAAGCGGTCGCGACGCCCACGACTTTGAATTATCAAGGTCGCATTCTTAAGTCTGACGGAACGCCGTTAGAATATAACAACGTGAGCTTTGCATTTGAAATCACGAATGTCTCTGGAACTTGTGTCTATTATCGTGAACAGCGTAATGCCGTGAATATGCAAGGTTCGAAGGGTGTCTTCGATATTCCTATCGGTGAAGGTACAAAACTTTTTCCAACAACAGCCAGTTATTCTTTAAGGGACGCTTTCAACAATTCCGTCACACATGATTGTGATGGCGGTACGACTTATACGCCTTCTTTAGATGAAGTGCGTGTCTTGCGCGTACAATTTCATGATGGCGCTGGCTGGAAGGCGATTACTCCCAACAACACGATTCGCTCCGTGCCTTTTGCGAACTATTCTTATTCCGCAGCGAAGCTCGGCGACAAGCTTCCTTCGGACTTCGTTTTAAAAACCAGTGTGACCTCGTGTCTGCCGGGACAGTACCTGACCTTTGATGGCGCCAGCTTCGCCTGTCAGAATGATGCCGGGGGAGCAGGCATGGTTTCTGACGTCAACGTCACCGCTCCGCTCACCAAAGGCGGAACGGCTTCGATTCCTGTGCTTGGTATTTCCGTGGGTACGACGGCAGGAACCGTCGCCGCCGGGAATGATGCGCGCTTCACAGATGCACGTCCTCCGACGGGGTCCGCAGGTGGAGATCTTGGTGGCGCTTATCCAAATCCTTCTGTCGTAAAACTTCAAGGCGTGACTGTTTCTTCTGCTGCGCCAACGTCAGGACATTTTTTAAAGTATGACGGCTCCCAGTGGTTGAGTTCCGCAGTGGCGATTTCAGATGTGACGAATTTGTCTTCGACGTTGAGCACGTATATGACGACGGCGGCCTTCAACACCGCCGTGGGAAGCGGGAACTGTGCGGCTTATCAAACGCCGTATTGGAATTCTGTTTCAGGATCTTTTCAATGTCAGTCGATCAATGTTTCGGTCGCCGGTGACGTGAGCGGAAGCATTGGAGCTGTCAGCGTGAATAAGATCAAAGGCGTGGATGTTGATACAACGGGTTTAACTGCGGGCCAGGTGTTGAAGTATGACGGAACGAAGTGGGCCCCCGCGAGTGATTCGAATGCAGGCGGGACCGTTACGAATATTGCGACAGGCACAGGTTTGAATGGTGGCCCGATTACTTCGACGGGTACTATTTCTCTTGCGAACACGGCAGTGTCTGCCGGATCTTATACGCGTGCGAATATCACCGTCGATGCTCAAGGTCGTTTGACAGCCGCCGCTAACGGAGCCGCAGTGAATCTTGCAACGGATGTCACGGGGACTTTGCCGATTGCAAATGGCGGCACGGGACAAACAACAGCGGTGGCGGCGTTTAATGCGCTTTCTCCTTTGACGGCAAAAGGGGATGTTGTTGTTAACGACGGAACGAATGATATTCGTCTTGCCGTAGGTACGAATGGCCAAGTTCTTTCTGCGAATTCAGCGCAGCCTTCGGGACTTCAATGGGTGACACCGACAAATGGAACTGTGACGAATGTCACGGGAACGGCTCCGATCGTTGTTGCAACAGGATCGTCGACACCTGCGATTTCAATTACTGATGCATCGACCTCTGCAAAAGGAGCGGTGCAAGTCGGAGCTGGTATCGCGGTTTCATCTGGAACTATCAGCGCGGATCCTGCGAACTTTCCTTCCGCTGTTCCTGTGAGTAAAGGCGGTACGGGCGTAACATCGCTGACCGCAAATCGTCTTATCGCTTCGAACGGGACGGGCGCGGCTTTGACAACATTTAGCTGCGCGGTCGGACAGCTTGTCAGTTTCGATGCGACGGGATTGATGACCTGTTCGTCATTCACGACCGGCTCGGTTTTCCTGAATGGAGGAAACAGTTTCGGAGCCGCAGCGACATTGGGAACGAACGATGCTTACAATCTCGCTTTTGAAACGGGCAATACCGAACGCATGACAATCAAGAGCGATGGGAACGTCGGTATCGGTGTGACAAATCCCACGGCGAATTTACATGTTTCAGGGGCGAGCGCGGTGGCGCGTGTTTCGGCCAGTGGTTTAAACGAAGACGCAACTCTACAAATCAATAATGGCGCTGAAAATACGGGCTTTGCGCTGACTCGTTCAGACACGAACAATGCTTTGCAAATCAACTATGAGTCACCGATTGGCACCGTTTCGAAACAAGCGATGTCCATTGCGAGTACGGGATATGTGGGTATTGGAACTTCGACGCCAACTTCGGGTCTGACCTTGGTGAACAATGCTGTGGGCGACGCGAATGATGATATCAATATTCAGACCTATTCCGACACGAATACGCCATCATTGATCTTAACAAGATACCGTGGCAACGCGACGACACCGACGCCCCTGGCTTTAGGAAATATCGGAAGTCTTTTGGTTCGCGGTTACAATGGTTCGGCTCTTATGGAAGCGGGAAGTATTCGTTTCGCGGCAGAGGAAGCCTGGAACGCCACGACGACAACCAACAATGCCGCTTTGACTTTCCATAGTGCTACGGATGGAAGTTCGACGGAAAAAATGCGAATCGCTTCTAGTGGAAACGTCGGTATTGGTCTCACCGCGCCTTTAGCCACTTTGCATGTCGGCGGCAATATAAAGCTGGGCCCTGTTAATCCCGCAAATACCGGGACACTGCCAAACTACGGAAACTTTCTGTATTTCCACGGCGGACCCGCGCCCGCAACTTCAGACAGTGATGTCACCGATCCTCTTTGGATGGCTCGTTATAATATTGCGGCCGATCAATCCGAGCTGCGTGTGAATTTCTCGGATAACAATCAAGTTCAGGATGCTTTCTCTGTTGGTTACACGAGTGCTGGCGTTTTCAATCAATTGCTGCGTGTGCAAGGTGATGGTAAGGTGGGAATTGGTGATGCGACTCCCTCATTCAAACTCGATGTTGCCGGGGAAATCGCCGCTCGTAATGGTCCGGGCACTGTGATTTACATGGGCGGTGACGCAAGTGCGGATCTTGAAATCGGAACGACAAGCACGGCGCAGAACTCGCTTGTATTTTACAATCGTGGTGGTGGTTACGCGATGGACATTCAAGCACGTAATATTACGTATGCGGGATCACTCAATCCTTCGGATCGCCGTTTGAAGAAAGACATTCAGCCTTTGCATTTTTCCCTCGAAAAAATCTTGAAAGTCGAAGGGGTGAGTTACTACTGGAAAGAGCCGCTCCAGTATTCCGAAGGCTTGCAACGCGGAGTGATCGCTCAACAAGTGGAAGAGATTTATCCTGATCTTGTAAAGACGGATAAAAAGGGTCTGAAAAAAGTGAACTACTTGGGCTTTATTTCGCCGATGATTGAAGCGCTCAAAGAATTTTATGCTCTTTGGTACAACGACAGCCAAGAGTTGCACAAAGAACTGGACGAACAAAAAAGAAAAATGGCTTCACTTGAAGAGACGAATAAAAAATTAGAAGAGCAGAATAAAGCCTTGGAAAAACGCCTGCAAATAATTGAATCCAAGCTCGGAAAGTAAAAAAGGTACTGATTTCGCTCTCCATTCGCGAGGTCCCCGAGACTTTTTCACAGTCGTTCTTGGAAATTCCACGGTTTAAACCGGTAAAAATAACAAACAACGAAAACCTGACTTTGAAAGCCGGGTTTTCTTCTATAAAACCTCAGCATCCTTAATAAAAACGCTAAGAGGTTCATTTGATGAAAAAGCTGATCGTCGCTTTATTAGTTCTATCTGCAACTCCTGCTTTCGCTGGAAAAATGAAAGCTATCTGGGAAATGACGAATGAAAGCGTCTTGTCTGAGTTGGGCTTTGATGAAGGTATCGTGGCTATCGAAGGTCACAAGTTCTTGCAAATTCCGAATGCGGATTTAGCAGTGCAAACTCAAGTGCGTGGTTACTACCGCACTCGTGGCGAAGTGCCTCTTTTTTCATGTGTTACTTATTTTGCAAAGTTTGAAAGCTTCTATGAAGTGACTCACACCGAGTGTGAAAAAGCGAAGTAATCAGGAATAAAAAAAGGGGCTTTAAAGCCCCTTTTATTTAGCCTTTTTTAGGCCCGTTATTGATATCTTCTTTGAGTTCTTTTCCGACTTTAAAGAACGGAAGTTTCTTTTCTTCCACGTTGATGATTTCACCTGTGCGCGGATTGCGTCCTTTATAGGCCCCATATTGGCGATTCACAAATGAACCAAAACCACGGATTTCAATACGGTCATCACGCATCAATGCTTCAACCATAGAGTCAAAAATGGTGTTCACAACCGTCTCGGCTTTAACACGGGTGATACCCGCTTTTTCAGAAATCAAATTAATCAAATCCGCTTTTGTCATCGTCGGCTTTCCTAAAGGGCTCAGCTTAAAGTATTGATAACACTCTCGATTATACAGATCTGAAGTGCTGTGACATCAAAATTCAAGCATTTAACTCAATGCTTCTTATACAGACCCGTATTGATCAGGATTTTACGATAGGCATCAAGCGTCGCCTGGACCATTTTAGGCGTGTCAAAAAGGTCGACTACTTTTTGGCGTGCTCGATCGCCGATCTCGTCAGCAGGCATGGTTCCAGAGAAAATTTCGACCAAAAGATTACTCATGGAGTCCACATCAGCAGGGCGAAGTAAAAATCCATCGCGACCATCTTCAATAATGTTGGCAATCGGGGACACTTCTGAACCCAAAACCACCTTTTTTTGCGCCATGGCCTCTAAAGTCGTCGGTTCAAAGCCTGTCGTTCTAGACCCCATGTTGATGAAAACGTCACCTAAAACAATGTAGTCTTCGATCTCAGCGGCAGGAACGGCCCCCGGCATGACCACGCGATTTCCTAAAGCGTGATTCAAAACCTGGTACTCGATGTCTTTAAATTTGGGACCATTGCCGATGACGATTAAATAGCTGTTGGGCTTTTTAATCGCGACCTTTTCGAAGGCCTTTAAAAGAGGTGTTAATTCTTGGGCTTGCGTCATGTCTGACAAAGTCACCGCGACATGGGCATTTTCAGGAATTCCCAATTTTTTACGAAGCTCGTAAGACTTTTCTTTCGGCGTCAGGTCACCCAGTTCGATTCCATAGGGAACGGTGTAGGTGTGGAAATCCGGATAGAGATAATATCTTTCCAGAATAATTCTTTGCTCGGGATTCGTGACGAAAATTCCATCGGCCGTAGAAAGTAAACGGCGATCGCCGCCATAGTACGTCGTAAGGAATTTATAAGTCGTCGCGATAGCTGTTGAAAGCATGCTTCCCAACGTGTCCTGTTTCATCGCTCGGATCGCAAAAAGCTGAGACATCTGAGTCGCTTCAACGTCATAGGCCACGGCGACTTTCAAATCGTCTTTGCGGCTGCCAATGCGGTAACCTGATTTATCAATGCTATGAACCAAATGAAACGGATCTTCTTTATGAAGCTGCATGAAGCGTTGGCGAACCGCCATTTGAAAGCTCATGTGCGAAAGGTTTTTAGCGCCTTCATGCAAGAAGAACACGCGAACACCATCGCGCACCACTTCGGGTTTTTTAAGAGGAGAACTTGCCGCTAAAACAGTGACCTTATGGCCTTCTTTAGCGAGACCTCGGGCGATAGGCCATAAAAAACCATGATCTGTCGCTCGACTTAAAATCGGAAAACGATGCGAAGTCAGACAGATATTTAAGGTTTCAGGCAAACGAGGTTTGTTGAGCATAAGCTCATCTTAAATGATTTAAAGCCCTATTGTACAGACGATTGAGTTCATTCAATGATGAATCAATCAAGTGACGGTCTTCAGCTAGCTGTTCAGACAGACTTTCAGGGACACGCAGGTGCGGTTTCGATAACAGCTTCACAAGATCCGCATGGATATGGTCGTGGTTTAAGATCCAGCAATTCACCGTGTTCTTCCAAAGATCTGAATGCACGCTGGACTGTTTAGAGTCCAGAATCAAAACCGCGCGGGAATGAATGGCTTTCATATAGAAATCCGTCATTTCAATCGGTGTAAAACCTTGGCCAGCAAGCATAACGGCCGTACTTTTTTCTAGAAGTTGACGGCCCGCCTGAGGACTCAGGCTTCCTGTCACTGTCCAGTTGTGCCCGCATTGGAATTCATCCATCCAAGCGGCAAACTTTTTGCGATCTCGAAGGCTCCAGTGAGAATAACTTCCCCAAAGAACGACTTTGTACTTTTGAGCCAAGGTGCGAATGCGCACAAAGTTTTCCGCTTCCGGATCAAAGTGAGTTTCGCGAAAAGGAATCACCACGTAGGGTCTGGCTTCAAGCGCGTGGAAAAACTGCTCTTCAATGTCCTCTTGAAATGCGGTGACAGCGAAGTCTGATTTTAAATCAAGAACGGGAGGTAAAATTCCTCGTCCTTGACGTGGGGAGCGCACATTCAATCCGCGCAATTGCCCCAAAGCTTCAACCGTGGGACATGTGATGATGTCGCTTTCTTCAACCAAGTAGCGAACGGGATTGCGGCGACTTAAACCGCGACGAATGTTTAATAAAGAGGTCGTAAGAACACAGGACGGATGAGATTTCGCAAATGTCGATAGAATCATCTGCGCCGGGTTCATTTGATCTTCGTCTAAAAGGACATGCAGGATTTGCGGGTGCAGCCCAAAAAGGCCGGGAATAATGCGAAACCCTTCCAGCACACTCCAGCTTTTGAAATATCCCATGAATTCGATGCCGGTTGTATCTTCCGGGGGAACTTCACCATGACTCGTAAGCAGAACCACTTCATGTTGCTGACTTTTTAAAGCTTGCGCCAGCTGCCACGAAGTTGCGTTCACATGTTTGCTTACGAGGATTATTTTCGCCATTCAAGTCCTAAAGCTTTGTAGATCTTGTGCAGGATCTTGCGGTTGGCCTCGGGAATGTTGCGATGTTTGAGCTCTTCGGGGTGAATCCACTCTAACATCATATGGTGCTTAGCCCGAGGTTCGCCCTTCCAGTATAGGATTTCATAAAATAATATGAGAATCCCTACATCTCCATAAGAGTGTGTACAAGCAAGTTTCAGTTCGCCCACTTCGGCTTCAATGCCCAATTCTTCATTGAGCTCGCGCGAAAGAGCGTCTTCCGGTGTCTCACCATTTTCGATTTTGCCACCAGGGAATTCCCACTGACCAGCCAAGGAGTTATTTTCGGGACGTTGACCGACCAAGATTTTGCCATCTTTACGCAAAAAACCCGCGACTACAGGAATCCAATGACCTTTGCGGATCTTGGATTTTTTGGGTTTAGTTTCGATAGCGCTATCGTCCGTCATTATACCTTCTAGCTACATCATGGAAAAAGTTCGGTCCATGAAACACAAGTGCACTATAAATTTGAACAAGATCTGCGCCCATTTGCAATCTTTCAAAGACATCTTCCGGAGTTAAAATGCCCCCAACGCTGACCAAAAGCAGACCTTCGCGCTTTTTGCCTAAACTTTCAACAGCCACTTTCAAAGCGCGTTGAGACAGATCTTTTAAAGGTGCGCCTGAAAGGCCCCCTTCTTCAGGGAAGTGACAGCCGGCAGGACGGGAAAGAGTCGTGTTTGTTAGCACAAAGCCATCGACACCCAAATCCTGACAATTCAAAACTGTTTCGGCCAAAGCCTCATCCCCCATATCCGGTGACAGTTTCACTAGCACGGGAGTAGGTTCAAAATGGGAAACACGGTCGACGATAGGCCCGATTAAAGAGCGCAGATTTTCTTTATTCTGAAGTTCTCGAAGACCCTTTGTATTGGGGCTCGAGATATTCACAACAAAAGCATCTGCAAATGGACGAAATTTATCTACTAAAAACAGATAATCCAAAACCGCTTGGTTGTTGGGAGTGTAACGGTTCTTCCCGATGTTCACAAAGATCGGCGTGCGATAGTTTGGAGCATAATAAGTCAGGTTATAGAAAGTCTCTTCCGCACCTTCGCTTGGAAAACCCATCTTATTCCACATCGCCTGAAGCTTCACATCGCGGTCTAAAATTTTACCGGGATTCGGTGTTTGGGGAAGAGGAGTCACTGTCCCCACCTCGACGAAACCACAGCCCAACGACCACCATTCTTTCAGGTGTTCTGCGTTTTTATCTACGCCGCCAGCAATGCCCAGAGGATTTTTAAAATGAAGATCACGCCAGGTGAAGCTTTTCCATTCGGGCGTTTTTCTTCCGTGAATCAAAGAGTAGAGAGGTAAGCCCCAAGAGCTCAGGTCGTGAGCCCATTGGGGTGGTAAGAGCATCCAAGGCTTCATCGAGAGCCTCGCGCAGAAGGTGGAGCGGCCGGAGCCGCGCAACCGAACTTAATCATCTAGGATATAGGCCTCTTAGAAGCATCGCTTTTTCAAGACGTTGAACAGAAACCGCCATGGCAGCAGATCTCATATCAATGTTTTTCTCTTTAGAAAGAGCGTAACCTTTGTCGAAAGCTTTTGTGATGATACCTTTCAAACGGCCATTCACTTCTTCTTCGTCCCAGAAGAACGACATGATGTCTTGAACCCATTCGAAGTAAGAAACGATCACACCGCCACCGTTCGCGATCACGTCTGGAGCGATGAAGACACCGCGCTTATGAAGGATTTTTGTCGCTGCATTTGTTACAGGACCGTTGGCACCTTCACAGATGATTTTCGCTTGGATTTTTTCTGCATTGTGAGTGTCGATTTGGTTTTCAAGAGCGCAAGGGAAGAGAGCATCACACTTCACCTCAAGCAATTCTTCATTGCTGATAGGTTGAGCTTTTGGATAGCCCTTCAAGAACTTGTGAGCTTTTACGTATTCCATCACTTCAGGGATATCAAGGCCATCGCCGTTGTAGATACCACCAGAAACGTCAGATACAGCCACGATGCGAGCGCCACGTTCGTGAGCGAACTTCGCCGCGAAAGAACCTACGTTACCGAAGCCTTGAATTGCGATAGAGGCACCATTCATTTTCATGCCGCACACTTCGAAAGCTTTTTCAGCGACATAAACCACACCCAAACCTGTTGCGTGGTTGCGACCCAAAGATCCACCGATCTCAACAGGTTTACCCGTCACAACGCCAGGTTGTGCGAAGCCACCTTGCTCTTGAGAGTAAGTGTCCATGAACCAAGCCATTGTTTGGGGATCAGTTCCCACGTCTGGAGCAGGGATGTCTTTAGTGGGTCCTACGAAAGGCCCAATTTCAGAAGCATAACGACGAGTCAGATTTTGTTTTTCAGTGCGAGAAAGTTTTGTTGGATCAACAGTGATACCACCTTTTGCACCACCCAAAGGAAGACCTAATACCGAGTTTTTGAAAGTCATCAAAGCCGCAAGGCCGACAACTTCAGAAAGGTCTACGTTTTGATGATAGCGGATACCACCCTTGTAAGGGCCCAAAGTCGGAGAGTACTGAACGCGGTACCCAGTGAAAACTTTTACGCTGTAGTCGTCCATGCGAACGGGAACGGAAACTGTGATCGCGCGACGAGGACGTTTCAAGCGCTCTAGTACGTTAGGGTCACAGTTGATAATTTTTGCCGCTTCTTCGAGAGTTTGAATGGCGTTTCTGAAAAGAGGCCCATCATAAAGGGGCTCTATCTTGTGTTCCATGATTTGTGTCTCCTTAAAAATACACTCGCCAGAGTCTAATGAAGCAAATACTCAAAGTCACTCCGGAAAAAGGAGATGACTCAGTGGTTCTTTTTGGCCACAATCAGGCCTATGCTTCGGTCTTGTTTTAGTCTTCTTGGTGTCGCTATTTTCGCCCTTCCGGTCTTTGCCAATAGTCCGCAACGCGCTTTCATGGAGCAGTTCAATAGCTCACGCATTGAATTCCCCTCCGAAACCGCGCCGATTCTGACTGACGCATCTGGGCAGTATCCTGAACCTCTGAATTTTGTCTTTAACAACATTGTGAGTTGGATCCCTCGCGGGGAACCAAAGCTCTTTAGTGCCATGTGCAATCCGGATGTTTGGGGGCAGCGTCTGAAGGATCCACGCCTGAAAAACTCCTTGCAGCTGCAAGGAGCGTTGATTCAGAAGTACTTTCAAGATTGCCGCGCCGAGCTTGAGACGGGTGACAATAGTTATTTCGCAAACATGAGCATGCTAACGATGAAGTACGATCCGTTCGGGCATCCGTTTCTTCGCCGTGTGGTTTTAAATCTGCCGGGCAATGTGAAGCTCAAAGGTCTTTTGGGTTTAAAAGGGGATTTTAAAAGACGTCCGTTGGTGGTTATTCGTTTAGGGATTTTTGCTAACAGTGAGGATTTCAAGGCGGAGCGTGCTTGGATGATGATGCTTTTTGAACAGTCTCCATTCAATGTTCTTCTGCTGGAAAACATGTCCAGTGGTCAGTTTGTCGCCAATAACAATCAGTTCTCGTTCGGTGGTTACGACGAAGGCATTCAGAATATTTTGCTCGCGAAACTTTTGAACGACAATAACGAGCCTTTGTCCCAACTTGTAGATTCAGTTCATTTCTTTGGTATCAGCTTGGGTGGGCACGGCGTTTTGTTCGCATCGCTTTTGAATAAGTTCAATTCGTCATCACGTCCATTGATTCAAAGTTTTACGGCACTGTGCCCGGTTGTTGATTTGAATGCGACAATGCTCAGTCTAACAAACAGTGGGGTGAAATCGGCGTTTGTAGACCTGTGGGGACGCCAGCGTTTGAGCGCTTTGGGTACGAAGATGCCGGCTCTGGTCAGCTACGAAAGCTTTTCCTTTTTATCCACCGCGATCACTGAGGTGGCGCGCACTTACAAAGGCGGGTTGTCTTATATTTCGAGTGTGAAGCTTCCGCCAGGAATGAAGGATGGACCGGATTTTTGGGAACTCAATAACTTCTGGAAATTTTATAAAAATGTCGAGCAGCCCGTATTGATCTATGCCACCGAACAGGACCCAGCAGTGCCGTTCAATATCAATTCTCAACGTCTTCAAAATAAAGACATTAAAGTCGACAGTAAAAATATTCGTGTGGTGGATTTGCCTCAAGGGATTCATTGCTCGTTGCCAATCACCTATGACTGGGTGGCTTTAACGACACTTCTTCAGTCGCAGATTCTTTCGCATTCGCCGAACTTTAAGATGGTGGAAAAATCTCTTTCTATCGAATTGACGGATGATGAATGGAAGGGCTTTTTCGACAAGGGTTCTTCCGTGAAATTCACGGTGGAAGAACCCGGTAAAAAATCGGGATTTGCAACTGTCGAGCTTGAGCTTGAAAATGCCGCTGGCAAAGAAAAGACGATGAATTTAAGTCTGCCGCTTTCTCAATTTGATTTCCGCTTTCTGAATAAAGAATTGAGTGCGTCAGAACAGGAAATGATTGTGCGTTGGTTGAATCAAAATCTGCGCTTTACTTTGGATACGACAACGGGAAAAGCAATTCTTAAAGCTTCTTGGCCGGTGGCTCAATAGCTGTTTGAAAATGATTTTTGAAAAAAGGCTTTGCCGTGAACAGCAAAGCCTTTTTATTTCTTAGAAACGATTGGCGTCTAGAACTTTCATATCCACAAAAGGTGTTTTGCCTTCGATAAGATCAGAAACCAGAAGACCTGTGCCGGTGCCACTTTGAAGTCCTAACATTTGGTGACCTAAAGCCAGCATCAGGTTTGATATCCTGTCGTGATAGCCAACTAAAGGAACTCCATCAGGTGTGCAAGGGCGAAGCCCCGCCCACAACTCTTGAACTTGAAGCTCTTCGGGCAAATGCAAGAATTCACGCGCCCCTTTTTTAATATTATCGACACGTTTGGGAGTAATAGAAAAATCTTGATCCACAAGTTCTAAAGTTCCAGCAATGCGCAGTGAATTCTGACGGGGAGTGATCGCGATTTTTTTCTCGACCAACATCATCGGATATTGTGGTTGAGTTTCCAAAGGTGGAACAATCATTGCGTAGCCTTTGCCACCTAAAACCGGAACCCGTAGACGCATCATGCGGGCCATCGATTTAGACCAGCTGCCTGTCGCCATAACGACTTGTTTGGCTTTGATTTCACCTAGCGAAGTAACGACTTTTTCAATCTTATTTCCGCTGACGGGAAGATCTTGAAGCGTACAGTTTTCTAAAATTTCTCCACCGTGCGCGCGAATCTCTTTCGCCAAAGCTTGGACCACTTGATAGGGCTCTGCCATCGCTTCTTTTTCGAAATAGACGCCACCTAAAAGTGGTGACTTTAAAGCTGGCTCCATCTGACGAATGTCATCTGAGTTTAAAACCTTTCCGGGAACCCCTAAGTTCTTCACGTAGTTTAATTCTTCGACCGCGGCGGAAACGCCGGCTTCCGTCTTAGAAACCATCAAAAGACCTTTTTGTTGGAAAAAGATCTCGGGATATTTCTGTCCTAGTTTTTCATATTCCGTCAGACTTTTTTGCGACAATACGACCAAGGCATCCACCGCGCGGCGAGCTTGCGTTTCGTTCATCGCTTTCATGAATTGGAAAAGCCAAGAGGCCAAATCCAAAGACAAAGAAGGTTTGATGTACAAGGGGCTTGCGGGATCCAGCAACCACTTCATCGATTTTAAAAGCATTCCCGGCATCGGAAGTGGCATTGCAAAACACGGTGTCATCCAACCCGCGTTTCCGTAAGAACACCCGCGTCCTACCGTGCCTTTATCAATCACACCGACTTTGGCGCCACGACGAGAAAGCTCTGCGCCGATAGACGTCCCAATAATCCCTGCCCCAACAATCAATACATCGAACTCTTTTTGCATGGATCTAATTCAAAGATTTTTCTGAGACAAAAGCAAGACCGGCCACACAAAATGAAGCCGGTGACTAGGGAAGCATTAAGTTTGGTCTAGGTCTGAGGTTTTGCGAGTTGCTCTTTAAAGAATTCTGAGCGCTCAGAAAGCTTTTCCACGTAACCCTGCACATCTTCTTTCACAGTCTCTGGCAGACGTTGAAAAGGAACGACGTGTTCGTCAGGAACATAGCGGAAAGTAAAGTTGATTCGACGAGTTTCAAAATTTGAAATCTCATTCAAGGGGAAGAAGTGACCTTCTTTAGTATCCACACGTTGTACACGGTGGAAGAGGTGTTTTTTAAATTTATCTCCTCCAAAAATCTGTAACGAGCGGTCTTCCAACCACTGCTGCAAGATCACGTTGGATTTTGACTCGGTCCCTTTGCTTGAAACAAATTGAAAGAGGGCGCGTTCTCCGAAAGAAATAGAAGCAACGGGTCCGGGCTCGAAGTCTTTGTGCTCGCCGACGCGAGCGCAGTCAATGCGTTTGCCTTCTTCTGTGATCTGATTGCCATAGTAATTGATAAGGCACGTATTTAGGTGCCAGCCTCGCGGAATGTCGCGCGGTTCAAAGCTTTCGTGAACCAAGGCTTCAATTTTTTGCACCAAATATTCCAAAACTGGCGGGTAAGCTTCGGCTTGAACGCAGCGGTTATAAATTCCTTTTGGGGGGTGATAGTAGTTCAGGCAAGCAAACTGCCAGTTTCCTAGCCAGTAAACGGGACGCAGCAAAGGGCGCTGCTTCTGGTTTTCCGGGGGAGGATTGTTCTTAGAATAGCGCATCTCCCAAATCGGATAAAGAGTGGCTAAATACTTAAGGATTTCTTCTTTTTCACGGGGGCTGATGTAGCCAGTTTTATACACCAGACCTCGCGCCGGAGCCTTCTTCTCGGAAGAAGGTCGCGTTGCAGAAAAGGCACCCTTTTGCGGAGGTCGCGAAGGTCCTTTACCGAAGAATTTTCCTTTGGATTTTGTCATGGGATGTCCATACCATAGCTAAGGGCTCATGGCCAACGAGTGAGTGATAAGAAGGTGACAGGGCCCCTGGCTTCCGTTAAAACCAAGGCCTGAAGGATGAAAAAATGACAACACCTGTAAAGGCGACCGTAGGTCCGCAAGAAAAAGAACTTCTGATCAATCAACTGCCTCTGATGAGAGGTAAAAGAATCCTCATTATCGGCGACGTCTGCGTTGATGAATATGTCCTGGGTGAAGTTCGTCGTATCAGCCCTGAAGCTCCGGTTCCGGTTTTGGAAGTAGAGCAAGAAGACGTGCGCCTGGGAATGGCGGCGAACGTCGCTCAAAACGTCTGCAGCTTGGGTGGACAAGCGATGTTGGTTTCGGTGGTCGGCAATGACACCGGCGCAAATCTTCTTCGCGATCTTTGCGCTAAAAGCGGAGTGAGCTCTGAATTTCTTGTTACGGATACATCTCGTCCAACGACACGCAAAACCCGTGTGATGGCAAAGCACCATCACTTGGTGCGTGTGGATTACGAAGTTCGTTCCAGTCTTTCTGCGGAAGTCGAAGCCCAAATGATCCACATGGTGGAAAAGAATGTTGAAGACGCAGATTGTGTGGTTATTGAAGATTATAAAAAAGGCGTGATCTCTCGCAACGTCATCGAAAAGGTTGTCGCGATTTGCAAACAAAAAGGCAAACGCGTTCTCGTCGATCCACACAAAACTTCGTCGGGTCCTTTCTATCAAGGTGTGGATTTGATCAAGCCAAACTTTGATGAAGCGGTGACTCTTGCCGGAATGGATTTTGACGATCTTCGCAACAATCCAAATAAAGTTGTTGAGGTGGGTCGCGCTCTTCAAAAAATCACGGGTGCAAAAGAAGTTGTTCTGACTCGAGGAAAAGATGGAATGACGATCTTCTCTGGCGATCACATCACGGAAGTGCCAACGTATGCGCGCAAAGTTTTTGACGTGACTGGAGCAGGGGACACGGTGATTGCGGCTCTCTCTTTAGGTTTGGTGTCTGGTCTTTCGTTGGTTCAATCATGCATGCTCGCGAATTTCGCTGCCGGTGTGGTTGTCGGCAAAGTCGGCTGCGTGCCTTGCGAGATCCCAGAGCTTAAAGAATACATACAAACGGCTCACTGAGCGGTTTCAAATGACATATGGCTCTGAACTCTGCAAGTGGCATAAACTGATGAATATGAAACTTGTAGTTTTTGGGGCCTTTCTGTTTTTGGGCGTTTTAACAAGCTGTCAAAGCATACCCAAAGATTTCAAGGCGCCTGAATCCCATTATATAAAAAACACGGAACAGACTTGGTGGGCAAAAACTCTGGCTGCCGAGATTAAAAAGCACCCGGATCAATCGGGTTTTATTCCTTTGGCGTCAGGGCCTGATGCTTTTGTCGCGCGCCTGGCCTCTGTTCGTAAGGCTGAAAGAAGTTTAGATATTCAGTATTATATCTGGCATGACGATCTGGTGGGGCGCATGCTTATGCACGATGTTTTGCAGGCCGCAGATCGCGGTGTTCGGGTGCGCTTATTGTTGGATGATCTGAATATTGGTCAGTATCAAGATACCTTATTGGTGTTGGATTCCCATCCTCTTATTGAAGTGAGGATGTTCAACCCTTTCGCGAATCGTAAACTTCGGTTTTTAGATGCTTTTCGCTTCAGTCAAGTCAACCGACGCATGCACAACAAAGTTATGATCGCCGATAACCAAACGGCCATCTTAGGTGGGCGCAATATCGGTAACGAGTATTTCACAGCCAGTGAAGAGGAAAACTTCGGTGATTTTGATGTATGGTGTTTCGGTCCCGTTGCGGAAGAAAGCTCTCAGTCCTTTGATCTTTATTGGAATAACAAACTGGCCGTGCCGATTCCTGTTTTAAACAAGCGCGAACTTAAAAACCCGGAACTCGCAGAGCTTCGTCAAAACTTGGCAAGCGCGAAAACTGAAGTGCAAAATTCTAAATATGGTCAGGACTTAGAAAACTCGCGCTTGATGAAGCAGGTCCATGAGCGCGATGTAAAAGCGTTTTGGGGACGCGCCAAGGTCTTTTACGATTCTCCTGAAAAAGTGGAAAATGGCAAAAGCAGTCTAATGCTGAATCAGATCACGGCCCTTCCCATCCGTTCGACGAAAGAAGTCTTTATTGTTTCCCCGTATTTCATTCCCGGAAAAAAAGGCGTCGATTATTTTGCGAAGAAAAGTAAAGAAGGAATCAAAGTCACTGTAGTAACGAATTCTTTAGCCTCTAACGATGTCAGTTTGGTCTTTGCTGGATATAAAAAGTATCGCAAAGGTTTGATTAAAGGTGGTGTCGATCTTTATGAGATCAAACCGAGAATCAATGTTAAAGCACGTAAATCCAAAGTGGCAGGATCATCTGGAGCACGTTTGGGTTTACATGGGAAAGTGTATGTCTTTGACCGTCATGTGATGTTTGTGGGGTCGATGAATTTAGATCCGCGATCGGTCGAGCTCAATTCTGAAATGGGAGTTCTTCTTGAAAACAAAAACTTCGCCAACCAGTTTGTGGACTTAATGACCACCGAACTTCCTGACATTGCCTACCAAGTAACCTTAGAGGGCGGGGACTTGCGTTGGACGACACGCGAAGAGGAAGGCACTGTCACCCTCAAAAAAGAACCTGAGGCTTCCTTCTGGAAAAGCTTCCAAGCCGGATTCTTGGGCCTCTTCGTTCCAGAAAGCCTGCTCTAAACCAAAAAATCTCTGGCACCTTTTAGTTTCTCGGTGTTAGAAGATCTGCATGGAAAGAACTTACAAAGTAAATTCTCAGTTGTTGCCTGAAGGTTTTCCGCGTGAATTCGATGCGCATATTTATTTTTCGAATGAGTCTTTGCAGTTTGCGGCTCAGTTGCGTGAAATGGCGATAAAAGAATTTGCGGGACGTCAGGTCTTTGTTGGGCAGATGATTCCTGAAGCTATCGGTCCCCATCCTGTTCCAATGTTTGAAATCAATTTTCCGTTGTCGCTTTTTACAGACGTCGTGCTTTGGTTGATGAAAGCGCGCGGGGACCTTTCGGTTCTCGTTCACGAACTGACAGGCGATGATCTTTACGATCACACTCAAGCAGCGCTTTGGTTGGGTAAAGAAGTGCCGCTTCTTTACGAACGCTTTAAATAAAATCTATTTTTCGATCTTGATTTCTGAGCTTGTTGAGCTCAGTGAATAGCACCGTCATTCGATCATAAGTATCAATTGAAAGATCTTTCCAAGAGCCTCGTTGTTTTGCAAACGGGGCTTCTGGTTCAACGACTTTTCCATTTTGAATTTTTAAAGTCATCGTCTCTTCAATTTGAATATGCACATTCAGAAGTTTTGTCAGGCGCTTCGTGCGAAGGTACGTGGCGGCCGACCGGATGAAGTGACGTTCGAATTTATCAGCGAGGTCTTCGGGTGTAAGTTCTATTTCTAATATATCCTCTTCGCTGTCTTCGGTCTTAGCTTCAACGGAGGCTTCGGTTTCAGAAACTTCGATTTCTTCCAGCTCTTCCGTTTCTTCTTCCTCTTCCAGTTGGCGATACCAATTTAAGCCCACGGCTAAAATGGAGCGGACTGAAACGAAAGTGTCTTTGGAAAAACCGTGGCGTTCGCAGAAAAGATCAAAGCCCTGTTCTAAAAGGCTTGCATCAATGGGCTCATAGAACATGTTTTCGTTAAAAGACTTGTCTTGCAAAGAAGCGCTTAGCTTTAAGATTGAGTCCAATGCCAAAGCATTTGAAAACGGTCCAATGCAATGATTTTCATCCGCCTCTGTTTGAAAGGAGGTAAAATCCCGACTGAAGAAAGCGAGTTCTCTTCGTCCGGTTTTTAAACTGATATTGTACGGCGGATCTAGACGCTTGATCTCATCGGTTTCTAAGAGTGCAGCCTCCAGGGGGCTTCCCACAGGAGTAACATGAAGGTCCCAGACTTGGGTTAGCATCTCTAGCTTACGAGTGTCGCGATTTTTTTGCCCACGGAAATAACTATTCACGCGATCATGCAAAGATGTCGCTTTCCCGACATAGAGCACCTCGCCCCAGCGACTCATCATGCGGTAGACGCCGGGCTGCTTAGGAAGACTCAAGCGCTTTTCTTTCGGCAAAGGGTATTCGTATTTTACCCGTGCGGCTTTCGGCGTGTCCTGAAGCCACTTCTGCAGCTCTTCAATCGAATGAATTCCTTTTTCGGCCAAAGCTGCGGTTAACCCCTGCCAGATCACTTGGGTGGCCTGGACATGATTAGAAGCGCGCTTTAATTCACCAGACGGGCAGCCAAAATATCCTGCAAGTCCCTTGATTCCGCGAGTGGGCAGGTTCGGGAACAGGCGTTTTGCGATTTCATGGGTACACAGAATTGAAAACGGCATTTCCTCTTGAAGCTTTTCATAGGCATCCAACAGGAAAGGTCGCTCAAATTGGGCAAAGTGAATCACGGCGATGGGATTAGCGCCCAGATTCTTATCAATAAAGCTTTTTAAGTCGGAAAAGACACTGGCAAACGGGCGAGCGGATTCCATATCGTTCTTGTAAATACCTGTGATGAATTGAATGCGACGAGGAACTTCCTCCGCTTGTTCAATCAAGGAGCTTTCAATATGTTCGCTCGCGAGGGAGGCCCAAGCCATTTCAAGAATACTTGCCGTGTCGGGTTTGGCTCCGGTCGTCTGCAGGTCTAAAAATAGCACGGGTGTTTTAAGAAGACTCATACGGGCGTCTCCCAAAACTCTTTAATGTCATTTAAGATTTGACGAGACACGAGTTCTTGCGGGGACTGTGTGAACCAACCCTCGGGCATAGTTTCATAGTAGCTTGTTTGTAAGAAGCGCGAGTCTAACATGACGATCACGCCGCGATCGGTTTCGGAACGAATCACGCGGCCTGCGGATTGAATGGCCTTAGCCATTGCTGGATACACGTAAGCATAGTTAAAGGCATGCTCTTTCCCATAGCGAAGCTCATAGTAAGAACGAATTTGTTCCCGTTCAAAATCAAAATTAGGCAGAGCGGGACCAATGACGAAAGCCCCAATCAACATATCACCCGGAAAGTCGACACCTTCAGAAAACACGCCGCCTTGCACACCCAAGAGTAATGTCGGTTTTTGCCCTGACTTTAATTCATCTAAGTATTCTTGAGTTTGTTTTTGCTTCATCTCGCGCTCTTGAACCAGAATTTGGAAATCTGGCAAAGAAAGTTTTGATTCCACCATGCGCATGAATTCAAAACTTGGGAACAAGGCGATGTAGTTCCCTTTCTTCAGAGCCGTGATGCGCTGAATAGTTTCAACAATCTTTCCCGTGCTGGCGTGACGATCAGAAAACTTCGTTGAAATCTGCGGGATGATCAGAAGTTTGCGGTTCTCTTTTTCAAACGGCGAAGAAAACTCCACCTGTTTTGTTGATTCCGTCGGAAAGCCCATCAGCTCTTGATAGTAAGTGAAGGGCTTTAAAGTCGCCGAGAAGGCCACGACGTTTTTGAATTCTTTGTAGGCCAGCGACAAATGCTCAGAGGCATCACAGCAAGTGATCTTCAGCATTTCAGTGAAAGTGCTTTTCTGATAGGTCTGAAAGAACTCTTCCCCACTTAAAGTCAAAGAGGCCACAAACTCCGACCACATATTCATCATACGCAAGATCGGGTCTTGAGGTAAAATTTCTGTTTCAGACTCTAAGTAAGAGGTCGTCATTTCGCGGACGTCTTGCTCAAGCTCTAAGAAAGGGTCGAGGTCAATAGTCACTTTTTTAGAAACGCCATCTTTGCCATACGAAGAAATCAAACGGCGCGCTCGCTGACACAAAGCCTGCGCTTGCATATAGAATGTCGGAGGCAGGCGAGAAAAATCCTTTTCTAAAAGTGCCAACTGTTGAGTCGAAATACTCGGGGAAAAATAGTCTTGAGCCCGCGATGGCAGATTGTGAGCTTCGTCGATCACGAGGTTTGCTTTTTCTTTCGGCTCTAAAAGTGGTTCGGCCAGTCGACCAATCAAACTTCGAGGTGCGAAGACATAGTTGTAATCACCAATGACGACATCGGCGCGCTCAATAGCTTCTACCGACAATTCAAATGGGCAGACCTGATATTCTTCACCCATCTTTTTTAGTTTTTCACTGTCCAGGCTGCGAAGTCGCGAAAGCTTATTCACGAGGTCGTGTTCAGCGACCTTCTTGTAATAGTCTTTCGCGAACTCACAGTATTGGGGATTGCATAAAGGCTCGGCCTTTAAACACATTTTGCTTTTCGCGGTGATCGTTAAGGAGCGAATTTTACAGCCCTGTTCTTGCAGGCGTTCCACGGCTTCTTCGGCGACCTGATGTTGCGAATTTTTTGGTGTTACGTAAACGACTCTTTGCCCTCGAGGCAAGGCCTCTTTCAAAGACGGGTAAAGGACACCAATAGTTTTTCCCAAACCAGTGGGCGCCTGCACCAATAAAGGGTTTTCGCTTTTCAGATTTTCCGAAATTGTATCAACAAGCTCCCTTTGTCCCTTACGTGGGGATGAAAAGGGAAATGTCATTTCTTCGCCGGCCTTCTGGCGCTTCTTAAACAACTTTTCTTTTTCTTTGGTTTCTTCAACCAATTCTTCAAGACGGATTTTTAACCACGCTTCATAGCCATCTAAATCCAGCTCAATATTTAAATCATGGGATTTGAAGTTGCGTAAAGAAACCAAATGAAGTTTCAAAGTAGGAAACTGGCCTGTTTGTTGAAAATGAATGTAGCCGTAAGTGCGCAACTGCCACACGTAAGGGTGATTGGGCTCTCGCTCTAACTTTGCGCGCAGTTCATCAATGTCAAAGGCCGATTTAATTTCTTCAATCAGACCCGTGGCTTCGACAAAGCCATCAGCTCGGCCCGAGACGACAAATTCATAAGGACCTGCCTCAAAAGAGTGAACTAATTTCTTTTCGGGCGTGTAGCCCGGGTTTTCTCGGACACGCTGACGTTGAATCGTAACATGCACTTCTTGCCCGCTTGTAGGAATCGGGCCATAGCCTGAATGCGTCTCGATGCTACCAACACGAGGCGCGGGCAATGCAAATTGTTTAAGATCCAGGTTTATTTTTCTCATCACTATTCAATATCAAATTTTAGTTGATCACCACGACGCTGAAAGTGCTCGGTGGAGAGATCAAACTTTTTCACATTTAAACCGTATTTGCGAGTATAAAGCTTGAACATTTGCGCCATTTGGTCAGCTCGAGGCCCTTCCCCGCGCATACGCGATCCAAAGTTCGCGTCATTCAATTTGCCGCCGCGTATATCACGCACCGAGTTTAAAACTTTTTCCTTTTTTAACGGCTGATGGACTTCCAGCCACTCTTCAAAGATAGGCAGCACGGAAGAAGGAAGCCGCAATGGCACATAGCCTGCGTACTGAGCCCCCGCGTCTTTTGCTGCCTTTAAGATCGCGGGCATTTCGTGATCATTCAATCCTGGAATACAAGGGGCGACGTTGACGCCCACAGGAACGCCGGCTTTCGCCAAAGTCTCGATAGCTTTAAGACGAGCGGCGGGCCTTGACGTGCGGGGCTCTAAGATCTGAACCAAGTCATCATTCAAAGAAGTGATTGAAAGGAAAACCAAGGTGCCGTTATAAGCGGCCATCTGCGAAAGAATATCGACGTCGCGAGTGACCAAAGCGTTTTTTGTAATTAACGACACTGGATTTTTAAACTCCAACAAAACTTCCAAACAACCGCGAGTCAGCTGCATCTTTCTTTCTAGAGGCTGGTAGCAGTCGGTGATGCCGCTCATTGCAATGACAGCAGGTTTCCACGAAGGCTTCATCAAAGCTTCGCGCAAAAGTTTGGGTGCTTCTTCTTTGACGAAAATTTTAGATTCAAAATCCAAACCTGGGGAAAGGCCCAAATACTCGTGTGTCGGACGAGCATAGCAATACGCGCAGCCGTGTTCACAACCGCGATACGCGTTGATAGAAAATGTGAAGCCGATGTCCGGGCTTTTGTTTTCCGTGATAATCGTGCGTGAAGAATCTTTCAGAACTTCCGTTTTAAGAAGAGCTTTTTCGTCCTCAAGATAATTGTCGAAATCTTCTTCGGTAGCTTCGTATTTGAGTGAGTCGTAACGATTGGTGACGTTGCTACTGGCTCCACGACCGCGGATGTCTTTACGAAATTCACGAGTCATAAGAAGCGAGTATGCCACAGAACCAACGCCCTTCCTAGTCGGCTGGTGAAAAAGGCCCATCCGACTGCGTTGGAAGCCTTCCGCCTTGCGGCTGGACCTTTTTGACCAGCCGATGAGATGTGAGTTTGGTTTAATTTTTTATTTGGCGGGGGCGTGGGTGTCGTGGTGGTGGAAATGTGAGTGTTTTTCTTCTTTGTGGCGTTTGAAGATGGATTTGTAGGTGTTGACCATGAAGAGGGAAACGACGACGAAGACTAGGCCGAAGAGGACGGCTTCGCGGATGCCGAAGAGGTCGGTGAGTTTTCCGATTGCTAAGTGCATGATGATTAACATCATTGAGTCGGTCGCCATCATATACGAAACGGCCGTATCTAAATCTTCAGGGAATTCAGAAGAGATCCATGAGATGGCGAGGGGATAAAAGGGCGCGATCATAAATCCGGTTCCAGTGAGGAATAACGGATGGATGAAGACGCCTCCCAGGATGCAAATCGCGGTTAACACTAAAGACGCTGAAAGCAGAAATTGCGGCGAGCGTTTGAAGTGGACAACGGCGAACAACAATCTTCCAAGCATCATCGCGATAAAGAAATAGGTGACATAGATACTTGCGGATTCCATGTCATAGTTCCAAGTTCTTTGCATGTACAAAGCTAAGCGCGATGAGACCATGATTTCAGCAGCGACCGCCAAACTGAGCATCACAGCTAGGAAAAGTTGGGGCTTAAAGTTTTTCTTTTTATTGGCTTTGTGAGTCTCTGGAGAAAAAGAGGCCTTCGTGTGAAGCGACTTATGACTTGGGTGAAAGGTGTAACCCACAAAAATCATGGGTGCTAATGAGGCCGCAGCAAACGTCCAGCGCCAGCTTCCTGTGATATATTCCATACCGGCGGCCAATAAAGGAGCCATTAAACTTGCTAGGCCATACATCGTGTGAAGACCTGAAAGCATCTGTTGTTTTTTCTGGGGTGTTGAACCCATGGGTACCAGAATATTTGGCACCAAACCTAAGATACCCAAACACAACCCATAGACGAAACTACACACGAGGAACATGGGAAAGATTGGGGATGCGGCTAATCCCCACATGGACAACATTAGACCTACGGCGCCGCCTTGAAGAACACTCAGGCGGTCGTAACGTCGTAACATATATCGACAGCCGTAACTCGCAATAAATCCAGAGATATTGCTTAACGCAAACATCAAAGAACCCATCGAGTCGCTGACTCCGAATTGCTTCAAGATCTCCGGAAAAAGAGGGCCCCTGATATTGTCAGTCAGACCAAATACAAACAAGCTCGCATAAGAGAGAAAAATAAAGGGCCAAATCATGAGACCCACTATAAAGACCGCTCCCTAGGAAGACAAGGGCAACTAATTATGCGGCTTTGGAATAGGTCGTGCCCGACGTGTCTATCGGGCAGGCATAATATGTAGAAAATGCTTGGGAGTCCTGCTCAATTTAGTGAAATCCCTAGGAAATAAAGGGTTGCTATGCTACAAACGGAGCCCACATAAATCCTTAACCAAAGGGACTGACAAGGTCCCAGCTGTAATAAGCATGGCTGTAACAAGCCAAGGAGCCCCGAAGATGGAATTGAATGATGGTGCTAACACCACTCAAGCTAGCGCGCCTGTGAACTATTCTGACGACAACGTCGCAAAACCCCTCGAAAACAAGCCGGTGAACTTCTACTCTCTGACACTAGAGGGCCTAAAGTCTTATCTTAAAGGCAAAGGTAAAGAGCAATTCCGTGCTCAACAAATCTTTAAATGGGTTTACGAGCAACGAGTGACTGATCCGGAACAAATGACGAATCTGTCTAAAGAATTCCGTGCGTCTTTGCCACAAATTCTTTCTTTTGATCTTCCTCCAGTACTGACTCACTTAAAGTCTGTCGACGGAACACAAAAACTTCTCTTTGATATGGGTGGTGGCAACAGCGTGGAAGCCGTCGTCATTCCATCTGAAGACCGTCTGACTTTGTGTATTTCTTCAGAAGTGGGCTGCAACATTGGATGTAAGTTCTGCTTCACCGGAAAACAAAAACTAAAACGTCGCTTGCGCACAGAAGAGATCGTCGGCCAATTCATGCAGGTGCATGATCGTTTGGGTGAAGGTCAACGTATCACGAATATCGTGTTCATGGGGATGGGCGAGCCTTTGGACAATCCAGAAGCGGTTTTCCAAACTATCGACGTTTTACATTCTCCATGGGGCATCAACTTGTCTCGTAAGAAAATCACGGTTTCTACATCCGGTATCGTTCCGGAGATGTGGAGAGTTTCAGAAGCGAAAGTTCGTTTGGCGGTGAGCTTAAACGGCCCGACCGATGAGATTCGTACCCAAGTTATGCCGATCAATAAAAAGTGGAACACAACAGAGCTTTTGAACGCTTGTAAAGAACATTACCGTATCACGAAAGATAAAATCACTTTCGAGTACGTGTTGTTAAAAGGTGTGACGGATCAAATCGAACACGCACGTCAGTTGGTGAAGCTGGTGAAAGACGTTCCGTGCAAGATCAACATCATTCCGTTCAACGAACATCCAGGTTCAGGATATGAGCGTCCTTCAGATGAAGCGGTGGAGGCTTTCCACTCTGAATTGATGCGTCTTGGAGCTCACGTTTTACTTCGTCGCTCTATGGGTCGTGATATTTTCGCGGCTTGTGGCCAGTTAACAAGCCAAGTTCCAAATAAGCCTGTTTCTATGGACATTTCGAATTCAAAATTAGCAGGTCTACCAAAATACAAACGCGAGATGCTAGAAAACTCAGCGGCATCACAACAGGAGCAATAGTTTTATGTCAGAGATTTTAGTCGTTGGAAGTTTGGCTTACGATTCCATTCAAACTCCGTCAGGAAAAGTGGACCGCGCCTTGGGTGGTTCCGCAAATTACTTCTCTTTGGCCGCTTCTTTGTTTTCTAAGGTGCGTGTGGTCGGTGTTGTGGGCGAAGACTATGATCAAGGAGACTACGAGCTTTTGAATTCTCGCGGCGTTGACTTAAGCGGTCTTTCGAAAGTTGCGGGTAAGACGTTCCACTGGGCCGGTTCTTATGAAGGCGATATGAACGAAGCAAAGACGTTAAAAACAGATTTAAACGTTTTTGAACATTTCAATCCGCAATTGCCAGAACACTTCAAAGATTCCTCTTTCGTTTTCTTGGCAAACATTGCTCCGGAATTGCAATTGCAGGTTCTTGAGCAAGTGAAGTCACCAAAATTTGTCGGCATGGATACAATGAACTTCTGGATCTCGATCAAAAAAGAAAAGTTGATCGAAGTTCTTAAGAAAGTGGACCTTGTTCTTATCAATGAAGGTGAAGCAAAAATGTTAACGGGAGCGGCGAATGCCATTTCGGCGGCACCGTTGATCACAGCCATGGGCCCTCAAGCTGTTGTTATCAAACGGGGTGAGTACGGTTTTGCGATGTACACGAAGGAAGAAGGATACTTCATCCTTCCAGCAATGCCGATTCCGACGGTGGTCGATCCCACGGGTGCTGGCGATACTTTTGCTGGCGGCTTCTTCGGTTACTTGGCAGCGCAAAAAGACAAGCCAACATTGGCTCACTTGAAACAGGCCTGCATCATGGGTTCTATGATGGCCAGCCACACGATCCAAGACTTCTCCGTTCGTGCGCTTTCTAAAGTGACTTTGGGCGACGTCGAAAGACGCTTGGCTGACTATAAAAAAGTAATCACGCTTTAAAAAATACCGATTTTCCCAGAGAGTTTTTCGGACTCTCTGGGACTATTGTCCAGAGTTCCTTTTTTCTCTCTAAATCCAACTTAAATCCTGATCAAGACGCGATATCTTATATAGATATGCGTTTAGTTTTGGTTATGAACATTCTGGTTATGTGCGGCCTTCTTTCTTGGAGTTCGCACTCACAAGCTAATGAAGCTGTGCTTTCAAAACAAATTGGCTGGGCGGCCGCGAATATCGAAAATCCGGCGGTGACTGCGGCCTTTAAAACTTCTTTCGAAAAGTTCGTACAGGATCCCGCCAACAAAAAGATTTCGGAATCAAAGGAAGGAAAGCAACTCTTAAGTCAGGGCCGAGGCCTTTTAAATGTTGTCTCCTTACAAGAAAAGCTGAAAAAGTGCGCCGTCAAAGAGGAAGCTTCTCAAGAAGTGCAAAAAGCTTTAATTGCTGCTTTGAACGGCAAAGCCGCGGCAGATCTTTCTAGCTACGACCCGTGCCGCGAACAGGCTCCTGAGTTGCTTTTTGCAAAAGATCTGGTTGAACATCAAAAAGTTCAAAGCCAGAAAAGAATATTATCTATCGCGCAGTCACAGGTGCAGCAGACTCGAAGCTATTGGAAGAATGTGAAATCTCAAGATGCCATTGATACGGCTGTGGAACTGATGGAAAAAGAGCGAGATCTGAAGGACTCTCCTCCGAAAGCCGGTGTTGAACTTCTGTTATATACCCAAGCAATCAAAAAACGATCGAATCGAAATGTCATTACCGGAGCCAACGTTCATTCCGCTCTTAAAGAAGTGGAAGGGGAACTGGACAAACATCAAAAGTATCTTGAGGATCTGGCTAAGACCTCTTCAGACGAAGCTTTGCAACAGTTGGTCGTCAGTAATCCCGCAGCCACCGCGCAATATATGTTAGAAAATCCTGAAAGCTACGAACTTCTTTGTCGCTCTTTGCAGAGCTATGATGAAGGTGTTTCTAAGAAAGCATTTATCGACAAGGCCGTTTTTTGGGGTGGTCTTGTGGTCGGCGGTGTTTTACTTGCGACCGGCATTGGTGCGGGTGTCGGGGCCATGGTGGTTTCTAGCGCAACGGCGGCATCTGCTTTAACAACGGTCGCTGCCGGGGCTGCTCTAGCGGGGACAGTGACTGCTGGTGGAGAAGTTTTGTATTCTTCTTCTAAGTCTCATTCTTCATTTATCGAAGCTCAAACTTTAAGGTCTGCAGGTTTTTCAGAGGCGTCGTCATCGAACATGAAACGCGCGGATCAGGCGACCGAGAGGGCCTATGACGAATTGGCAGAGGCTGGCTTTTCCGCCGTCTCTATCGTGCCGCTTGGCGCCGGATTTAAATATATGAAAAATGCGGCGGCGGCATCTAAACTGGGATCCGCAAGCAAAGTGGCCTCGGAGGGCACTAAGGTCGAAAAAGAAACTGTCCAAGCCTTGTCGGCCTCACTCAAAGAAATCTCGTCTGACAAGAAGGCTCTGAAAGTTTTAGAGGATTCGTCAAAGCAAGTCAGCTCGGAAGAAATGGGCACATTCTTAGGGTATCTTTCAGATCTTCCCGCACAACAGCGCAAAGAGGTTTTAGATTTGATTAAAGAAAAACCGGATCGCGTCGCTAAATCCATTCGTGAATCCACTCAGTCCGGAGTTTGCCGATGAGAATTAGAAATATTATTCTTCTATTAAGTCTGACATTTTCTTTTCAAACTTATGCTCAAACAGTGGAAGAGGCGAAACGAATACTCAATAGGAACACATCTCTTTACGATGTTTTAGGTGTTGCGCCGAATGCCTCTGATGCGGACATTAAGAATGCGTATCGGCGTTTAGTGCGCACTTATCATCCGGATCGCTTTCAAGGCGACCCCGTTAAATCGCAAGTGATGAGCCAGGTTACGGCGAAACTTAATACCACGCGCGACACATTGATGGATTCAAGTCTGCGTAAGCGTTATGACAATACATTAAAAGCTTCCGGAAGATATAACACGACTTCGTCGTCGACAGCGACGAAAACAGAAGCTCCTGCTTACAAGAAATATGATTTCGGCACCGTTCATCCCGAAGAGCCAGTAAAGAAAAATCAAGAGCCCCCCAAACAAAGTGCGGAACAGCCTAAGGCCAGCGAAAAAGCGAATTCTCAGACCGAAGAACCTAAGAAGCCGACTTCATCTGCAAAAACATCTGTCAATGAGCCTTCAACGACGACAAGAGTCTCTTCGACTCCAGCGACGAGTTCGAACCCTCCGGCGAACCGGGCGACCTCGGCAGAGGCCGCTAGAGCGACGAAACTTTATAATGACGTTCAGAAATGTTCCGGCGGATTTTATAAAGCTTTTGTCGATGTGATGATCTAAGCTTCCATTTCTTCCCGGATCTTAGTGATGTGCTTTTCGGGAATTTGCTCAGCGATATATTCAGCCATCGCGGCAATAGTTAAAGAAGGGTTGGTTCCCGTTGAAGTGGGAAGGATGCTTCCATCGACAACATAAAGTCCGGGATAACCAAACACTTCGCCTTTTGTGTTCACGAAACCTGTTTGCTCTGAATCACCCATAGGGCACCCACCCAAAGGATGCACCGAAATTACTTTTTTTAAGTGAGTCAGTGGATTTTCGACGTAAACTCCATCAACCATCTCGGCCAATCTTTTCATCTCGGAACGAATGCGCGTGAAGTGGACCTCGCTTTCGTCGATCTTCCAGCGAATCAATGCCTGATCGTCATCGCGCAACTGGATTTCGCCGTCGGGTTTATCCCGACCCATGCCTAAAAGAACCAGGCAACGTTTGGTAAATTCAGCTCGGTCGATGCTTTTTGCCATTTCGTCGCCGATGTTGATCTGATCGTGACCGGAAATTTTTAGGACTTTAAAAATGTACTTTTTAACATGATGAGCAGCCATTGTGGCTAAACCCGCAAACCCGCTGAACTGAGGCACCTTGCCGGACAAAAACCAAGCAAAACCCACCGGGTATCCCGCCTCTTGTATAAACATTCCGTGAGGATATCCATCTGCATAGTCATTGTATTTATACTCGATGGATCCGGTGATAACGGGGCCGTTAGTTCCGTCAACATTGTGTTTGGATTTAAAGATCAAAGAGATGAAATCCCCGTTGCCACTCCATCTTTTTCCTAACCATTTATTTAGAAGTGGCAAGTGACCATATCGTTTCATCTTTAAAAGTAATGAAGTAGAACCCAAGGAGCCTGCCGCCAGCACGACATTTTTTGCCGTGAACCTGTTTTCCTGCATTGGGAACTCAGGGATCACGTAGGTTACGATGTAGTGATCGTCTTTCTTTTCGATTTTTGTGACTTCCGCGTGAGTGCGAACCTCTGCTTTGTAAGCGGCCTCCTTCAGGTTTCGCGCCCGGAAAAGATAATTTAGATCCAAGGTGTTCTTTGCGTGGATATTGCATCCAATGTCGCAGTCACCGCATTTATTACAACGAGATTGAAGAGCACCGTGAATATTCCGGGTTTGATGTCCCGGAAATTTTCCTTCAAAGCGCACGGCAATCGGAGGGAATACCATCGTCGGTTTTTCAGTCGTTCCTAGTGGGGCTGACATTTCGTCGGCAAGCTTTTTCAGCAAGGTCGTTTTAGGTGTGTTGCGGTAATAAGGATGTGTGTCGTACGGATAGGGTTTTGCTTCCATCATATTTAGAACACGATCATAGTAGGGCTCTAGCATCTGGCGACTGATGTTGCCGGGCCAACCTTTAAAAAACTCTTCGGGCATTTTATATAAAACATTCGCATAGATCAGGCTGCCGCCACCCAATCCGCTGGAGGTGATCGTCATCACGTCACTTTCCGGAGTGTCGCGAACTTCCATCAGTCCATATTTATTATCGATGGGGTCCCAGAACATGTTCTTGCGAATTTCATGTGGACGTCGCGGGAACTCATGCATTTTCCATTCACGACCTCGCTCAAGCAAACAAACTTTATAACCTTTTTCAACAAGTCGGCACGTCATCACGGATCCGCCAAAGCCAGACCCGATCACGATATAGTCATAGTCGTACTTCATTTAATTCCTCACGCAATACGAAGCTTGCGGGTTTCGACACCAGAAATACCGGAATGTTGTTTTAAAAATTCAATCAGTTCAGGAAAAACTTCGTTATGGCAATACTGCCCCATGAAGATATCCTGATGACCGTAGTTGGTAAACTCTTTATAGGACACCTTTGAAGCATTTTTCGTCTGACTTAAAATTTCATACGTCGTTTTATTTGAGTTCGGGAAAATATGGTTTTCCGCTCCCGAAATCAGCAGGGTCGGAGGCATGTCTCGTTTCTTCATCTCTTCCAAATAGTTGGTTTTTGAATCGAATGAAATCGAAGCTTTCGCTAACAGCATTTTGCGAATGTGCTTGTGGTAGTGAAAGCTTGTGCCGCCAAATAAATCCATTAAACGTCGATGTGTAACAGGGTGAATATTGCGATGATTGAAAGCCGCAGGGAAGCCCCATCCCCACATAAAGCTCACCATATGACAAGCGGGCTCTTTGCATTCACGGCGCAAACTGCGCTCCATCCAGTACAGCCAGCGACCCAAAGCGCGGCCGGGATGATAGGGAATTTTCGGAGACACATAGGGATATCCCAGAACTTGTCCTAAGATTTCGGGCCCCACCATCATCTTGGCCATCGCTTGCCAAGGAACCATTGGAGTCAACGAAACACTATTCGCCACGATGCTCGCAATATTTTTTACGTATCCTGCGGCGTAAGAGGCCATGAAAGACAGAGATCCTACACAGTGAGCTATCACGTGGATCTTCACATCGTTGCCGCATGATTCGCGAATGAAATCCACCGCGCGCGGAATGTCGTATTTCGCCACATCATCAATCGTGTAACGATGCGGAGTCATATTGTAAGTGAATCTTCCACTTCCGCGCCAATCCAGGGACCACACGTCGGAATATCCAGAAGCGTGAAGTTGATTCACTAAGTTTTGGTGCTCAGGCATGATAAACATGTCTGTCGAAGTCGTGAGGCCGTGGAGCAGCAAAACCACATTCTTAGACTCTTGATGTTTAAATCTTTGCACGGAAATTGTCAGGCCATCGCGAGTGTCAAGAGGATGAAGAGTCTTTTCACCTAGGGCGACACCTTGAGTGGTGTGCATAGGGTATTGGTGCTCATTCCAGCGAGCCGAAGTCGTGGTGAAGATGAAGGGAGCGTAGCTTTCCCAAAGAGTGTCAGTGAAAGCCTTGAAGTATTTCATCAAAGCTTCTTTTTCTTGCAGGAAGGAGGAAGCGTTGGTTTTAAAACTTTTCATTTGAGTTAAGAAGTCACTCAGTGAAATACGTAAACTTCCGATAGCGTGCACTTCTTTATCGCTGTAATTATCAAAGGGAGAATGCCCTTCCCAAAGATAATAGTACAAAGTCGTCGTTTGGTTCCATAACTCGGAAAGATCTTCTTTTAAGATGGCTTTGTAACCAAAAAAGGTCCATTTCTTCCCTTCACGGTCGGTTAGAAAAAGAGTGTAGTGCATCTCTTTAACTGTATCGAAATGTGGACTGGCGGCTGGCAATGTGAATAGTTGAAAATAACCTTTTTCAATGCGCAGTTCTTCGCGAAATCGGAAATCGGTGATTCTGCCATACATCTGGGAGGGCGTGCTGTGATCGTCCAAGAACTTGTCCAGATTGGGCACTTTGATCGTCACCGTAAACTCAAATGGCTGCTTATCAAAGCGATCATTTTCAATCAAAAAATCAGAATGTGAAAGGGGTTTGCCTGGTGACAAGACAAACTTTTTTGGGACTACGAATCCCGACATTCTCTCGGTGAATTCGACAGAAAGTGACGTCATAAATATCCTTTGTTTATATAAACAGTATGGTGTTTCGGCTCCTATGTAAACGCGACTGGGACTTATGATCGGTGGCCAACTCACCTTGTTTTCGGCCACAGGAAGAAGGACGGGGGCGTCTTAAAATGAGACTTTCAAGACCTTCATCCTGATATGGGAGCGACTCTGTTTTATTCTTAAAGGGGACCAGGAAAAATTCCGATATTTCCCTATAGATATGAGCAAAAAGAAAAAGAAATCTTCAGCCGCGGAAAACCTTATTGAGTCCTTGATGGATGATCTTAAGGATATTCAGGCCGATTCTTCGTATCATGCGGGGCAATCGGAGGATGATTTTTCTGGTCTGCCAACGTTGGAAGATGAAGCTCACCGCGTGGAAAATACCAGCGCGGGAAATAATCTGTGGGACAACTTAGAAAAAGGTTTAGAGAAAGATCTTGATGCCTCTGAGTTTACCGGGGGTGCAGAAGCCTCTTCTGAAGAAGAAGTTCCCGTAGAAGATTTCGATATGCCCGAAGGCTTTGGTGATTTGCCACCTTCTGAGCGTTTTATGGTCAATGGGGCTCCTACCGCTGAGGAAGAACGCTATCAAGGCCCTTCTGCGGGTGGGGGATACCAGTCTTCCGATGAATTGTTTTCTCCTCCGACGCCGGACCTCTCGTCTGACGATTCATCTTCAGAAGATGAATCTACTCGTCCGGTCTTTAGTGGTCAGGCCAGTGGTGGTGAAGACAAAACGGTTTCCATTCAGCAAGATTTCAATGTGACATCTTCGGTCGCGTCGACAAACTCTGACGCCGATAAAACTGTGGCTGTTGATGGCTTTGCCAATGCTCGTTTGGGTGCGCGCAAGTCTGCCGATGTGGATGTCAAAGTCAGCGTAGGTAATTTCCGCGGAAGCC
This sequence comes from Bdellovibrio bacteriovorus, assembly GCF_001592745.1. Lineage (NCBI taxonomy): Bacteria > Pseudomonadati > Bdellovibrionota > Bdellovibrionia > Bdellovibrionales > Pseudobdellovibrionaceae > Bdellovibrio > Bdellovibrio bacteriovorus. Next base: position 2,138,006 of record NZ_LUKD01000001.1, read on the forward strand.
GTGGCTCTGCCAACGTAATGACTTCTGTGGATGCCAGCTTAGCTCAGGCCGAGAACCTAAAGCTGGCGCAACAACGCATTCTTGAACTTGAAAAAGAAGTAGAACATCTTCGTGGCGATAATGAAGAATTGGCTTCGGCTGGTGAAATCATTCGTTCTCGCACAGATGAACTGACAGTTCGCATTACGGCTTTAGAAAAAGAAAAAGCCGAGATTCAAGAATCCGCGCAAAGTGAAATTCTTATTTTAAAAGGCAATCTTCAGTACAAAGAAAACGAAGTTGCCAAGGCGCGTATTAAAGTTGAAGAACTGGAAACTAGACTTAAATCTGACTTTAAAAAGATCCGCGTTCGCGAACGAGAACTTGAAAACCGTCTGGAACTGCTGCGGGCAGAGAAGTCGGCTCTTGTTCGGTCCAAAGATGAGTATATTTTAGAACAGAAAAGAAAGATTGATCAGCTCTCTCAGGAACTCGATAATTACCGTAAGAAATGTCTTGAGCTTAACAAGACTATCGAGGCCAACCAAGATCAGGTCAAACGTACAGAGCGTGCTCTGCGTTTAGCCTTGACGAACTTGGAAGCTAAAGAGGAAAGTGCCGTTCCACTGAAGAAAGCTGAGTAGTATGGAATCTGCTTCCCCAGAAGAGAGCAACGAGACCGCCGTCGCGGTGAAACCCGCTCCTATTAAAAAAATCAAAGTGATTGTGAGCGACCTCCATCTGGGGAAAGGTCGTCTATTGGAACAAGGCGGAATCAACTCTTTAGAAGAGTTCTACTATGGGGAAAAGTTGGTGGAGTTCATCCATTACTATTCTTCGGGTGTGTATCGCGATTACGAAGTGGAACTTATCATAAATGGGGATTTTCTTAACTTTCTGCAGTGTGATTACAAGGGACATTTTCTTTCGGTCATCACAGAATCCGTCACTCTGGAAATTTTAAAAGAGATCGTTAAAGGCCACGAAAACGTTTTTAAAGCGTTGGCTGAATTTGCCTCTAAGCCGAACAACACCGTAACGTACATCGTGGGAAATCACGATCAAGGTATGCTGTGGCCTGCGTGTCGTGCTTACTTAAACCAAGTGATTGGCACGCCTATCCGTTATAAAAACATCGTGTACTTCTTTGATGGCGTGCATATTGAGCATGGTCATATGCATGAAGCCGCAAACCGTATGGACCCCAAAAAGTTTTTCCTGAAGAAAGACCTGGTGGAGCCCATTTTGAATCTGCCTTTTGGTTCCCACTTTTTTTTGGAAGTGGTGTTAAAGATCAAACAACATTATCCGCACGTGGATAAAATCCGCCCGTTTGGAAAAATGGTGCGCTGGTCTTTGATGAATGAAACCAAAACCATGATTCGCGCGTTTTTCATGGCGCTTTTTTATTTTGCCAAAAGTGCTTTCATCAAGGATCCACGTCGTCACTATCCGTTGAAGCGCATTATCAAAGTCATTGCGGAAAGTGCGATCTTTCCTGATTTAAGTGAATCGGCGCGTAAAATTCTTCACGATGACCGCGTGCACACTGTTGTTTTTGGCCACACCCATGTTTACCAATACCGCCAGTGGTCCGAGAATAAAGAATATTTTAACTCGGGAACATGGACGGAGATCACATCTTTGGATATTGTGTCTCTTGGTAAAATCACAAAGCTTACTTATGTACTGATTGAGTACCCTGAAGACGGTGGTCGCCCTCGCGGTCGCTTAAAAGAGTGGAAGGGTTATCATCGTATCGAAGAAGACGTTGCGATTTCTTAGAGGCCAACTATACTGGCCTCTCTTACAATGAGGCGGACGTATGTTGGAAATAGTTCAAGCTGGTCATAAACTCGATGATTCCATCCTGCAAAAGTGCCAGGAATCTCTAAAAATCTTTTTACACCGGAAGGACATTGGCTTCCCTCAATTGGTCGAGCGCATTCCTTTGTGGCAGCAATCTCACAAAGTCGGTCAAGAATTCAGCCGCCGCTTTAAACAGTTGGTAGTTGTCGGTCTTGGTGGAAGCTCACTAGGCAATCGTGTATTGGCTGAAGTCTTCCGCGCGAAGAACATGTTCTTCGTCGACAACGTCGATGCTTTGGAATTTGAAACTTTGATGGAGGAACTGGGTGATCTGAAAGAGGTCGGTTGGGTTTTCATTTCTAAAAGTGGAACGACAATTGAATCTTTATGCTCTCTTGAATTCATCGATCAGATATACAAGCAAGAAAATCTAAATCTGGCTTCTCAAAGTGTTGTTATCTCTGAAAGCAAAGACAATACGCTTGTTCAATGGGCTAAAAAGAATGACATTCCAATGTGTGAAATCCCCGTAGACGTTGGGGGACGTTTTTCTGTTTTATCACCTGTTGGAATGATGCCCGCAGCTTATCTTGGATTGGATCTTGAAAAGTTTCGCGTGGGCGCGATGCGTGCTTTGCAAGACACGGCCCTTGTCACTCAGACAATGGCGCAAGTGGCGCAAAGTTATAAGCGTGAAGAGTGGATCACTCTTTTGTGGTTCTATGGTTCACGTTTAAAAAACTTCGGAGCTTGGTTTCAGCAATTGTGGGCGGAGTCTTTAGGCAAAGCGCACGGTCGGGATGGTGGTCCCGCAGCTCGTGCCAGCACTCCGATGTCCGCAGTGGGAGCTTCTGATCAGCACTCCATCTTGCAACAAGTGATGGAAGGTCATCGCGATAAGTTTGTGATCTTCATGCGCATCGAAGAAGCGGAAGCAGGATCGCAGCGTTTGAAAAAAGCACAGTTCAATGAAACCAAGGATCTTGAAGGTCGCACGATGGGTGAGCTCTTGAGGGCAGAAGCTTTGGCCACACAAGAGGCACTTACTCAGAACGGAGTGTCGACATTGACTCTTAAGACGAAGGTCTTAGACGAACATACGTTAGGTTACATGTTCATGTTCTGGGAACTCGTTGTTGCCGGCCTGGGTGAATACTTGCAGATCGACGCCTTCAACCAACCAGGTGTAGAGCTAGGCAAGAGACTAGCGAAAGAGAAATTGAAGAAAGCTTGATTGTCATCAGTCGTAGAGGAGACTTATACTTTCCTCTATGGCTCACAACGATGATTCTTCCAATGACAACTTAGAAAAAACCAGTATTGTCGCCAGTGACACTTTCCGTGGTCGTCTGAAAGAGGCCGACGAAGTTCCACCGGCGATTGTTGTTTTGATTGGTCCTCCTGGATACGTGGGGAAGCAATATCCTATCACCGCGAACGATATCGTGATCGGCCGCTCGGTGGAAAGCCAAGTTTATATCGACGATAAAAGTTTAAGTCGTTCCCATGCCAAATTTGCTGTCAATGGCAGTGAAGTGTCGGTGATTGACTTGGGTTCTACAAATAAAACCATCGTGAATGGTCAAGTCATCCCGCCATTGGCTTCATGTCTTTTAAAAAATAACGACCAAATTAAAACCGGCAATGTCATCTTCAAATTCCTTGAAAAAGGAAGCATCGAAGCGATGACAAATGCGGCTATGTACGAGCGCGCTCAAAAAGACGCTTTAACAGGCGCGCATTCTAAAGGAGCCCTTCTTGAAAAGGGACCCGAGGCGATGAAACGGGCTGAAGTTTTAAACGAGCCGTTGAGCCTTGTGACATTCGATATTGATCACTTTAAGAAAATCAATGATAACTACGGTCATCCCGGTGGGGACCACGTTCTTAAAGAGTTGTGCCGGATTGTCATCACTAAATTAATTCGCTCTAATGACTTTTTCGCTCGTTATGGTGGAGAGGAATTCGTTCTTCTTCTCTCTGGTTCTCCGTCAAAGACAGCCGGTGAGGTGGGAGAGCGTATTCGCCAAACAATTGAAGCTCATGAGTTCGTTTTTGAAAATAAAAAGATTCCTGTCACAATTTCCGTGGGCGTAGCCACAAAATTACCGCAAGAAACTGAGTGGACTCAGATCTACGACCGCGCAGATAAGGCTCTCTATCAGTCGAAGCAGGGTGGACGTAACCGGGTCACGATTGCTCCATAAATTTCCGCGAAAAAGCCTCCAATTCGGAGGCTTTTTACTTTGACCCAATGCGGGTACAAAAAATGGCGCTCTTTTGAAAGAACCTCCTGGGAAGAGAATTCTCTTACCGTCTGAGGCAAGATTTGTTAAGACTTCTTCCGAAACATTCGGAGGAATGCCATGAAACTTAGCGCTGCTCTTATCACTCTTTTGACTGCGTTTTCAGCTCAAGCTCAAACACCGGTAGTTCATGCAGTTTGCACAGGAAAAATTGATGATATCCAAGTTGTGTTTGAAATCCGTGACACTTATGCCGTCACTTTAAAGCAAGGCCTTTTGACTATCGGCGAAGATACAATCAGCCTGCACTGTCGTGACAGCAAGAAATCAAAGCTGGCCGATAAAACTTCCGTATATCAGTGTAAAGAGTCTCGCAAAGGCGACGGTAAACTTCTTGTGGAAGTTGAGCGCGGAGTCACAGGTCATTTGATCGCGAACATCCAACGCGAACAAATCTACCCAATGCCACCAGCATCCTTGGGTTCTTTGCTTTGTCTTGAATAATTATTTGAATCAGAAATGAGTTTTGATTCCTATGTGTGTTGGGCCTCTGAAAAGAGGCCCTTTTTTTGCCCAGATTATTTTTCTTCAATCAGGCTTAGCACAGTCCAACGTAAGGGAATACCGAAGGCGAACTCTTTAAAGTCTTCGCGGCTGACGGGACGAACTAAGTTCCCAGAGCCGGCTTGAAGCCAACTGTAGCGTGTCGGACTTTCTGGATCGATCACACCAATCAGTCCTTTTTCTTTATCTGCAAAAACCTTCAGGACGAAATGGTTTCCTCGTACGGGAGGGTTGTCATTAAGCATGTCATCAGGAAAAGGGATGTCTCGTCTCGGAGGAAAGCGTCCCCCGCGGCCTGCAGGACTTTGTGGGCGAATTTCAGTATAGTTCAACATCAAGATCTGAACTTTGTCTGACCAAACTTCATCGATATTAAAATTCGTGCGGCCTTTGATAACGAAGTCTCGCTTGATATTCAATTTAGTATCAAGAATCTTTAAAAAGCGAACCAAGTCCGTTTCAAGCAATCCGCGATTGATCTCTATATAATGAGGGCGCAGCGCTTCTCCGGTTTCTTTAATAAGCTCTACCAACTCCTCTTTAGAAAATGTTTGTGCCTGAAGCTGCAACCAGTTCGCGGCACTGGTAGGACCACATAAAGAGCTCGATTGGTTAGCCGGAATCACGCCGCGATCATAAAAAAGTTCATCTTTTTGATCGAGCATAAGGTGGCGAAGTGCACCTTCTTCCGGAAGAGCTTGAGCTAGTGACGCCGACCCCCAAAAGAACACTGCGGTTAGTAAAAGTCCGATATTTTTCATGAGCGCAGTTTTAACAGACTTCCACTATTTCCCACAGAGGGCCCCGGTCCTTTCAGAAATCTTTCCAGTGTCGTCGTGTTCCTAGACCAAGGCCCGGACCCATAAGTTTTGCTAATGCGTGTTATAACAAAATGCGTAATTCCTAAATTATTTCATATATTTAGAGCCATTTTGACCACCTTTCTTCGGCATCAACGTTGCATTAACGAAACAGTGTAGGCAGCGCGGGTTTGGGGGCGAATTTACCGCGAGCTGAGGGGGGCCAGGCGGCTTCACTGGGAAAAAAATTCAGAACGTTAACCGAATTTAGACAGAAGCGAGTCAAAGTATGGAGAGAGATCTTTTAGTATCGGATCTTGAACTGGTTGAAAAAGTAAAGTCTGGTGACAGACGCTCTTTTTCCGAACTCGTGAAACGACATCAAAGAAGTGTGCTGCGACTGAGTTTGAGGTTTGTGAAGGACATGGACACGGCGGAAGATGTGACGCAAGAAGCGTTCATCAAAGCTTACGAGAAGCTGAACTCTTTCGAGGGCAGAGCTTCTTTTAAAAGCTGGTTGTTTCAGATTGCTGTGAATACAGCACGAAACAAAATCCGCGAGTGGAAAAGGGATACCGTCGACATAGATGATGTGCAGCTGGCAGTGGATGCTGAAGCTGAAACAACTCTGGTTCACACGGCGGTGGCTGACATCCTTCAGCAAGAGGTGGAGAAATTACCCTTCAAACAAAAAACAGCGTTGGTCCTTCGTGTTTACGAAGACCTTAGCTTTAACGAGATTGCCGATATTATGGAGTGTCCTTACGACACTGCGAAGGCGAATTACCGCCACGCTCTCCTTAAACTTCGTCAAACTTTTGAGCAAAAAGCAGAGCTCAAAAATTGGACGGAAGAAGTAGGTGGTTTCTTTATGGAAGTGAATCAAAGATTTGCGGAAGCAGAAGGATAATCAATGGATCGTATGGATCGATTAGATAAAGTTCGAAAAGGACTTAAGAAAGCCGATGATCTTGAACTCCCGATGAATGAAGATTTCTTCAATCGTCTGCACGACAAGATCATGGCCGAGGTCGAGGAGACGGCCATCGCGCCAGCTCCGGTGTTGATGACACCACGAAATCTTTTGCGCTCTCACTGGAGAGGATGGCTTTATCCGGCAGGCGGTGTAACATCTCTTTTTATTTTGGCGTCACTCTTGTTGACTCAGGTGTCAAAAGTTAACCAGTCCATGCAACGTGTTGGATTATTGAGCGATGGTCATGAAAGAATTGTAGCTGAGGCCTTGTTGTCCCCAGAAGACTTGTCCCAGACTTTAATCAGCACTCAGAGCGAATCTGATTTTTATATGGACGTAGCTCGCGAATCATTCGAAAATTTATCAGGATCTAAATTCAATAAAATTATGGGTGAAAGCGGACGCTAATCACCCATTGTCGGGTGATTAAAGTGCGTTTGATTTTTCTTTTCACTATTTCAGTTTTGTTTTCCACGTCGTTGGTTTCCGCTGCGTCTGCGGCGGAAAAGCGCAATCAGTTGGAAGAGTTGCTTATTTGGAAAATGAGTGACGAATTAAAGCTGACTCCGGTGGAAGAAAAAAAGTTCACCGACATCGTTAAAAGCCTGAATCAAAAAAAAGCCGACCTCAATCACGAGTTGCAAGCTTCTGTCGAAAAAATGCAGAAAGCAACATCCGCAAAATTTAAAGAGGATGAACTTTCAAAGTATCGTAAAACTTTGCAAAGTTACGGACGTGTGGGGGAAGAAGAGTTTGATAAATTGAAACCGCTTCTAGGTTCCGAGCGTATGGCTCAGTATTTGGTAATCAAGCAGGATTTAACAAACAGAATCAAGTCCATGCTGGCAAATCCTGAAAGCAATGGCAAAGGAAGCAAATCGCTTCCTTCACCAAAACTTATCGAAGAAAAATAATTAGTTGCAGTCAGAGTAGTTTTTGCCTGAACGGATGCAAGCTTCAAACTCAGAACGATCTGGGCCCGCTGCTTTTGCGCACAATTGGATAGCGTCAGCGTAATTGATGCCGTTGTTCTGTCTGATGATTTCAGAAACGTTGCAAGTCGCTTCACCCAAACGGCAAAGCTGAGTTGCTAGTTCACGGTTACCGTGAGTCTTTTGCATCATTTCAGAGACACAGTTAGAAGCTGCGTTTGCAGCAGAAAAAGAAAGTACAACAGCTACCATAGTGATTAGTTGTTTCATGGGTTTCTCCTTTAGATGCCGCCTGGGTATCAAGGAGAAAAAATGATGTCTATGTGGAAAATCGTAATATTCGGACTCGTGGAACACTTTAAAGGTAAAACAGAAGTTTATTAGGTCTGGGAAATGTTTCGCCTTTTACGGCGGAACACTTCCCATGACATTATCTCAGAAAATTTCGTGGAACAGCTTTGCTAAGGAGCTTGTTCTTCGGAATCGTCTTCAACACTTCCTTGGAACTGTTGATCGCTTTTTTGGCTACCAGGCTGCTGTTGTTGTTGGCCTTGGTTGCGTGACTCTTTTTCCAAGTTTTGTTCTTTAGAAGGGATTTTCGAAGACTGCTGGTTCTGTTGGTTCATGTTTTGGTTAGCCATATATCACCTCCTACGGTTGATCTGTCTCTATTGTACTCAATACAACTGCCAGGAGGCGATGGTGTGTGAACAATCAGTGTTAATTCTGCAATCCTGTGCGAATTAAAACTAGATCCGCTGACTTTTTAGCTAGCTCCAGCATCTGCTCCTTGTACAAAGTCGCGACTTTATCAGGACCAAGTTTCAGCGCCTCCGCACAAGTCTTACCGGTGTTAAATGATAAGTCTTCCGGAGTGATATTCACGCTGGCTTCCAATTCTTTCGTTTTCACGTTCCAAAGCTGTGCACGAACCAGGGTGTAGCCCTGCAGGTCACCTTTGATATTTGCGGTGGATTGACAGAAGAAACCAAAGCCTGCGCGATAGTTGGTATAGGATTCGAGAGATGTCGGATGCACAACGAAAAGATATTTGGCTCCCTGCTTTTCTGCTTCGGTACCAAGATACTCTTGAAGGGCTTGATAACGATTGCCCAGGTAAATGTCTTTCAGCTGAGCCCCGGTTTCTTTGCCAGTTTTAATGACCACCGGGTCCACGTTCAGTGCGAAGACTTTTTTGTTTTTATCTTTCAAACCATTCTGAATTTCCGCCGCGACACTTTGGTTCAAGGACCATGAACTGATGTTGGCGGACATTTCTTTATTGGCGTTCTTATTTGTACCCACATATTTCACGGGAAGAGTTTCGTCAAAAAGTGCAACGACACCGACGTCATTCAATTTCTGCAAACGCGTCTCAGGTTTTGGTGTGGTCGTGCAGGAAAAAAGAAGTGCGGATGCGCAACAAAGAATAACTAACTTCATCATTTGAATCCTCCGGAAACTTTGAAAGAGGATACGAATTTTTAAAGACGAAGTCATCGTCAGGAAAAAACAACTAGGCTATTTTGCGCCGCTCAGGTTGTGAATTAAATCTTTCAAACCTTGGTTTGGATCTTTTGATTTTTCTAAGGATTTACATGTTTCAATGAAGCGAGAGTAATTCGAGCCCACGAGTTCATAGAGCTTTTCAAATTCGCTTAAGTCTTGCATATACGTTTTATAAACAAGCAGACGGGCGTTGTTCAACTTCAGTTCAGGGAACTTTGCGTAGTTGTCTGTCAGCAACTGAGGCTGAACTTCTTTGACGAATTTTTCTTGTATTTCATGGATGCGTTTTAAACGTAGCGTTTCGTTGCGTTCAGAGGACGGCAGATTTTTATACCAAGTTTCTAAGTTTTTTAATTCGGCAGATATAAACTTCGAGAACGTCTTACTGTCAGAGTTTTCATTTTGAATTTCTTTGAGCGTCGGAGAGTCCGAGCCTTCACGCTTCAGATAAAACTGTTCGGCACCTTTGTTACCCAAGAAGGTGGCGAGGCGCTCATTGAAGTCCGCAGAATTTTTAATATACAAGGTCGCATGCACAGTTTCATGGATGATCGTGTTCACCAAGGTGTAATCATCGTAGCGAAGCATAGAGCTTAATATAGGGTCGTTAAACCATCCCAGTGTGCTATAGGCTGAAACACCGCGCATATAAGTGTCGAGATCTTCTTTTTGCATTTCTTTTTCAAGATCTTGAGCATCGGCTTCATTGAAGAAACCTTTGTAAGGCATCTTACCCATGAACGGGTAAGACCACTGGTAATGTTTTAATTCCCAGCGGGGAGCCGCACTGACAACATAAGTGACATAGGGTCGGCCCAATTCAACGTAAGAAGTATAGTTTTTAGTCGCCGTCAGGTGAAGTTCTTGCTCTGCAAACAAGCGGGCTTCTTGTGCTAATCGCAGTTTCTGCTTTTTATTTTCCTCAAGCTGAGGATCTTTGAGGGCTTCATCCAAAGGAACCCGACTGCTGAGCAGTTGCATTTGCCCCATGCCGGATTTCATCAGATAACCCATCTGGCATCCGGTAAGGCTTATGAGAAGAGTGGCTAAGATCAGTACTTTTAAAGCACCCAAGTGATGCCTGCACGAACTGAAGAGTCATCCGTCTGCATGCCACCACCAATCGGCGTCTTCCAGACGTCATAGCTCAACTTAATTCCGAAGGTCTCTGTCATTTGAATTTTTAAACCCGCACCGTAACTCGGAACCGTCGCATTTTCGGGTTCGATAGTATAAGAGTCCTGTCCTTCGATTTTAACTTCTTGGAAGCGACTGATCTGTGCGCCGCCGCCCTTGATGTAGGGTTGGAACAAGGATTTTTTATCAGCAAACACTAAGATAAGATCCGCACCCATGATTTGGGATTTCTGTGTCGTCGTACGTTGAGGATCCGAAGAGTTTGCTTTTTCCTCACGCAAGCCGCGCGCATCTGTGTAACTCAGCTCCAGGGCCAGACGCTCTAGAAAATAAATCGAAACAGAGCCGGTGATAGATTCAGAATCAAAGGAGTTGTTTTCATCAAAAGTAGTCGTTTTTCTTCCGTAAGAAAGACCCAATTCCGTATAAAGAGCATGGGCAGGGGAGGACATAAACAAAACGGCCAAAACACAGATAGAAAATATTTTTTTCATATCTTTCATTCTAGCAAGGACTGTGGCGAGTGACAGAAATTTAAGACCGCGGCTGGACTAAAGCAGACTAGACTTCAACTTTTGTATAGTGAAGCGGTCTAATTTCTATTCACGAGAACCGGGGGAGCGTAGTTCACGGTGAAAGAAAATTTGATATGGATAAAACCATCTTCCTGCACCATTTCGGGCGGAGGATTAGGGAAGACCTTTGCATCACGGAAAGCATTTACGGCCGCAGCATCAAACGCTGGGATGCCGGAGCTTTTCATAATCAACGACTGACGAAGATATCCGTTTTTATCCAGAAGAAACTCGATATGGGTGACCCAATTGCGGTTTCCCGCATTTACTAAGGTCAGTCGATCAAATCTATCGATAGCCTGTTGCACGCGGGTTTCCCAACGATAGCGGACCAGTTCTTCCATACGTGCATAAAAAGTATAGAACAAGTAACGATCGGTATTGAGAGCCGTGAAAGATCCTATCTTCATTTCGTTCGGCATTGTTTCACCGATCGTCGACATGCCTTCGTTGAAGCGATTCATCTCTTGCAAGTCTTTACTGATGTCGACTTCTTTGAAGCCATCTTTATCCATGCTTGGCTGAGACTCGGCAGGACGTGGCCTTTGAGGTGCGGCAGGTGTGGGTTTTTTGGGCTCGGCAACCGCGGCTTGGTTGCTACGATTTGTGGTCATGCCGGACTGAGCCGCACGTGTTTCTTCCTTCACTCGCTGTTTTTGTTCGGAAAGAAATTTTGCCAAAGTATCGTCTTCCGGAAGCTTCATTTTTTCAGGCACGATGGCTTGCCGCACGATTTGCTGCTCTTTGGGCTTTAGCGCCTGCATGATCTGCGCTTCTGGCGTCAGCTCCACTTCGATAGTTTCCGCCTCAGGCAACTGAAATTTCGGTGCAATCCAAATCACGGTCCCCATCAAGAGGCAGTGAACTAAAATGCTAATAAAGACGGCGCGAATAACAGGCATGTCTCAATATAAGACGAAACTGGACCTTGGTGCAAGACGGCTAAAGTTGAAACATATTTTACCGATAAGAAATGAGTCACAGGGGGAAAAATGGGTAAGGTTCTCGATATTACGCCGCGCCTAAGAGGTCAAAATTCTTTAGAAAATACAAAATTCGAAGCGCGTGCTGAGGTCCTTGATATTACTGAGGCTCGTCAAGAAATTCTGAGCCGTGATCGTCGTGATGTAAAACGTACGATTCTGACTGAGTTCGTGGGGGCTTTCGTAGTCCTTCCTGAAAAAGGTCTTTTAAAAGCAGCTTTGTACGATATCTCTGAAAACGGGATGGCGTTTGATTTGGAACTGACAGAAGGCGGCTTCTCTCAAGGAGATGAAGTGGCTATGCGTGTGTACTTGAATCATTCGACTTATTTCCCATTCACGATTCGTGTAACAAACAGTCGTGCGATCGAAGATGAAGGTGTTGTTCGTCACGGTGCTAATTTCGTTAAAGGCACGATGAACGATGTCGCACTTCATCATTTTGTGAAGTTCATCGAAAACGTCAGCGCTAGTCTGAAAACTGATTCCGGGGACGTTCTCGTTTCCCACATCTCTTAATTTAATCACGCGGCCCTTTTCCGTAGACTTTAGTCCTGCAATTTGTTGCAATTTAGACAGTAGAAGTTCTGCTGTCTGAATTGCAGAATTTCTCAGGACTATAACTACGGAGGGATGTCCTTGAGTAAAGCTAAACGCAGAAAAATTGTTGTCGACACGAATGTCATTCTTTTCGATGCTCAGGCTATCCTGCGATTCGGCGAGGCCGATGTACATATTCCCATCTCTGTTATCGAAGAGGTGGATAAGTTTAAAAGAGACCAAGGTGAAAACGGACGTAATGCCCGTCAATTCAGCCGCTTTATCGACGTGCTTCGCGCGAAGGGTTCCTTAGCGAGTGGCGTGCAGATCGATAATTCCGAAACCATGGTTTACATCAATACGGATTTGATGTTGGCGGGGATGCCTTCGGAATTAGATCACCAAAAAGCGGACAACCGTATTTTGAATACGGCGCTGGCTTTGCAAAAACAACATCCACGTTACAAAGTGGAGTTGATTTCTAAAGATATCAATCTTCGTATCAAAGCGGACGTTTACGGTGTTGTCGCAAAAGACTATGAAACAAATGACATCAATCGCGACGACCTTTACGAAGGTTATCAAGAGATCATGGTGACTCCAGATCAGATCGATGCTTTCTACAAAGAAAAACGTTTCGTCACAGACGTGAAGCTTTACGCGAACCAATACGTGATCATGAAGGATTCAGCGAATCCAAATCACTCGGCGATCGGTCGTTACAGCAATAATGAAAAAGCCATTGTGCCTCTTGTTCAGGCAGCGGATTCTATCTGGGGTATTCACGCGCGCAATGTAGAGCAAGCTTTTGCTTTGGATTGTTTGTTGAACGATGAAATCATGTTTATCTCGCTTGTCGGTAAAGCCGGTACGGGTAAAACTTTGATGGCGATTGCTGCGGGTCTTCATAAGACTCTGGATCAAGGTCAATTTCAGAGATTACTCGTATCTCGCCCCATTTTCCCTATGGGACGTGACATCGGTTATTTGCCAGGTGACATCGAGCAAAAATTAAATCCCTGGATGCAGCCAATCTTTGATAACGTTGAATTTTTGATGGGTGCGGACAAAAAAGCAGCGGGTCGCGCGCAAGAGCTTATTAATCAGGGCATGCTGAATATTGAGCCTTTGACTTACATTCGCGGTCGCAGCATTCCGAAGCAATACCTCATTGTTGACGAAGCACAAAACTTGACTCCGCATGAAATCAAGACGATCGTTACGCGTGCCGGCCGAGGGACGAAAGTAGTTCTTACGGGCGACGTTTACCAGATCGATAACCCTTACGTGGATTCAGCGAACAGCGGTCTTACGTATGCCGTCGAGAGATTCAAAGGCCAACCTATCGCGGCCCATGTCACTCTGACGAAAGGTGAAAGATCTGAGCTCGCAGAGCTGGCAGCGAATATTTTGTAGGAGTTTTTTAAGATGACTGATACGGCGACTTCGATTGATGTAGGATACACAGCTTCCATTACTGTTCAGGTGACTGACAAAATGGTGCAGCAATTTGCGGATCTTTCAGGAGACCGCAATCCTATTCACTTGGATGATGACTATGCTTCAAAAAGCAGATTCGGTCGCCGTATTGCTCACGGTATGATCGTCGGGGCTCTGATTTCCAGAGCTCTTGTTGATGGCATCGGTGGCGGCGGTATTTATCTAGGTCAGTCTTTGAAATTCGTAAATCCTGTCTTCATCGATGATACGATTGTGATCACTATTAAAATCACGGGCATTCGCAAAGAAAAAGGCATCGCCACTGTTGAAACAAACGCGGCGAAACTGAATGGCGACGTGGTGGTAAAGGGTGAAGCCGTCATCATGATGAGCCGCCCTGCCTAACAGATAAAGGAACTAATGGGACCTGTATTCCAACTGGTTTATTTAAGTCAGGCTGCCGAGGATATCAGCTATTCTGATATTCAGGATATTCTCGAAGTCTCACGCATCAATAACGAGATGGAAGAGGTCACAGGAGTTCTTATTTTTCGCGATGGCTATTTCTTGCAGCTTCTTGAAGGCCGCGAACAAGACGTCAAAAAAGTTCTAAGTAAAATTCTGATGGACGATCGCAATCATACTATCCGCGTTCTTATTGAAACAACGGCGGCCGAGCGTCTGTTCGAAAAATGGTCTATGGCTTTTTATGACGGAGATATTTCTCACAACGAAACTGCGGACTTGGTTGAACTTTTCAACACCTGTCTGACAGGCAGCCGTCGTACCGTTATTATTCCTATGCTTAAAAAGTTCCAGGCCTCAGCGCCAGAACCTCAATAATCATCAAAGGACGACAACAATGAAAAACTTTATGATGCGACTTCTTGCCGCTAAAAACTACAATACAAATTTAGACGACGTGGCTTTAGCCATCCTGCGTGTCTTCATCGGATTGACGATGGCGTTTTCTCACGGCTTAGGAAAACTTCCCCCGAATGAAATGTTGATCGGCGGAGTTGCTGGGATGGGCTTCCCGGCACCAGAACTTTTTGCATGGCTAGCAGCTTTAGCTGAATTCGCCGGCGGACTTTTGCTTGCAGTAGGTCTTCTGACTCGTCCTGCAGCTTTAACCGTCATCATCACCATGTTAGTAGCGGTCTTCGGCGTCCACGCGGCAGACTCTTTCCAGCAAAAAGAAATGGCTTTGCTCTACCTTTTCACCGCTCTCTTCTTCCTACTTCACGGTGCCGGCCGCTGGTCTCTAGACCACTTCATCACCAAGAAAAAATAAAAGGTGCCTGCTTCTTTTTTGTAATCCAGCGCGCCAATCAAAATTTTTTAAACGAATTTTTGATTTTAAAAAAACTGTATTTTTCTTCACAAGACGGATGTCCCACGGGACTCCGTCTTTTTGCTTTTTAATGATGTTTCAGGGCATTTTCCGAACCGATTTCCTGATTCTTAGACCTCTGCCTTTTCACTTTACGACATCTGCTTCAAGGTTGTTGGACCGAGAACAACTTTCGGTCTGTGAATAATCAAGGAGGGTGTAATGGCATCTAGATCATCAAGCAGCCCAGGATCTTCAAAGCGAGGATTTGCGGCGATGGATCCAGAAGAACAAAGAAGGATTTCTGCCATGGGAGGACGAGCAAGTCATGGCGGAGGTCGTGGCCGTCGCGAAGAAGACAGCTACGAAGAGTCGGACCGTAGCAGCCGTGGTGGAGGCCGCAGCGAGCGTGGCTTCGCGGCGATGGACCGAGAAGAACAAAGAAGAATTTCTTCAATGGGCGGACGGGCAAGTCACGGTGGCGGCCGTGGTCGAAGCGAAAACTATGAAGAAGATCGCGGAAGTCGCGGTCAGGGTCGCAGCAATCGTGGCTTCGCGGCCATGGATCGTGAAGAACAAAGAAGAATTTCTTCAATGGGCGGACGGGCAAGTCACGGTGGCGGTCGCAGTCGCAGCGAAGACTATGACGACGATCGCGGAGGTCGCGGTCAAGGTCGCAGCAATCGCGGTTTCGCATCGATGGACCCTGAGGAACAAAGACGCATATCTTCGATGGGCGGACGCGCTAGTCAAGGCGGCCGAGAACGTGATTGGGACGACGACTATGATGAAGATCGTTACTCGACTCAGTCGGACTGGGATGAAGATGACGACATGGATTCCGACGAAGATTACGGAAGAGACCACCGTTCCTCGAATTACTATTAATTATATAGCCATGTTTTCCGGGAAGGTTCGACCGGGGGCCTTCCCTTTTCTCTATAAAATATCCAGAAGTTTTAATTTCAATTTCTCTTTAAAATCGTCCAAATTTATAGGCCGTTTCAAAAGCTCTTCAAGACTGATCATCGTTTCAGGTGGGAAACCACAAGGATTCAAACCTTGAAACGCTTGAGAATCGTACGTCATGTTAATAGCGGCACCGTGAAAGCTCACCCATTGGCGAATACCCACGCCGACCGAAGCCACTTTTTTATTGCCGCTCCATACGCCGGTATCGTCCGTGAGCGAACGACCCTCTACGTTTTCAAGACCATAGGATTTCAGAACTTCGACAATGCCTTCTTCAAAAATACGTAGGAAAGGAGCGATGTCGCGTTCTTTGCGACCTTTGCGCATCTGGTTTAAATTCACAATGGGATAGATCACAAGTTGGCTTGGGCCATGATAAGTCGCGCGTCCGCCGCGAGTGACTTCGACTTGCAATCCATTCCAAGCAAAGACATCGCCGGGTTTTGTAGAGCGGCCTAAAGTCACTACGGGAGGATGAGTGCAAAAAACAAGAAAGCCCGGAAGATTTTCTTTTGAAACCTTCTCTACCAAAGCCAATTGTTTTTTTAGGGCGTCTTCATAGTTGATAAGACCCCAATCTTGAAACTGCAAAACCGACATACCTTTTTGTGCCATTGATCGGAAACATTGTCATGCACTTCGATGAAAAGGGCTGGTTTCTTTGAAGTGAAAAAAAATTGGACAGCAATGTTTTTGGGTATGTAAACGCATTAGTCACAAAAATTTCAAAATGAGATTCGTTTGAAATGACGCCACACTTGCTTTCAAAATGGAAATCAGGAGAGGGAGTATCTCATGAAGAATCTAGGATTGATCGTCGTTCTGCTAGGAGCTATCGCACTGACAGGATGTCTTGAAAACGGCGGAGGCACGGAAGCTCCCTCAAATAACAACAACGGCGATTTTTCTGTGATCACTGAGCCACCACCCGAAGAACCCGATAGTGGCACCGGTGGCGGAAGCACCGGCGGAGGCGACAATGGTGGAACTGTGCCCCAGCCGAGCGCACCGAATGGTTTTGATATCAACAAAGGCGAAGTCTTGACGGCATCGAATAATTTGTTGCTCGACTTCTATCCTCCTTTTACCAGTGCTTACACAAAAGTGTCAGAAGATGAAACTTGTTCTTCAGGAACTTTCGCAAGCTTCGTAGGCAGCCGCTACCACTTAAGCTCCAAAACAAATCAAAGTGTTCCGCTGAGTGTTCAGTTTCGCGATCACGATGGCCGAACAAGTGTTTGTTACGTGCGCAGAATTTTCATCGATCAGGCGGGGCCTGAGATTGTTTTTGCAAAATATCCTTCAGCGCCTGTTGAAGAAGGAACCGATGTTGAAGTGGTCTTTTCTGTCACTGATCCGGGTGCAGGTGTCCAAAGTGTGACATGCATGGTGGGTGCGGTGTCTAAGCCTTGTGCGGCGGGTACGAATAAAATCGTATTTCCAAAACTTGCTGGCGGCGAATACACCTTGAAAGTCTCAGCAACAGACAAGTTTAATCAGTCTTCAGAAAAGTCCGTCACATTCACGGTCACTTCTTTGTACAAACAAATGGTGCAAAACGTGAAGGTGAACGAGTACCAAAAAGTCGATATCTTATTCGTGATCGACAACTCGGGCTCTATGGAATATGAACAAAAAAGCATGGCGTCTCGCGTTCGCAACTTCCTGGATGTCGTTAAAGGATTGGATTGGCAGATCGCCGTTACGACGACAGATCCATCGAATTCAACATTAGGAGACGGACGCTTGGTGCCTATCTATGGTCAGACAAACAACTACATTTTGAACTCTTCGATGAGCGACACGGTGGCACGAAATGCTCTGGGCATGACTTTGCAACGACCTGAAACGGGAAGTGGCGATGAACAAGGAATTTATGCTGCTTACCGCGCGATCGAAAGATCTTTGGCTTCAACGGCAACCAATAAAAATTTCATTCGCTCGGACTCGCAACTGGCAGTTGTCTTGATCTCAGACGAAGATGAATCCGCGAATGGAGCTAAGAACGACCCAGCGAATTTCGTGAAGTATGTGCAAACGGCTTTCAACGGTCAAAAAAGCGTGAGCTTTCATTCGATCATTGCTCGTCCTGACGATAAAGCGTGCTTGAGTGGTGAAGGCTATTCCGCAGGTTACCGCTACGAACAGATTTCAAAACTGACAGGGGGTGTGATTGGTGATGTGTGCGCAACAGACTATGCAGCGCAAGTCCAAGGGATCGCTGAAGGTGTGCGCCAGACACTTAAATCCATCACCCTGTCATGTGCTCCAGTGATTGACAGCATGAGATCCTTATTGGTTTTAAAAGATGGACAAGTTTATAACGGAGCTCGCACGATCAATGGTGTGAACGTGGTTTTCAACGATATGTTGCCTAAAGGCGATTACGAAGTTTATTACTCTTGCTTGAAATAGATCGAAATATTTCAGCACGTCGCGGGAAAAGGGCCTGAGAAGGCCCTTTTAGTTTTTGCTGATTGCAGATGTAGATTCAAAGTCGTCGTTCTGAGTGATTTTAGTGTCTTCATCGGCGCGAGTGTCTTTAGTCAGAAGGCTTTTTAAAACCAGACGCGCCGGAGTATCCACCATCAAGCTAAAGCCTGAGGGAATGGCGACATTTCGGTCCAAAGCTTTTTTAAGGTCCGGATTGTACATAACAAAGTCTTCTTTAGCTAATCCACTGCGACGAAGAAGTTCCTTCGCGGAAATAGCGCGAGCCAATTTTACCGTGTGTAAATCCAAAGTCTTTTCATACTGAAGATCTTTATAGATTTGTTCGTGGTACTTTTCTGCATAAAGAGCCGCCAAGAACTCACAATAGAAGTTAGAAGAGGCAAAATCAAAGGTCTTCGATTGATAGTTTGCAATAATAACACCTAAATCTTCGCTTTCCGCGGCCTTCGCCGCACGACGAATGCCAGATGGCCCGTGATTCCACGCCGTAATAGCCATAGGCCAAGAGCGTTTTAAAATCATATGATTTTCTTTTAGCAAGCGCGCGGCCGCGTCCGTAGCTTTGAACGGAGAATTTCTTTCATCAATATGATCATTCACCGTCATAAAGCTCTTACCAGTGTAATCCATAAATTGCCAGATGCCCGAAGCGCCGACTTTACTAACCGCATGACGATTGAAGCTGCTTTCCACGAAAGGAATGCGTGTAAGTTCAACCGGAAGCTTGTGATTGCGGAAGATTTCTTCCATACCACTTAAGTACAAAGGACTGACTTCGACACCTTCAGCAAAGAAGTTCTTTTGGCCCGTTTGCGAGCGAATATTTTTAAGTGCATCCTGAGCATTTTCTTGCAAAGAGCCTTCGACATTTTCAAAAGCTTTGGCAATAGCGACTTGATACGGGTTTTCGTCATCAACGTCTTGCCCATCAGCTAAGGACTTCATCGCTTGTTTAATCTTCTTAATTTCCTCATCAACAAAATCGTCCGCTTTCATATTGCGCATCCAGCGGGCCTTAGGAGTCTCGGCATTAATGATGTGAGAAATATCAATCACTTTAAACACAATCCACGGATACATCGCGTGGTGGACGACCTTTTTGTTCGAGTCATAGCGAGTGTAAATATCAAACCAAAACCCGACGCGATCACGTAGGTTTGCAGGGATTGAGAACTCGTCAGAGATGCGGTTCTGATAGTCATTCAGAATTTCTTCGCGATGATAGACCACTTCCGGATCATGTGAAAAGACGACGCCGTCCAAGATCATTTTCTGGATCTTTTTGATTTGCGCGACAACGACCGGGAAGCTAGCGGAGTTAAAAAGAGCAATCACCAAAGTCATCATCACGAGTGAACCCAGCACGTTGCGGGTGCTTCTTTTTGAGACGGCATTGATAATTTTCTTCATGTTTTCAAGGGTCTTCATGCCTTTGGTAAAGAGCAAGAGTGATGCTAGGTAGACAGCCTTCGTAAGCCCGTTAATTACAGCTCAGGAAGCTTCACTGTCTAAGAGTTCATCACTGACAACAATTTCGGCGCAAGTCGTATAAGAGTTCGTCTTTTATTGAAACTTTAGGGAGTCAAAATGTACCGATATTCAGGCTCTTAAATAGATTTTGAATTTTCCGCTCGACAGCTCTTGGTGTGCTCGGTGGATATGGAGGCTTAAATTTTAGCAGCAATTATAAATTTAGCTCCGGTGGCCGCCTGGGAGAATCTTCTTTAGAAGCTTTTTTTCCCAGCATTCGCATTAAGGATTGAGCATCAAACGGAGCGCGCACTTTGATGTCGTTGTCGAAATAAACGAAAGCGTCCCGTTTTCTTTCGGTCGCGGGCTTGTCGCTGATAGAAAGCGCATTTGCAGGCTCTTTGCCTTCGGTCCATAGTTTCAATCGATCGGCCCACCAGCGCAGTGTCGCATCGTCATATCCACTGGCATAGAGCTCTTCGGGGCCGTGCAGTCGCAAGTACACAAAGTCACTTGTTAGATCTTCCATGTAAGGCCATGTTCCCGCTGTATCTGCAAATACCAAGGCAACATTGTACTTTCGTAAAAGGTCGATGAAGGCGGGATTTTCAAATGAGTGATGGCGGACCTCAATAGCGTGACGAAGTTTCTTCTTTATATTTTTAAACGGTCGTGGATATCGTTTCCCGTAACGCGGTGATGATTCGGAGAGCGTCACGGCCTCAGAGAATGTCGTCGGTAAAAGTTTAAAGAAATTTTCCAGACGTTCTTCATCGAAAAGAAAATTCGGTGGGAACTGCCATAAGAAGGCACCCAACTTTTCTTGCAGATACAATACACCCGTTGCAAAAAAGTTCGCTAAGGGCTCTTCGATATCCTTGAGACGGCGAATGTGAGTGATGTAGCGCGGACCTTTCACCGAAAAAACAAAGTCTTTGGGAGTCGTCACAAACCACTTCTGATAAGATTCGGGACTTTGCGAAGAGTAAAACGAACCGTTTATTTCGATAGAAGAAACCTGGCGACTTGCATAGTGCAACTCTTGCTTCTGCGGAAGGTCTTCAGGATAGAATATTTTGCGCCAGGGTGGATAGAGCCAGCCTGAAATGCCGATTCGTATTTCCATACTTCTACGTTAGCAAACGACGGAAGCAGTTGTCGTTGTCACTCAACAGAAGCGCCAAGATACAAAATAAAAAAGCCCGCACTCGGCGGGCTTCAAAACACTATTTGAAACAGAAATTAGTAATAACGGATGATTTCGAAAGTCGCGTTGCAACCACGGTCTACCCAAACACGGTCTCCGTATGCGCCTGCTGTACGACCCCAGATGCAAGCATCGTAAGAGTGTTGCGAGTACAAACGGATTTGTGAAACTCCGTACGAGTTGAAGTAGCACTCTTGGTAACGATAACCGTAAGAAGAGCATGTCACATACTCATAACGATAAGACGGTGGTGGATTTGGATATGGCGGATATCCAGGATTGTGGGGAGGACGAGGCCCCGGGCGCACAGGATCTGGATAAGGAGCAGGGCGACCTGGAGGACGAGGTCCCGGTCTGATATAAGAAGTTTCAGCCTGATATTCAGAATCCATAACATCGGCGTGAGCCGCTGGTGCCAAAGCGCACATCACAAGAAGCGCTGCAAAAAGGTGTTTCATGTATTCCCCCAATGGAAAGGTGTCATAGTGACGCCAAAAAATATTTTTTTACTATAAACATGCATAAACGATGCCGCGAAAATCGGTGCCAAAAAGTACAATTGCTCAGTGAGAATAGTGATGTCACGAAATCAGTCTGTGATTTTACGCAAAAAAAAAGCCCCGTTTTTTTAACGGGGCTTTTGCTTATTTCGGAAGTGGTTTTTGAATGATGTGAATCGCGTGGCCCAAAGTGGCTTCAGCGGTTTCCATCATCGCTTCACCGAGCGTTGGATGAGGATGGATAGACAAGGCGATGTCTTCCATACGTGCGCCCATTTCAATCGCTAGAACAGCTTCAGAGATCAAGTTAGAAGCTTCTGGTCCTACAATGTGAACGCCCAACAAAACATGCGTTTTCTTATCAGCGATCATTTTAATAAAACCGTCCGTTTCCATCATGCTCACAGCGCGGCCGTTCGCTCCGAATGGAACTTTACCAATCAATAGATCCGTGAAGCCTTTCGCTTTGGCTTCAGCTTCGGTCATACCTGCAGAAGCGATTTCTGGATCCGTAAACACGACCGCTGGAACTGTTTTCGCATCGTAAACACGATTTTGACCGGAAATAACTTCAGCCACCAACACACCTTCGTGAGAAGCTTTGTGAGCTAGCATTGGTTGTCCCGCAACGTCACCGATGGCAAAGATGTTTTGAACATTGGTTCTGCGTTGAGCATCCACTTTAATAAAGCCACGTTCGTCAACCGCGATACCTGCTGCTTTTAAGTTTGCTTGATCGCCATTAGGACGACGGCCTACAGTCACAAGAATCTTATCGCACTTAACAACTTCTTCTTTGCCATTGATTTCAACGGTTACTTCGTAACCGTCTTTAGCTTTTTTCTGACCTTTAGCTTTTGCTCCGTACATGATGTTCACGCCGGCTTTTTTAAGCTTACGTTCCACAACCTGTGCGCAGTCTGGATCAACAACACCTGCAAGCAATGCAGATTGAGCTTCGATCACAGTTACTTCTGTGCCTAGTTTACGAAGGTAAGAAGAAATCTCTAGACCGATATAACCACCGCCGATAACAGCCACGCGCTTCGGAATAGTATCGAAAGCCAATGCGCCTGTTGATGAACAGATGTCTTTTTCGTCAAATTTGAAACCAGGGATTTCAATCGGGCGAGATCCTGTTGCCACGATAAAGTATTTTGCTTGGATTGTGTCTTCGCCAGCAGAAGACTTCACTGTGATCTCTTTCGAGTTTTTGAAGTTCGCTTCGCCAGGAATGTGCGTAACGCCGTAACCTTTAAGAAGTTGCTTCACGCCACCAGACATTTTATCGCAAACAGATTGTTTCCAAGTCACAAGTTGTTTCATATCAACAGTGATATCACCCTTGATCATCAAACCCATGTCTTTGAAGTTGTGTTGTGCTTTATGCAAAAGGTGAGTCGCCGTGATCATGGCTTTAGATGGGATACAACCCACGTTCAAGCACACGCCACCAAGAAATTCTCTTTCGATAACAGCAGTTTTAAATCCAAGTTGTGCTGCGCGAATCGCAGCGACATAACCGCCGGGACCCGCACCAATTACTACGACGTCAAAAGTTTGTGCCATTTTCTATCTCCAAGCTAGCCAGGGGCTAGACAAGCTCCACCAAAAGTTTACCAGGGTTTTCAATACGCGCGATGAAGGCAGCCAAGAAGCGAGCGGCCACGGCACCATCAATCAAACGGTGATCGGCTGTCATCGTGTAGTTCATCACTTTGATAGCTTTCAACTGGCCATCCTTGATCACTGGTTTTTCATCGATTTTGTACATACCAAGGATCGCCACTTCTGGGTGGTTGATCACTGGAGTCGCGTACGTGCCACCGATAGAACCGATGTTCGTTACAGTGATAGTCGCACCTTTCATTTCGTCTGGTTTCAACTTACCGTCGCGAGCACGTTTAGAAAGATCCAAGATCTCTTTAGAGATTTCCAAGATCGTTTTTTGGTCTGCATTCTTGATCACTGGAACAACAAGTCCGTTTGGAGTGTCTGCCGCGAAACCAAGATTGAAGTATTTTTTGTAAACGATTTCACCCGCCGCATCGTCGATAGAAGCGTTGAACATTGGGAATTCGCGGATTGTCGCGATCAATGCTTTCATCACGATTGGCAGATAAGTGATTTTTGTGCCGTGCTTTTCAGCGTGTTCTTTCAGAGACTCACGCATTGCAACCATCGCATCCACTTTCGCTTCATCCATGATCGTGAAGTGAGGGATCACGTGTTTAGAACGTTGCATGTTTTCAGCAATTTTCTTACGGATACCGATCAATGGAACGCGCTCTTCCGCAGCACCTGCCGGGCCTTGGTAAGCGGGTTTAGGGATCGACATACCTGGAGCCGAAGCCGGAGCTTTCGCTTGGGCTGGAGCGCCACCTTTTGCTGACAAGACATCTTCACGAGTCACACGACCCGCTAGACCCGTACCACCCAATGAATTGATATCAACACCCATTTCACGAGCCAAACGACGTGTCGCTGGAGTCGCAAGAACTTTCGAATCTGCAACAGGCGGGAAAATCGCGCCTGGCGCAGGATGTGCAGCAGCGGTAGCTGCGGAACTGGACTGAGCCGAGTGAGCCGCCGCAAAGTTCGCATGCGCTGAAGCTGGAACTTCACGTTGTGCGCCCGCTGGAGGTTGAGCTGCAGGAGCTGAAGGAGCCGCACCCGCGCCACCTTCTAGAGTGATCATAGTAGATCCGACTTTTACAACTTCACCTGTTTTAAATTTCAAATCTTTAACAACGCCAGCAACGGGAGTTGGGACTTCCACAGTCGCTTTGTCCGTCAAAACTTCTGCAATAGCTTGATCTGCTTTGACTGAGTCACCTGGTTTTACCAACCATTTTACAAGTTCACCTTCAGTAACACCTTCTCCCAATTCAGGAAGTTTGATGTCTTGAACTTTACCGCCACCCGCAGCTGGTTTTGCTGCTTGAGGAGCAGGAGCAGAAGCCGTTGGAGCTGCAGGCTTAGAAGCGGGAGCTGAAGCCGCCGCACTCGCACCGCCTTCAAGAGTGATCATTGTCGATCCCACTTTCACAACATCGCCTGCTTTGAATTTCAAATCTTTGACAGTGCCTGCAACTGGAGATGGAACCTCAACCGTTGCTTTGTCCGTCAATACTTCAGCGATAGGTTGATCCGCTTTTACAGAGTCACCTGGTTTTACCAACCATTTTACCAATTCACCTTCTGTAACACCTTCGCCAAGTTCAGGCAGTTTTACTTCAGTAGCCATGTTGAGAAAGTCCTTTCCAAAGTTCTTCTAAAGTCGTCAAATTTAACAAACACTCCCTTCTAGTCTTCCCCTAGAGTAATTGCACCGAATTACACCCCGCGACATAGGGGTTAAAAGCCCGTACTTTCGGATAATTCGGAGCTTCATGAAAAGCTATCGACAAAACCGGCCGGAACTGACTAATTTGGCGGCCTGTTGAAGGGGAGTTCCATGAAATTTTCTCAAAAGTTGCACGAGGGTGTTTTTCTTAAGCGCTACAAAAGATTTTTTGCCGATGTTCAGTTTCAAGGGCAGGAAGTCGTGGCTCACGTCCCCAACACCGGAAGCCTTAAAAGCGTGAATAATCCGGGTCAGTTGTGCCTGATTTCTGAGACCGACAATCCCGAGAGAAAACTCAAATTCACTTTGCAAGCTATCAAGTCGCCTCAAGGCGCTTGGGTGGGGGTGAATACGGCGACTCCGAACACGATCATGAAAGAGACGTTGATGGATGTCGTCGGCAAACCGGGAGTGATGGGAACTTTCGCGCATTGGTCTCAATTTGATGAAGTAAAACCAGAATACAAAATCAGTGCTGAGACTCGCCTTGATTTCGTGCTTAAAAAGAAGAACAGCGATAAAATGCATTTCATTGAAGTGAAAAATGTAACCTTAGCCGAAGAAACGACCGCCAAATTTCCCGACGCCGTTTCCGAACGTGCGCAAAAACATTTGCGCGAACTGATGCAGTTGGTGGCGCAAGGGCATAGTGCAGAGATCGTCTTCACCGTGCAACGCCACGACTGTGATGTCTTTGCTCCGGCGGATGAGATTGATCCTGACTACGGTCAACTTCTGCGCGAAGCTCATAGCATAGGAGTTAAGGTAACTCCTCTGGTAGTGAAACTGAGTCCGGAAGCGGTCGAGCTCTCGGAGCAGGAATTGCCCGTGCGTTTTTAAGTCGAAGGCCGCCGTGAGCGGCCTTTTTCTTTTAATGATGTGAAACATTCGAAAGGATTTCGTGACTAAGACGAGCATCCTTCGCGCGGTTTGCGACATCGCCTAGGCTGACCATGCCGACCAAGCGTTTATCTTTGTTGACGACAGGCAAGCGGCGGTGCTGGTGACGACTCATTTTTTCTTTCACTTCATCGATGCTGTCTTCTTCAAAACAGTAGTTAATGCCTTGGCTCATGACTTCTTCCACTTTCGTACGGCGGGGATCCTTGCCTTGAGCCACGACGCGAATCGTGATGTCTCGATCGGTGATCATGCCAATCATTTTATCGTCTTTCTCAACAGGAACGGATCCGCAGTCTTCATTAAGCATGATTTGCGCGGCTTCAAATACACTGTGCTCAAAATTAATCACTTTTGCTTTGGGGGTCATCACGTCACGAACTTTCATAGAGAGATCTCCTTTTTGCCACCAAGGATAAAAGCAATCTTCCCGAGAAGAATTCAAAATTTCGATGTATTATAACGGGGACTTTATTTGTCTTCTTTTTTTATGACCGAGATTGAACCATTGTTTTCTAAGACGGCCAGTTTCACTTGCTCCAACCGAGTGCAGCCTTCTTGACGAAGTGATTCGTCAATCTCGTGGCGGGTCATCTTTTCTTTTTTCACCAGCTTTTCATTTATTTTTCCATTGTAGATTAAAACCTGTGGAATGCCATCGATGATATTTGCAGCCTTTTTGCTTTTGAAAGATATTATCCCAATCAAGTGATCGATCGCAAAAAGTGTGGCCGCGGTGATGAGGCCACCTTGCAAAGATTCATCGCCTCCACTCATAGAGTTTTGAACGCCGTCCGCAACAATCAGAAGTAAAACAAAATCAAAAGGGGACGACTCTGAGATTTGTCTTTTGCCTGTCAACCGAAGAGCGATCAGTAGAAAGAGATAGACAATCAAAGCACGAACAATCATTTCGCCAGCGGGTACGGCCATCTCAAACATAGTTTGCCTCCCATGAAGTCATGTTACGTCACCAAGGAAGAACTAAGGACATGTGTTTTGCCAGCGTGTCAGAAGAAAAAGGGATTTGCCTCTTTGGGCTCCGGGCATACAATTGTGCCTTATATTGTTACTAATCAGGAGTTAAACATGACAACAACTCAAGCCTTTGCTGCTCATAAACCCAATGAAGCTTTAAAACCTTTTTCTTTCGAGCGTCGCGAGCCTCGCGCTAATGATGTGGCGATTGATATTGAATTCTGTGGCGTGTGCCACTCCGATTTGCACCAAGTTCGTGACGAGTGGGGGAAAGGGATTTTTCCTATGGTTCCAGGTCACGAGATCGTGGGCAAGGTGACTGCGGTGGGGGCCTCCGTGAAGAAGTTCAAAGTGGGCGATCGCGTCGGTGTGGGCTGTATGGTGGATTCATGTTTAAGCTGCCCATCTTGCTCTGAAGGACTTGAGCAGTTCTGTGAGCAGGGAATGATTGGCACTTATAACTCCATGGAAAAAGACGGTAAGACCGTCACTCAAGGTGGCTATTCAACGAAGATTGTTGTCCGTGAAGAGTTCGTGTTGCGCATTCCCGATAATATTCCCATGGATAAAGCAGCACCTTTGTTGTGTGCGGGTATCACGACTTATTCTCCGCTTCGTCACTGGAATGTAAAACCAGGAACGAAAGTGGCCGTGATGGGTTTGGGAGGCTTGGGACATATGGCAGTGAAACTTGCGTCAGCGATGGGTGCCGAGGTGACCGTCATCAGTTCTTCCATGAAGAAGAAAGAAGACGCCGTGCGCTTGGGTGCCAAAAACTATGTTGTCGGCTCTGATCCCGAGACAGCAAAGAACTACAATCGCTACTTTGATGTGATCATCAACACGGTTTCTGCGGGATTGAATTTGAATCAGTATCTGCAATTGGTAAAACGTGATGGTTCGATGGTTCTTCTGGGAGTGCCTGAAAAACCAGAACCGGTTCATCCTTTCCCACTTATCATGGCCCGTCGCAGTCTTGCGGGTTCTTTGATTGGTGGCATCGCTGAAACTCAAGAGATGTTGGACTTCTGCGGCGCTAAGAACATCACTCCGGATATCGAGGTGATTCCTATTCAGAAAATCAACGAGGCCTACGAAAGAATGTTGAAAGGGGACGTTCGCTATCGCTTCGTGATTGATATTTCCTCTCTGAAATAAGTCCTGTAAAAACGTCTAGAGTTCCGACAGTTTTCCTCTAAAAAGCTGTCGAGAACTCAGCCGTTTCTAAAAAGTTTTAAGTTTTAAAAATGAGTGACCGATGGGCTCTGTGTAACCACACGGAGGATCGGTATGATGTCTATCTCACCTGGTAAAGTCATAATGACGATAGCTTTCACCTTCACACTCGCCGCATGCGGAAATCAAATGCCCGCACTTCCAGACGACCCCAACAACGAGCCTGTCGCTACCAATCCTGACGATAATGGCGGGCAGGGAAGCACAGAACTTCCATCGATCGTAGAACCCACACCCACAGAGCCTGTGACGCCTCCCACGTTAAGTGAGCGCGAACAGATTCTGAAGAATTACGACTATGTAGATCCGAACCACATTGTCCCGACAGAGCATTTAGAAGAAGCGCTGATTTATTTTCATAAAAATAAAAGCAGTTTCAAAAATCAAACAGTGATTTCAGTTTTGGATTTCAGCCAGAAATCGACACAGAAACGTTGGTACTTTATCAATATGTCGACGGGAAGTGTGTGGAACATTCACGTGTCGCATGGAAAAGGTTCTGACAGCAATCACGATGGTTATGCAGAGAAGTTCAGCAATGTGTCGGGTTCAAATGCCAGCTCTTTAGGTTTCTATAAAACCGCAGAAACTTATCAGGGCAGCAACGGCTATTCGTTGCGCTTAGACGGATTGTCTTCAACGAACTCCAACGCCCGTTCACGCGCGATTGTCGTTCACGGGGCTAGTTATGTTCAAGATTCAAGTGTGATCCAGGGAAGAAGCTGGGGATGTCCCGCGGTTTCGTCTACAAACCGCGATAAGGTCATCAATATGATCAAAGGCGGAAGTCTGATTTACGCGACAAACTAAAGAAGTTTCAGTTGTTCACCTACAAGCTTCTTTAAGTTTTCCACGTAACCGACATACTCTTCCATATCCAAACGCTCATCGGCACGAACATGGGCGTTTGTGGCGTTGTAGGGAGTTAATTCGATTACATCCGCGTGAGAAGAAATCGCAGCGAAGTTGTTTTCTTCTAGAACTTGCATCAAGGCGTCAAGATCATGACCTTCTTCATCCGAAGGGTATTCCAAGCCGCGCATTTCGCACAATGCTTTCAAATATTTTTCACAAGCTTGAGCTAAATTATAGCCAACCATATCGTGCTGCTTTTCATCATGCAGATTCTTTTTAGCAAGATCCAAATCGTCCTGAGCTTTAAGAATGAGAGATTTTGCGTGAGCGCTCATGAAGACTCCTGTTTTTAAGGTTGATGGCTCTACTTTAGTCTGAGTCTTAG
The DNA here is from genome assembly GCF_001592745.1 of Bdellovibrio bacteriovorus. Lineage (NCBI taxonomy): Bacteria > Pseudomonadati > Bdellovibrionota > Bdellovibrionia > Bdellovibrionales > Pseudobdellovibrionaceae > Bdellovibrio > Bdellovibrio bacteriovorus. The sequence continues at coordinate 2,167,132 of NZ_LUKD01000001.1, forward strand.
CGCCGTGCCAAAGAAATTCGCGTTTAAAAATAAAAAAACCCGCGGGGACACCGCGGGTTTTTGAAGTTTCGGTAAGAAACGAATTATTTCTTAGCAGCCAAGTGACGATCGATGATGTCCTTGAACTCAGAGAACGGGTAAGCACCACGTAAAGAAACACCGTTGATCAAGAAACCTGGAGTTCCAGAGAAACCGAACTTACGAGCTTCTTCCATGTCCGCTTCAATGCGTTTAGTGATGGCTTCGCTGTTAAGATCTTTTTCAAGTCTCTTCATGTCAGCGCCTGCTTTTTTAGCAGATTCTTTCAAAGAACCTTCTTTTTTAGTACGTAGGTCACCTTGGTTTTCGAAAACTAGGTTGTAGAACTTTTCAGCTTTAGCATGGTCTTGCATTGCGATAGCTTCGAAGTATCTAGCTGCTGGCATCGCCATTGGATGGAAGTCCAAAGGAAGGTGCTTGTAAACAACACGAACGTCTTTTGGGTAAGCTTTCATCACTTCATCAACTGTCGCGTGACCTTTAGAGCAGTATGGGCACTCGAAGTCAGAATATTCAATGATCGTCACTTTAGCGTCTTTTGGACCAAAGATAACGCGGCCTTCTTCAACTGCAGGTTGAAGTGGGTTTGCGAATTCCTCATCACGCTTTTTGCCTTCTTCAGCAACGGCTTTTTCTTGAGCTTTACGTTGTGCATTTTGAGCTGCTTTATTTACAACTTCGATAAATGCTTCAGGGTCTTTTTCGATAGCTACGAAAACGATGCTTGGATCTTTTTCTACTGCTTCTTTAAGTTGTTTTGCAGAAGGAGCACAGTTCACTAGGGAAAGTGCCAACGCGCCGATGCTAAGAATCTTTAGTGCTTTCAATGTTTCCTCCGAGATGGATGATTAAGTTTTTAAGCCCTTTTATTTGACATTATTTTTCGATCGTTGAGAAGCGAAAACGCTCTAGCCCAAGGTCGGTTTAAACAAACACCTGTCTTCCCGGGTTTCTTGGCGGAAAAGTGTTTTATTATGCGACAGAAGGGTGTTCTGGTCTTGTCTAGCGCGCGAGCGTCTTTAAACTCGAAAATATGAAAAAAGCAAATTTCCTTTTAACAATGATCATCTATGTATTTTGCGCACAGGCCCATGCGGGTTTGCTGTTTAACTACTCTCAACTGGCACTAAAAGATCTTGATCAAATGAATAAATTGGTCAACGACAAGGTGAAAGAGTCCAAAAAATCGAGCAGCGGAAAGGTTGTTCCGTTGAAAGAAGCATTGCAGGCTGTTTATTCTCGGCCAAATGACGATGACATGATCGACAAAATCGTGGCTCCGTTGCGGTCGAATTTAGATGAATTGGAGTCCTGGGAAAAAACGATCAGTCAATTAACTGACGAAGCTATCAACGCGCTGAAAAATCCTCGGGCTTTTAAACCGGTCGTGCAGACGACGTACGTCATTTTCTTGGAAAATCTTTTGGCAGAGGTCAAACCTTACGTAAAAAGTGAAGGCTTCGAACGCCAGATTGTAGAACGGGTGCGGGATGCAAAGATTGAAGTTTCGAAAGAGGCTGTCAACGAACGCAAACTTCGCACGATGAAATCGACAGCGTCTCCTTCAGAAATTGCGGAAAAAATTCTGTCTCAAAGCACAAAGCCTGCGGAAACAACGCCGGCTGCGGACGAAAAATCGTCTGAAACTTCGGCAGAAAATACTTCTTCCGGGCAATAATTTCCCTCGACCAGACCGGCTCTTGGCAAATTCGACCACGGGCCAGCGTCAAACGATAGATCTCCTCAAGTCTCAAAAAATCGCCTCAAATTGACTCAAGTTCTCACGAACTCCTACCGATAGAAACAACATGTGGGCTGGATGCCCTTAGAGCAATTAGGAGGATTCGAATGTTTCTGCAAGGCGATTTGCAAATAGTGTTTGATGCGCTTTACACCGTAGGTGCCATTGACCCTGTTTTGAAATTGGATTGGAGCGAAGTCACAAAAGACATGATGGCAAATCCACAGGTCTTGAGTGATGCGTTTCATTTGATTAATTCTTGCAAAGGCGACAAAGACCTCCTGATTCAAAAGCTCCACATGATGGATCCGAGATCCGTGAATTATATCGCTATGGAGGTGGCACGTGAATTTTGTGAGTTCCAAGATCGTACAGAGCTGCACTAAGATTGCATTGCTTCTACTGATCACTCAAAGCGCGTTTGCCTGGGAAGTGGATTTTTCTCGTCGCCAAGTTCAATTCAACGACGTTAAAAATGAAGATCGCTTGCCTGCGAGCATTAAAGAAGATCAAAGCGTGATTTTAACGAAAGTCTTTGATGCTGTTGAACCTGCTCAAGACATCGTGATCATGAATACCGACAAAGGTTTTGTTCCTGAAGTCGTCCGCTTGAAAAAAGGTGGCAACTACCGCATTCACGTGGTGAACGTGAATGGCAAAGAGAAAAATGTCAGCTTTGTTTTGGATGCTTTTTCTGAGCACCACAACACGGTGTTTGGAGAACAGAAAACATTCTCTGTGTCGCCAAAAACAGACGGCATTTTTTCTTATCAATGCCCGGAAACAGCGGTTCAAGGAAAGTTCATTATTTATTCTGATATTGCGGCAGACAGAAAACCTGCCTCTCATTAATTCGGAAGGTCGCACCCATGTCTGATAAGTCGAGCGTTTTCAAACAGACCATTCAGCAGAATTTAGGTCCTGTCTTGAAGTACCTTGATGACAAGGGTGTTTCCGAAATTCTTATCAACGGACACCAAGAAATTTTCGTCGAAAAAAAGGGGAAGCTCGAAAGAGTCCCTGAAACTTTTCCGTCCGAAGATGATCTGCGCGCGGCGGTGAACAGTATCGCCCAAAGCGTGGGTCGACGTATCGATGACGAATCGCCTCGTCTTGATGCGCGTTTGCCGGATGGTTCACGTATCGCGGCGGTGATCCCGCCAATGTCCCGTAAGGGCACGACACTTTCTATTCGTAAATTTACCAATAATAAAATCACTTTTGCGGACTACATCAAGTTTGGCGCAATCACTGAAGATGGCGCGCGCTTTTTGGATATCTGCATGTTCTTAGGAAAAAACATCATTGTCAGCGGTGGTACCGGTTCCGGTAAAACCACATTGCTTTCGCTTTTGTGCACGCGCATTCCTAAGGGTCAGCGTGTGATGGTGATCGAAGACTCTTCCGAACTTCAAGTGGATTACGAACACGTCGTGATGTTTGAAACTCGTCAAGCCGACCAAATGGGGAAGGGCGAAGTTTCCATCAAAGATCTTTTAAAAAGTGCTCTTCGTTTAAGACCCGATCGCATCATCGTGGGGGAGGTTCGTTCTAGCGAAGCTCTTGAACTTTTGAATGCGATGAACACCGGTCACAAAGGGTGTATGGGCACGGTCCACGCCAACACGCCTGAAGATGCCATTGTCCGTTTGGAAGCCTTGGCTCAAGGTGGGGACGGTAAGATCAGCGAAAAAGCTTTGCGCTCGCAAGTCGTCTCGGCGATCGAAATTATTATCCAAGTTTCCCGTTTTTCAGACGGATCTCGCCGTATCGCCGCAATCAGCGAAGTGCGCGGATTTAATAGCGATGGTTCGTACAACGTTGTTCCCATTTTTGAAATGTCCCGTCTTACACGCCGTCCCGACGGAACCCTGGAAGGAAAGCTCCAAGCGACCGGCAACGTGCCGACATTCATGGACGAAATCATCGACAACAACCTCCCATTCCCAAAAGCCAAGTTCAACAAACCCCAAGCCGCATAGCGCGAGGCTTGTGAAAACGACCCGATCGACTGCGTTGTCGAGCTTTGTCTTCCGCTCGAGTCATTTTGACAAGCCTCGTCATTTCTTGAGAGTGCCTGCTTCTTTTTTGTAACCCTGGGTGTCATCGGGAATTCGGCATTATATAGTTTAAATGGCTACCGATTTACGCTAAGACTTCGTCGTGCACTTTAGTTGTAAGATTTCAAACGCAGTCTTGAATATTTTAGAGGAGCAAGGCGAAGACCTGAGCCCTCTTTATGAGCAGACCCATCTTCCGGTGGAATTGCTCAGGGACTCGTCGTATTGGATCAGCGCTCCTGACATGGAAAACTTCCTGGAGTCTGTTCTGCGCTTGCCACTCAAACGAGATGGAAATGTTTTGCAAAGAGCCGGTCATGATGGACCTTCGCTTCGTGCTTGGGGAGTGCTCGACAGCGTTCTGCGTATGATGCCTCGTCCGCAGGAAATCTTTAATCAGCCAGAACAGTTCTTGTCGTACTTTATTTCTCCGAAGCCGCCGATTGAAAATCTTCGTCGCGACGAATTCAGTATTTCTTTTGATCTGCCCTTGCCGGCAGAGCAGTACCCTCACGTCACGACATACTTGAAAGCGGCGTTTGAGTCCTTGCCGGTGTACGTAGGTCAGCCACCAGCTACTTGCGTGTGGGAAGGCATTACGATTCAACTGAATTGGTCGACTCAGCAAAACACCATCTTCAGCGAAAATGTCGGTCATCAAGTCAGCCCGGCTTTATTCCAAAGCTTGATCGATGATTTGCAACGCACTCAACGCGAGCGTGAAGACTTGCAAAAGTACGTCGGTGACTTGGAAGAAAAAATTCGTGATTACGAAAAGCAGAAGTTAAAGGTTTCTGCCGGTGAAGAAGTCAGCGTCGCCACAGAAAAAGTGTCGTTGATTCCGCACGAAGGCACTTTAGCGCACCTTAGCTTCGACAGCGATTCTCCAGGTTATAGCCTGAATCAAAACTTAGCCCGCATGCATGACTACATGGTGCGCGCGCAGCAACTTATCACCATGCTTGTTTCCCAAGGAAAAATGAATTCCGCGGTGAAAGAAGCCATGCGTCGAGTGGACTGGGAACACGTGAAAACTCAGTACCCGCGCACCGTCTTTGAAAGCATGGAGCTTGTAAAGAAACTTAATAAAACCACCGAGAAAGAAGGAAACCAACATGTCTGAGATTATCAGCGTCGTCTCTCGTGAAATTTTAGATAGCCGTGGAAATCCAACGGTTGAAGTTGAAGTCACTACAGCTGATGGCAATATGGGCCGCGCGGCCGTTCCATCAGGAGCCTCTACGGGAGCTCACGAAGCTTGTGAGCTTCGTGATGGTGATAAAAACCGTTATCTTGGTAAAGGTGTTTATAAAGCGGTGGATAACATCCGCGAAAAAATTGCTCCGGAGATCTTGGGTCTTCAAGTGACAGAGCAAGTTTACATCGACAAAATCCTTCGTGATATCGACGGCACTGAAAACAAATCAAACTTGGGCGCGAACGCGATCCTAGGCGTGTCTTTGGCAGTGGCTAAAGCCGCAGCCGCAGATTCTAATCTTCCTCTTTACCGCTACGTGGGTGGTTCTCAAGCCTGCCGTTTGCCGGTTCCGTTGATGAACGTTCTTAACGGCGGAGCTCACGCGAACAACGGTCTTGATATTCAAGAGTTCATGATCGTTCCTACAGTGAACAATTCTTACGCTGAATCTCTTCGTGCGGGTGCAGAGATCTTCCACACATTGAAAAAAATCTTGGCGAAAAAAGGTCTTTCAACAGCTGTGGGTGACGAAGGTGGCTTTGCTCCCAAATTGGGTTCGAACCAAGAGGCTTTGGATCTTTTGATGAGCGCGATCGTGGATGCGGGTTATGATCCAGGTCAAAACGTGTTCTTGGCTTTGGACGTTGCTTCTACGGAAATGTACAAAGACGGTAAATACGAATGGCAAGGTGGTCACATCACGCCAGCAGAACTTTTGAACATCTACAAATCTTGGGGCGAAAAATATCCTCTGGTTTCTATCGAAGACGGCTTTGCTGAAGACGACTGGGATTCATGGGTAAAAGCTACGACAGAGATGGGTTCAACAATGCAATTGATCGGTGACGATCTTTTCGTAACAAACCCAAAACGTTTGCGTATGGGTCTTGAAAGAAAAGCGGGTAATGCTCTTCTAGTGAAAGTAAACCAAATCGGTACTTTGACAGAGACTTTCGAAGCCGTGAACTTAGCGCAAAGAAACAAATACCGCACAATCATGTCTCATCGTTCCGGTGAAACAGAAGACGTGACGATCGCAGATTTAGCGGTAGCTTTGAACTGCCACCAAATCAAAACAGGCAGCTTGTGCCGTGGTGAACGTACCGCGAAGTACAACCAACTTCTTCGCATCGAAGAAGACCTGGGTGGCATGGGAATGTACTGGGATAAATCCGCATTCCGCTAAAAGGTGCCTGCTTCTTTTTTGGGTCTACACCGCAGCAAAGAGGAACTCGAAACGAGTTCCTCTTTTTTGAAAAGAACTTAGATTTGAATCTAAAAATAAAAAGGCGATCCATACGGATCGCCTTTTTCGTTTTTAGTCGAGCTAACTACGTCTTACTTAACCAAGTACATCGGAACATTTGCAACCGATAGAGACAGAGTGCCAGAACCCTCGACTGCCGTCAGATAGTGGAAAAGCTCAAGTCTGTTGTGATTTGTGTTGAACAAAGAGGCATTGAAAAGATTTGTAGTATCAAATTTCAAAGCTCCGCCTTCTTCTGTTAAAGAAGCAAAGACCGTCAATGTATTGAAAGGATTCAACCAAACCTGAACTTGATCCCAACCTTTCGGTGGAGCTACAGGAAGAACCCAAGGGCCTTGGGAAGTCGTAACATACATCGCAGTTTCTTTTGCAAAGTCAGAAGCCGTAGTCACGCATTCTTCATTGTCATTTTGGATTGAAGTCGTCGCTGTAAGATCCATAGTGCGCACCAAAGTATTTCCAGTGATAACATTCTTAACTGTCGTTACCAAAGTACCAACCTTGAAGTTCAATGAAGAAACACAGAAGTTTTCGCCATCATCATGACGTTGGCTTCTTTTGATTTCAGAAGTAACCACCTGATTGTTAGCTGTGAACTGAACTGTCACCTCATACAGGCCTGCATTGAAGCCCCCGTAAGTATTTGTAAGGTCTAACGTTGCTTTACCAGTAAGGTCTGCAGCGAACGCCGTTAAAGAAGCAAATAGAACAGCAAAAAAAGCGATTTTTTTCATATGAATCTCCACGTCTTAAAGTGGAGACGTTATGGCCGTCCTATCGCTGAAACTCAAGTTTGGAAACTGTCAGGGTTCTGTTAGGACGGCCGAAGCTAATTATTTAAGTCCTAAGTGCGCTAGGATACGTGCTCCGTACTCTGGATCACACTTACTAAAGTGGGCGATGTTTCTTCTTTGCAGCTCTTCTGGAAGTCCCTTCATAGTTCCTGCGAGATTGCGAGTCAGTCGATCGCGCTCTTCATTCGTGAAAATGCGATAAAGATTTCCGGCTTGAGTGAAATCATCATTGTCTTTGTGTGCATCATAGCGATCGGCGGCTCCTGATAAAGGCAGTGGTGGTTCGCTATAACGAGCATCTTGAGTGGGGCCGCCAAACCCGTTGGGTTCATAATTGTCGACGCGTCCTCCGTTATTATCAAAGCGCATGCTTCCATCCCGGTGATAAGTATTCACCGCTGACTGAGGACGATTCACAGGCAGATGCTGGTAATTCACACCCAAACGATAGCGGTGAGCGTCGGGATATGCGAAGAGTCGTCCTTGCAACATCTTGTCCGGAGAAAATCCTACGCCTGGTGGCACATTGCTTGGTGAAAAAGCCGCTTGTTCGACTTCCGCGAAATAGTTTTCAGGATTGCGGTTGAGTTCCAGCACTCCGACATCTATCAAAGGAAAGTCTTTATGAGGCCAGATTTTCGTTAAATCGAAAGGATTAAAGTTCGTTTGCTCGGCCTGTCTTTCCGTCATGATTTGAACTTTTAAAGCCCAGCGAGGAAAATCCTTTCGCTCAATAGCTTCAAACAGATCGCGTCCCGCATAATCGGGATCGCTTCCCGCAAGCTCTGTGGCTTTTTCAACCGAAAGATTTTTTATCCCTTGTAGAGATTTGAAATGAAATTTCACCCAGACGCGTTCGTTCTTGTCATTGATGAAACTAAACGTATGACTTCCGAAACCGTGCATAAAGCGATAGCCGTCGGGAATTCCGCGATCACTGAAAAGAATCGTGATTTGATGAAGGGCCTCTGGGGCATTTGCCCAATAGTCCCACATGCGGAACGGGTTTTTGTACCCAGTGCGAGGGTCGCGCTTTTGTGAGTGGATAAAATCCGGAAACTTCAGTGGATCTCTTTCAAAGAAAACCGGTGTGTTGTTGCCCACGATGTCCCAGTTTCCTTCTTCCGTGTAAAACTTCAAAGCGAAACCACGTGGGTCGCGCTCGGTATCCGCAGAGCCTTTTTCACCAGCTACGGTAGAAAAGCGTAAGAACACGTCTGTTTTCTTTCCGATTTTGGAAAACAAGGCGGCTTTCGTAAAGCGAGTGATGTCGTGCGTGACAGTGAAAGTGCCATAAGCTCCCGAGCCTTTCGCGTGCACGACACGTTCAGGAATTCTTTCGCGATTAAAGTGCGCTAGTTTTTCGATCAAATGAAAATCTTGGATCAAGACCGGACCTCGTTCGCCCGCAGTGATAGAATGTTGATTTTCAGAGACGGGAATACCTGCTGATGTTGTCAGTGTTTTACTCATGATGTAAGACTCCTTTATTTGTAAACGGGGACTGTAGAAGTTGGAAAACAGCTTTAAGACGGCGAAAAGCACTCGGTCCTTTAAAGCGCAGGTGAGGGGAAGTTTCGGTTAACATAAGGGCCATGTCTTTTCGACCAAAGGCCTCGGCGTACATTAAAGCTGTTTGTCCGTTATTGTTTTTTGCATGAATATCAGCACCGGCATTGATAAGAACCTGTGCAATCTTGTTGTGACCTTTAAAAGCAACGCCCATAAGGATCGTGCTGCCGCCATGGTCGCGAGAATTGGGATTCGCCCCATAGCGAAGAAGCAGGTGAACCAAAGACAGGTGGCCGTTATACGCAGCCAACATCAAAAGGGAATGCCCCTTGTGATTCACCAAATCCGGATCTCCATGCTTTGCTAAATACAATAGGACGTTTTGAATCTGCCCTTGGCGAACGTAATCAAAGACAGAGTCTTCACCTTGAGCTGTTAATTTATAGTCTTCCCATGTTCTCACCAACGACCTCCACTGGGTATATGAGTAATTTCGGTCTTTTTGGTGTATAAATCGAATCGATAATTTTGATTTAAACTATCGATATTAACTATATAGAGTCCGCGGCGAACTTATTGAGGACTGGCCTTCAGTCGTGTAGCCAACTCTCTTTTAATGAAGCAGAATATTCTCATGTCCTACACTCAGTTTGCAGTCGGAGTCCGTCGTTTCTTGAATCATCCCACGAAAGTGGCGATGTGCTGTCTAGTGGTCTTTGCCGTTTCTATCGTTCTGAATGGAAATGTGTTCCGCCTTTGGGGATTGCATCGCGATTTTGACCGCATCAATGAAGACATCAGTTCTACTCGCAGAAATATTGCCGGCCTGTCCGCGCAATTAAAACAAGCAAAGGATCCGTCGTTTATTGAACGCCAGGCTCGCGATAAATTAGATCTGGCGGGTGAACATGACTTGGTCTTCGTTTTCCCTGAGCAATAGTCTATAGCCTATCGCGTTATCTGATGCGTATCAGGTATAATCCAACTAGTATTTCGACTCTAATCCAACCTAGTTTTAGAGTAAATCTAGAGGTTTATATGATTGATAAGCATGAACTGGAATGGACAAAAGAATCCCTTCGCACACTTCGCCTTCGTATGGGCTGGAGTAAGTCGGAACTTGCTCGTCGTTTGCATTGCTCTTCAGAGGATGTTGATTCTTGGGAAGATGGAGTCCGTCTGATTGAAACTCCGATCAAGAGTGAATTAGAAATCTTATTAAGACAGGCTGAAGAAGCTTGTGATGAAGTGAAGTATGCTCCGTTTGCTGAAAATGAGTGCGATAAAAAAGCGCTTGAGCAAATTCACTTTTCTCGCGTCAAACTAGACTTAGAATAATCGACATTAAGAATCTCCCAGTGTAAAAATAGGCCTTCTCTGGGAGATCTTATGAAAAAGCTTTATCTCATCGACGTCAGTGCCATGTTTTTCCGCGCGTTCTTCGCGATCCGCCAGTTGACGTCGCCGTCGGGCGTTCCCGTAAACGCCGTGTATGGATTTTTATCCATGCTCATCAAACTTCTAAAAGAAGAAAAACCCGAATACTTGGTTTTCTGCTATGACCGCAAAGAGCCATCCTTCCGCAAAGATATGTACGCTGACTATAAGGCGCACCGTACGGAAATGCCTGAAGATCTTCAAAAACAAGTTCCTTACATCAAAAAGTTCGCTGAACTTTTGGGAATTCCCGCATTCGATATGCAAGGCTATGAAGCGGATGACATCATCGGCTCGTTAGTAAAATGGGGCCGTCATCACAATATGGAAGTTTTCATCGTCAGTGGCGATAAAGACTTCGGACAATTGGTGCAAGAGCATGTGTGGCTCTACGACACAATGAAAGACATCCGCTACGACGCCAAAGGCGTTTTTGAAAAGTGGGGAGTCAGTCCGGCGCAATTCATCGATTACTTAGCCATTGTCGGCGATGCCTCGGACAACGTTCCCGGCGTGAAAGGCGTTGGTGAAAAAGGCGCAATCAAACTTCTTGAGCAGTTTAAAACTTTAGAGGGCATTTACGAAAATATCGACAAAGTTGAAAGCAAGAGCGTCCGTGAAAAGCTTCTGGCTTCTAAAGAAAATGCATTCTTGTCAAAAAAGCTCGTAACTATTTCTACGGACTGTAAGGTGCCGGAAGATTACAATGCCTATAAGCTTCAGCCTTTTAAGACTGAAGAGTTAAAAGCTCTTTTGCAAGAGTTGAACTTTAAGACGTTCGAAAAAAATCTGTTTGGTTCAACAACGGAAGTTCCTTCTTCAACGCCAAAAGTCTCTGTTCCAAGTGAAGCCGTGAGTGAAGGAGAAATTCAGCCGACATTAGTTATCACGAAAGATGATAAGCATTTCCAAGAGCGCACGGTCACGACTCGCGACTTGGCGGAAATGCTTGCGGAAAATCAAACTCTATGGGGCTTCAGCGACACGCGCGGAGTTTTCATAGGCACCGACTCTGAAGTTTTAGAGGTTTCTGACTTTGAATATCTCGGAAAACTTTCGGACACTTTCAATATTCGCTGGAGCGGCTTTGACCTTAAGGCCTTCTGGTATAAAATTGGAGCCAAGTCTCCAATGGCCGCTTGGGATTCTCAGTTAGCCGCGTATGTTTTAAAAGCTGGAGACACGTCTGACTTCAACAAGATTTATACTCGTTACATGTTGGAGACTATTCCAGAGCTTGTTTCGCCTTCGGCTTTGTACAATGCCCATCGCAATTTTGCCGCAACTTTGCAGCATGAACTGAAAAAACTGGCGAGTGAAAAAGTTTATCAGGAACTCGAGCTTCCTTTAGTGCGCGTTCTTCTTTCAATGGAAAGATGGGGTGTGCGTATCGATAAAGATCTTTTGGCGAAGCAAAGTGCAGAGCTTGAAGGGGAAATCGCGACTCTTGAACAAGGTATTTTCAAAGAAGCCGGTGAAAGCTTCAATGTCGGAAGTCCGAAGCAATTGGGCGTCATCCTTTTTGAAAAAATGGGACTTCCAGCTGCTAAAAAGACGAAGACAGGTTATTCCACAGACGAAGAAGTTCTGTCTGGATTAGATCATCCGATTGCCAAGCTGATTTTGCAATGGCGTGAGCTTTCTAAGTTGAAATCCACATACGTGGATGCGCTGCCAACAATGATTGATGCTAAAGACGATCGCGTACACACCAGCTTTAATCAGGCGTTGACGACAACGGGCCGTCTTTCAAGCACACAACCGAACTTACAGAACATTCCGATCAAAACGGCACGCGGCCAGCAGGTGCGTAAGGCATTTATTGCCGCCCCAAGAATGAAGCTGTTGTCGGTGGACTATTCACAAATTGAACTTCGAATTTTGGCCCACATTTCGGAAGATCCGAATTTGTGCAAAGCCTTCGCTGAAGATTTAGATATTCACGCGGCGACCGCAGCCGAAATTTACAACGTGCCTTTGGATCAAGTTACGTCCGACTTAAGAAGATCTGCAAAGGCCGTCAACTTCGGAATCGCCTACGGACAAGGAGCGTTCGGCTTGGCTGAAAACTTGGGCATCTCAAGAACTGAAGCTAAAGATATTATCGAACGCTACTTTACAAGATTTAAAAACGTTCGCGAGTACATCGAAGGCACGGTGAAGAAAGCCCATGAACAAGGTTACGTAGAAACCTTGTTCGGTCGTCGCCGTTATATCGAAGAGCTGAAATCAAAAAACATGGCTCTAAAAAAATTCGGAGAGCGCGCCGCCATCAATGCACCTATTCAAGGAACGGCGAGTGACCTAGTAAAGAAAGCAATGATTGAGGTCTTTGAAAAAGTGCCAGTAAGAATGTTATTGCAAGTGCATGACGAATTGATCTTTGAAGCGACAGAAGAAGACCTCCACAAGTATTCTCCAGAGCTTGTGAAAATAATGGAGAATGTGGCGCAGCTGAAGGTTCCACTAAAAGTGAATTATGCAATAGGAAACAACTGGGACGAAGCCCACTGACCCGCGCTGATGAAAAAGGCCCGATCGACTGCGTTGGAGGGCCTTGTCTTCCGCTCCGACGTACTAGGAGTACGCCTCCGCTGCAGCCAAAACCCTCCGCCTTGCGCTCGAACCTTTTTGATCAGCGCTAGTGTTCGGTGGGTTAAAGTTAGTAAGCGGTTGTTCGAAAATAATGACTTCGATCAATTCAGATTTTTAAACTTAAGAAGAACATCGTGATCGCTCAGCTAACGCGGCAGCCGGCCACCGCGACTGGCGTGGCGACGAGAGACTTCGTCCTTGGTAAGGGCTTTTAGCTAAGCTTCCCTGCAGCGAGTTCCGCAGCGAAGCAATCAGCAACAGCGGTAGCCAAGAAGGAACAAAAAGAGCGAGGACTGTCCGAGCGAAAGGGAAGCTTAGCTAAAAGCCCTTACCAAGGAAGCAATCTACTCCGTCTCCCACCCAACAACACGTCCGCCTTCGAAGTAGACGAATCGCGTTTCCTGTCTGAAGCCGGAAGAAGTCGACACATGTCTTTGGTATTTCCAGCGTTCATTTTTATAAATCGGATTTCCTGAGACTTCGACTGCTAGGGGTTCGCCCCAGGATCGGCGTACATATTCTTGTGGCATTCCTACGGCGATGTCTTGAGTTTCAACGAGATCCCGCATCTCTTGTTGTGGCGCTTGGCTGCGGCTCCAGATTTCGTTGCGGTTGATCCATTGTTGACGGCCTTCAATAGAGGGAATGGAAAGAAATTGGATTTTTTCTTCGTCGTTTTTCAACCAGGGAAGAATTTTTGAATACTGTTCGCGCTCCTTTTTTGATCCGAGGGAGCGTTCCAACTCACGTACTTTTTGACGATTGCGGATGTCTTCGATGTCTCGTGAAGTTAGTGAAGTGGGGTCTTTGCCCATTTCGTAGGCGGTTTTTCTTGTGTCGCGGTCAAGATAGTTGGAATTATCAGAGCGGCTGTCAGAGTATTGAGTGGTGGAATCACCATAGCCACTGCCGGTAGATCTTTGGAAATTCGCGCATCCTGAAAGTAAAACAACGGGAATCAGAAGCAAAACAGACTTCATTGAGGGTCTCCTAGAACTTTATGCTAGCCGATGACCTTCTGTTTATAAATTGTTCTTGCGACGTATTTGGTTCTTTTCTTACAATCGTCTTGGGAGTAGGGCTTGGTAGATAATGAAAGCACGACCAAAGTAGAGGACGAAAAAAAGGACGGCACGCCTGAAGGTGAAGCCGAGGACGTCCTATCTTTAGAGTCGTTAGATGAAATTATCGCGAATGAAGATCCCGAATTCGCAAAAGGCCTTGTCGATATCGGCCCGGATGATCCTTCAAACACCATCTATGAAGAAGGTGTTGAGCTTGAATACACTCTAGAAGAAGAAATTAAACTGTGGCAGCGATCCACAGGACTTCGTCAGAAACTTTACAAGCTTCTGCCGTTCCTTCCGAAAATTTCTTATAAAATAAAAATGAAGCGCACGATTCTTCGCTTAAGTTGGATTAAGTGGAAAGAACAAGCGATTCAGAACTTACGAAATGCCGGACCAAATACACTTGCCGGATTAAAGAAGTTAGCGGCGTCCATGAAAGCGGGAATCGGCACCGGGCTGACCGCTTTTAAATCATTCAGTTTAGTAAAGAAGTTGGCCTTCGTAGGTTTGATTTTATTGACGGGAGCATCGGGTTATCTGATTTACCGAACAGCCACGAAGGGGCTGGTTCCTCATGACCAAGAACTCTTTATTGGTTCCTTCGCGGATTGGTCACAAGCAAAATACCAATACGATCCGAAAGCTGAGATGGAATCTTTCTATGATTCTACGCGGACGACTCAAAATATACTATTGATGAAAAAGATGGTGGTGAATCTCAAACGCTCCGTTGAGTCCGGACCGAACCCGATGGGAGCTTTTGAGTTTTACGTGGAAGGCACGGCCTCGGAAGTCGTTGTCGAAATCAAAGACCGTGAACCTGAAGTGGAAGATTTATTCCTGAGAACGATCGAAGAAACGACATTCGATCAGGCCTCCTCAGGGGAGGGAAAACAACTTCTTTGCGAAAGACTGCGCAAAGAAGTGAATAAGATTCTGACTAAAGGATACGTACGCCGTATCTTCATTAAGACCGCGATTATAAAGCCTTAAAATTTGAAATATCGATGTTGTAGTACTTTAAGCGATCATGCAAAGTGCTCTTAGGCATTCCCAAATCCTGAGCTGTGCGGCGCTGATTTCCTCGATTGGCCGTTAATCTTTTAATGATCATCTGTTTTTCGATCTCTTTAATCACCGGGATGTCATTGGCGACTTTTTCTGTCGGTTCTAACAATGTGCGATCCAAAAGTTTTTCAATATGGTTTTCCGTGATGTGCTCACGCGGATAAAGAGCAGCGGCACGACTCACCAGGTTTTTAAGTTCACGAATATTTCCTGGCCAAGAGTGTTTTTTTAATCTGGCAATGGCGCCAAAAGAAAAACGCACGCGCATTTTGCGGGCGAAGTTATAAAGAAGTTCTTCAAAATCCTCCATGCGGAATTGCAAGGCCGGAGGATTGACCGCGATAACATTCAAACGGAAGTACAAGTCCGAGCGGAAGGCGCCTTCGCGAATTTTTTCACTCAAATTTTGGTGAGTCGCCGCAATGATTCGCACGTCAGTTTTGATATTGCGGTCGGCGCCTACGGGGCGAATTTCGTTGTTTTCTAAAGCGCGTAAGAGCTTTGCCTGCAAGCTGTAAGAAAGATCTCCGATCTCGTCTAAGAAAAGCGTTCCTGCGCGGGCAGCTTCAAAAGCTCCCTTGCGGTCGTTGATGGCACCAGTGAATGATCCTTTAACGTGCCCAAAGAGTTCACTTTCAATCAGGGTTTCGCTTAAGGCGCTACAGTTGACGCTGACGAAAGGTCCGCGGTGACGATCGCTGGTGTCGTGCAAAGCTTGGGCGATGACGTCCTTACCTGTGCCCGAAGGACCTAAAACTAAAACTGGGAATTCGGTTTTGGCGACGTTGCCTAAGGTTTTAAGCTCGTCATTCCAAACTTCATTGCGGCTTGAAAGGGGAAACACCGTTTGCGTCTCTTCTTTTTCTCTGTAAATGAGTTCTAAAGTGCCAAGGCGAATGATGTCGCCATCTTGAAGGACCGCTTCGACAACGCGGGCATCGTTCACGTAAGTACCGACGGCAGAGCGAAGGTCGCGAATGATATAATGAGAATCTTTTTTCTCGATACGCGCATGGCGATCCGAGATCTGTTCCGCTGTCAGCTGGATCTGACATTGAGGGTCTCTCCCCAAGGTCATGAATTCCCCAAGGGAAAGGTTTTTTGAGTTTTCATCGAGTACTTTTAAGAAAGGTTGGTGCATGAGTGCCTCCTGTTATGGCAGGGGCTTATTTCAAGAGTTTCGCCGGCCTCAGAACGAAATAAACGGGGTTACACGGCTTTCGACTCACCAGATTATTGGTGCGGGGACCCCTTTCTGAGAATTGAGAAAAGGCCCGAGCTCTGATAGCCTTAGCTATGCCGAAAACGATCGAATTCATTAAAAGTGCCGTTCTGGCAAAAGATTACCCTCTCCACAATTTAGCTGAAGTTGCCATCGCCGGTCGCTCCAACGCCGGAAAGTCTTCTTTCATCAACGCGCTGGCAAAAGGAAAAGTTGCGAAGGTCAGTTCGACTCCAGGCAAAACGCGTCTTTTGAACTTCTTTAACATGGAAGATTCATACGTCCTAACGGATATGCCTGGTTATGGATTTGCTGCGCGTTCTGTTGATGAAATTGAAGAGTGGAATGCGATGATCGAAACTTATCTCATGACTCGTGAAAACCTAGTCGGCCTTCTGTTGGTCATGGATATTCGCCGTGAGTGGACAGCCGATGAAGAGCTTTTAAAGAAGTTTTCGGATCGTCGCGGATTCCCTATGGCAGTGGCCTTGACTAAGGCGGATAAGATGACTCGCAATCATATGAATCAAGCCGTGGCTAAAGTTAAAAAAATGTCGGGCTTAAGCGCGGTCTTCGCCGTGTCTTCTTTGAAAAAAGAGGGACAAGATGAGATCGAAGAATATATGTACGAAAATTGGGTGAAACCATGAAAATTGTGGGCGTCATTCCCGCTCGGTACGGTTCGACTCGCTTCCCAGGAAAACCACTGGAGTTGTTAAAGGGTCGCCCCCTGATCCAGTGGACGATTGAAGGCGCCCGCAAGTCCAAGCTTATCAGTGAGCTGATAGTTGCTACCGATCACGAGGGCATTAAGGCGGCGGCCGAAGCGGCAGGAGCAAAAGTCGTTATGACCGCCAGTGAGCTTCCCACGGGAAGTGATCGTATCAACGCTGCCGTTCAAAACATCGACTGTGATATCGTTGTTAATATTCAAGGTGATGAGCCTCAAGTGACGGGCGAGCTTATCGATAAGCTCGCCCAAGTTTTTCTTGAGGATAAAAACCTGGACATGGCCACACTCGCTCATCCTATCAGCGAAGAAGAACTTCAGTCGATGAATTCGGTGAAAGTCGTTTTGAATAAAAACGATGAGGCTCTTTATTTCAGCCGTTATGCCATGCCGTACTCTCGTAAATCGGCGAAAGAGATGGGATCGCATGAAGGCTGCATGAAGCATATTGGTATGTATGCTTATACAAAAAAGTTTTTAAAAACGTTCTGTGCGGCTCCTCCCGCTTTCATTGAAAATGCCGAAAGCCTGGAGCAGTTAAGAGCGTTGTATTTAGGTGCTAAAATCAAAGTCATTCGAGTCAAGGAAGCTCTCGTCGGGGTGGATACTCCCGAAGATTTAGCGCGACTCGAAAAAATGTTATAATCGTCAGGAGACAAAATGGCGAAAAAGAAAACCACGAAGGTGTCGACCGCGAAGTCGACGAAGAAAGCTTTGAAACAAAAATTCATCTTTGTCACCGGGGGCGTTGTTTCCTCGATTGGTAAAGGTCTAACGGCAGCAAGCTTAGGCTCTTTGCTGGAGGCCCGTGGCCACCGTGTAACAATTATGAAATTCGATCCATATCTGAATGTGGATCCTGGAACGATGTCTCCTTTTCAGCACGGTGAAGTCTATGTGACTGAAGACGGTGCCGAGACAGATCTTGATTTAGGCCACTACGAGCGCTTCACTTCAGCCGTTATGAACAGAGCGAACTCTGTTTCTACAGGACAAATCTATGACACGGTTTTAGCGCGCGAGCGTCGCGGAGATTACTTGGGTGGAACAGTGCAGGTGATTCCGCATATCACGGAAGAAATCAAAGCACGTATTTACGAAGCTGCTCAGGGAAGCGAGATTATTCTGGTTGAAATCGGTGGAACCGTCGGGGATATCGAAGGTCAGCCGTTTTTAGAAGCCATCCGTCAGATGCGTTTGGATGTAGGTCAAGAAAACTCTGTTCTGGTGCACGTCACTTATGTGCCCTATATCGCCGCGGCGGGAGAATTGAAATCAAAACCCACGCAGCACTCGGTGAAAGAGCTGCGTGAAATTGGTTTACAACCGGATTTCTTGGTTTGTCGTAGTGAAAAAGTGATTGATGAAAATCTAAAAAGTAAAATAGGACTTTTCTGTTCAGTGAAGGCAGAAAACGTGATCGCCGCTCAGGACAGTCGCTTTATTTATGAAGTTCCTTTAGCACTTCATCGTGAAAAGCTGGATGAGTTGATCGTCGAAAGATTAGGTCTTACTTCGTCGAAGCCCAACCTCAAAGGTTGGCAAAATCTAGTGAAAGTTCTTAGCAATCCAGCTCACACGGTGAAAATTGGTGTTGTCGGAAAGTATGTGGATTTAAAAGAATCTTACAAATCTTTACATGAAGCTTTGGTTCATGGTGGTATCGCCAATAATTCACGTGTTGAAATTATTTATGTCGATTCTGAAAAAGTGACTGACAAAACAGTGAATCAGCTTTTAGGAAAAGTGGACGGTATTCTGGTTCCCGGTGGTTTTGGAACTCGTGGTGTGGAAGGTAAGATCACGGCTATTAAATACGCCCGTGAAAAACGCATCCCGTTCTTCGGTATCTGTTTCGGTATGCAGCTTTCCGCAATTGAATTTGCGCGCAACGTATGTGGTATTAAAGATGCGACAAGCCGTGAATTTCATGCGGAAACAAAACGCAGCGGCAATTTCGTGATCGATACCATGGTTGAACAACGTGGCATCGTTAACAAAGGCGGAACGATGCGCTTAGGAGCTTTCCCTTGCAATTTGGCTTCGGGAACTCGCGCGCATTCTGTGTATAAGGCGTCGAATATCATGGAACGCCATCGCCATCGTTTTGAGTTTAATAATAAATATAAAGCTCTTTTTGAGAAAAACGGAATGGTCGCTTCAGGAATCTGTAAAGAGCGCGATCTTGTTGAGATCGTCGAGCTTCCAGATCATCCATGGTTTGTAGGGGTGCAGTACCATCCTGAATTTAAGTCTAAACCGCTTGAGCCGCATCCTTTGTTCGTGCATTTTGTAAAAGCGAGTTTGAAGAATAAGTAAGAAAGGTCTTTGCAATGTCAAAGGTAGTTCAGCAAGGTCTTAAAGTGTTGGAAGTCGAAGCTCAGGCGATCCTGGGTTTGCGTGACCGTATTGGTGTTGATTTTGAAAAAGTCGTTCAGATGATCAAAGACTGTCAGGGGAAACTGATCCTGACGGGCATGGGAAAATCAGGACAGATTGCACGCAAACTTGCCAGCACATTTTCTTCAACGGGAACTCCTGCCGTATTTTTGCATCCGGCAGAAAGTTCTCACGGGGATTTGGGTATTGTTGAAAGCAAAGACGTCGTCATTGCGATTTCCTATGGTGGGGAGTCCCCGGAATTTGCAGGAATCCTCAAGTATGTGGCTCGTAAATCTATTCCGCTGATTGCTTTAACCGGTAAACCGACCTCATCTTTGGCGAAAGCGGCGCAAGTGACTTTGAACGTGTATGTTTCCGAAGAAGCTTGTCCTTTGAATTTAGCTCCCACGGCCAGCAGTACAGCTACTTTAGCTATGGGTGATGCCGTGGCGATGGCCGTGATGACGGAAAAAGGCTTCAGCCCTCAGGATTTTGCAGAATTTCATCCTGGTGGAAGTTTAGGATATCGTCTTTTAACTCGTGTTAGCGATGTGATGCACTCGGGAGATGCGCTGCCAACAGTTGGCCTTGAAGCACCACTTCGTCAGGTGTTTTCAGCAATGACCCATAAAGATGTTCGCGGTGCTGCAGGTGTGGTTGATGACAAAGGCGATCTCGTTGGCGTAATCACCGATGGTCAAATTCGTCGTCGCTTGGAAAAAAGTGATGACCCACTAACGGGAACTGCGAAAGATCTTATGACAACCAATCCACGCACAATCGATGCAAATGAATTTGCAGAAAAAGCACTGTTTGTGATGGAGCAATTCCAGATCAACATGCTTTTTGTTCTGGATAAGGATTCCGCCACTCCTAAGAAGCCGGTCGGAATCCTGCATGTTCAGGATTTATTGAAAGCGAAAGTTCGCTAGATTATCAAAGGCGAGGGCGGAGGTTGATATACTCCTCCATCGCATTTACGATATGATAAAGGGAGCTTGCTTTGGCAAACGTGCCATTGAATTCATCTTTATCCGAGAGCATATCATACCAAGTTCCACGAAGAGGTGTTTGGAAAAACTTGAAGAGAGTTTCCATTGCCTCATCAGCACCACGAGCATAAATTTCTTTTTGATCCGCGCTGGCCTCCGTTCCCAATCGGCAAGCGGCTTTGATTCTTTCGCATTGAGGCCAGAAACGAGAAGACTGAGTTTTCGGAGTGTAGTTACTCCACATCTCATCGAACACTACTTTTCGTGTGCGAGATGTTCCGTATTTTTCAGCAAGTAAGAATAAGTTGTGACGGATGGATTTTAAATCCTGCCCCGTAAGATCTTCATACAAAGACATCAACCATGCCCACTCGTACTGATGACCAGGCTCATAAACGAAAAGACCATTTTCACGCAGGTGATTCCAGTCTTTGTCGAAGTATTCGCCTAAGACACCTCTTTCTTTATCAATGAACTTATTCAAGCACAGAGTAATGATGTTGTGGCCCAGCTCTTTCCACTCTGGATCTTTATCAATCTGCATCCAGGCAATCGCCGATTCAAACATGTGCATGTGAGGGTTCGATTTATAAGAAAGAGTCCCCTTTTCATCCATCTCTGTGAAACCGCCGCCTTGAACGGCACGCTCGCGATTTAGGTATTTCACCAAAGCTTTGGCTCTTTCTTTGATCTCGGGACTAGGTTTTACGATATAGGCTTGAGCCAGCGCAAAAAGAGCGAAGGCTTCGGTATAAAGATCTGGATTAGAGCTTTTCGGAGTTCCATCAAGATGAATAGAGTGAATAAATGCACCTGACGGAACAGAATAATTTTGCATGAGGTAGCGACCGCCCATTTCCACAAGAGGATGAGCCACTTCTTTTTTGCAGACGCCCAGATTCGCGCCCGTTAAAAAAGAATACATTTGACGGGCTTGAACCATGGAGCGACGGGGAATATCCATCGGGGTGCCGTCAAAAGAGATGTTTTCAATAAAGCCGCCGTTTGCTTTATCCACTCCAGTTGTAGACCATAAAGGGTACACGTCGCTCGCTAGCCATTGTTTCGATTTTTCAATCAAAGAAGTATATGATGTCATTCAATCACCTTTGCGCGACCCGACAATTCGGTCAAGATATGACGAGAAGGGTCCAACAAAATGGCATCTGGCAATGCGAATACGGATTCAGCTAGATAATCCCAAATTCTAAAGTATCTTTAGGGCGTGCACATGAAGAAATCCTTGAGTCTTTTTCACCTCACCTTTTATGGCACCGGCATGATCCTAGGAGCCGGTATCTATTCCGTCATTGGAAAAGCGGGTGGTGTGGCGGAAAACGGTTTATGGGTCAGTTTTCTGCTAGCAGCTTTCTGTGCCTCGTTAACGGCACTGTCTTACGCGGAACTCGCTACTACATTTCCAAAAACTGGGGGCGAATATATTTATGTAAAAAATATTTTCCCGCAGTGGCCGTACTTAGCGATGTTGTGCGGATCTATGATGATATTTGCGGGCATCAGCACAGCGACGACGGTGGCTATCGCCTTTTCGGGGTATATTCAACAGTTTGCCGAAGTACCGCAATTTGTGACGGCCTTTTGTCTTCTAGGTGTCTTCACTCTGGTGAATATTATTGGTATCAAAGAATCCAGTTGGGTGAATGTTGTTTTCACGCTCATTGAAATCTTAGGTCTTTTGATATTTGTTTGGGTTGGAACTCAATCGCCCAAATTCGGTGAAGCTCTTTCGGAAGTACGCTTTGACGGTGCAGTGATTTCAGGCGCGGCACTCGTCATCTTTGCTTATTTCGGCTTCGAAAACATTGTAAATCTAGTCGAAGAATCCAAAACCCCAGAAAAAGATCTGCCCAAAGGCATTATTATTAGTCTTGGTGTTTCAACGGTACTTTACTTGCTCGTTAGTTTAACGGCTCTTGCATTGGGAAGTCCTGAAGAGCTTGGACGTAGCAATGCTCCTTTGAGTGATCTTACTAGAGATGCAGCGGCCTGGGTGCCAAGAACTTTAGGCGCAATAGCGCTTTTTTCGACAGCCAATACAGTTTTGATTTCTATGATTTCTACCAGCCGAATCATTTTTAGTATGGCCCGAGAACGAGACCTGCCAAGCGTTTTCTCCAAACTTTTAAGTAAGCGCGCCACACCGTGGATGGGGGCGCTAGCGGTGTTCGGGTTAGCTATGGCCCTTTTACCTGCGGGTGGAATTGAAGTGGTCGCCAGTGCTTCTTCTTTTGCTACAATGATCGCGTTCACGGTCATTAATATCGCGTTGATTTACCTTCGATTCAAAGAGCCTCATAGAACTCGTCCATTCAAAGTGCCTATTTCCATCGGGAGATGGCCTTTGATACCGACACTCGCGGCATGTGTCTCTAGCGGTTTGTTGTTCTTTTTCAGTCGTGAAGTCTATGTGTTGGGAGCCGGAGTCTTTGTTTTTGTCTCAGTTCTTTATATCGTCCTAAAATCTCGTAAATCTGACTGAGTCTTGGGTTTGTATTGAACATCTGAAATGACAAAGTGACTGCTCGGTATGGGCGGCATGCGCGAAAGTCGCAAGGTTAAGTCTTGCTCGGGAACCCGATAAAGAATTTCTTTTGAAAAAATAGTGGCAGCTTGTTTCATCAATTCCCGAGTGATCCATTCGCCGGGGCAGCGGTGATTGGTTTCTTGAAAGCCGCCTCCTTGTGGAACGAAATTGTAAAGACTGCCATCCCACTTCTTGAATCTATCGGGATAAAAGCTTTCTGGATTGTGCCACAGGATGGGATCATGGTTAATTCCGTTAAGGTCCAACAGGACTCGGGCGCCTTGTGGGATCGTCACGTTGTTCCAGCGCAAATTTTTGGCGGCGATGGCGGCGATAGCAGGAAAGAACGGGTAGAACCTGCGAACCTCTTGAACAAAAAAATCAGCGTAAGAAGAATCTTCAGATATTTTGGTGCGATTTCCGGGAAAATAGTGAAGCGCGTGAGCTACAAACAAGATAAATACTGAAACGGCGACGGTGGGCCGAAGCAAATTCAGAAGCTCCACGGCGGCGATTTTTAATGGCAATAAATTTCCATCTTCTTCTTTGAAGTTTGCGACGACATACAATGCAGAATCTTTTGGTACCTTGAGTTTTCCTTCGCGAACCTCGGCAATAAGTGCACTCATCCAGCTTTCTGCCTGCTTTCTTCGAGCCCGTGCACGAAAGTGGCGAGCGCTCACGCTGCCGGCATCATCGAACATAGAGCGCAGGAGTTCGGTTTTTTCTGCGAGCTCAGATTGTTTTAGGGGCACTCCCGTCCATTCGCAAGCGGACATGGTGAGAATCAATTGAGATTGTTCGAACAACAGGACTGTCTTCTGGCCTTGCCAATTACGCAGGGCCTTCATCCAATGACGTTCACTGATTTGAAGTAAATTTTGAATGCTTGGCGCTGTCATAAAGGACAAAAACATTTTTTTGCGATAAAGATGCTTCTTGCCGTCCAAACCTTGCACACCACCTTGACCTACAAGGGTCGCTTGCAGCGGCTCTGGAATAGCTCCCTTTCGGATGAAGTTTTCTTCGTTGTAAAAGAACTTCGCGGCATCGACTCCCGTAAGACAGAAAGTCTTTCTAAGTCCGATACGAGTTTGAAAGATATCCGTGTTCAAGGTTTCACAAGTCTCTTGAATAAAGTAGTACGGATTTTTTAGAAACTCGAAAGTGCTGTCCCACTTGGGGGCCTTGGGAATATAGGTCATACCTATACATATCGAGCTTAAGATAGGGAAGCGATCAATGAGGTCTAAATGTGACTAAAAACAGGAACTCACTTCAATATTTTGCTAAGAAAAACTTTAGTGCGTTCATTTTGAGGGTTTTCGAAAAGCTTTTGGGGAGGAGCTTCTTCGACGATCTGTCCATCATCCATAAATAGAACTCGATCCGCGACTTGCTTCGCGAAACCCATCTCATGAGTAACGATAATCAGAGTGCGCCCGCTGTGCGCCAAAGACTTAATGACATCTAGCACTTCTCCTACCATCTCGGGGTCTAATGCTGACGTGGGTTCGTCAAAGAGCAATACTTGTGGCTCCATCGCCAGGGCGCGTGCAATGGCCACGCGTTGCTGTTGTCCGCCAGAAAGTTGTTGAGGATAGGAATTTTCCTTTTCACTGAGGCCGACTCGTTTTAGCAGTTCGCGCGCGTTCTTCTGCGCTTCTGTCAAAGAGATCTTTTTTACCTGCATCGGCGCAAGACAGATGTTTTCCAGAACTGTCATATGCGGAAATAAATTAAAACGTTGAAAAACCATTCCCGCATGCGCACGAAGTTTATTTAAGTCCGTCGCGGGATCCGTGACATCAAACTCATCGACAAGAATTTTACCAGCTTGCGCATTCTCTAAAGCGTTTAAACAACGAAGAAATGTGCTTTTACCAGAGCCGGAAGGCCCGATGATGCACACGACTTCATTGTCTTTAATTTCGCAATGGACGTTCTTTAAAACGTGGCGTTCACCGAAATACTTTTGAAGATGTGTCACTTGAATCATACGGATTGATACTTTCTTTCAAGGCGGTGAACAACGTATGACATGCCTAAAGTGATAATCAGGTAAATCACAGAAATGAAAAGATACGGTTCCCAATAACGTGCGTAAGCTCCTGCCGCAGTTCTTGCGGCATAAGCAAGTTCGGCTAAACCAATCGCGGAAACTAATGACGAATCCTTTAAAAGCGTGATGGCTTCATTTCCTAACGGTGGAAGCATGCGACGAAATGCCTGAGGAATGATAATTTGTCGCATCGTTTGATAATAGTTAAGTCCTAAAGAACGCGCAGCCTCTGTTTGTCCACGGTCAATGGACTGAATTCCTGCGCGGAAAATTTCAGCAATGTATGCGGCAGAGTTAAGGCTTAAAGCTAAAGATCCTGAAATCAAAGCTCCATATTCGCGTTTCAAATACAGAGCGGCTTCCCCTGAAATAAGAGCCCCTGTTTCTGCATGAATAAGCCAGGGAACCAGAGCGAAATGAATGAGAAGTATCTGTACAAAAAGGGGAGTGCCGCGAAAAAATGAAATATAAATTTGCGAAGGTGTTTTTACGAAAAGTTTAAGAGGCCAACGCCAGGGGCCTCTTTCGGCGCGGGCGATTTTACCCAAGCCTAACATTAAACCTAAAAGGGTCCCGAAAAAAACTCCAATGGCAGTTAGGGTGAGAGTGGTCCACAAACCCCGAATGAAAAGGGGCATGTACTCTGCGATGATATCCGTGCGAAACCATTCAAACATGGACTATTTCTTTCCAAAATATTTATCGTAGATCTTTTGGTAAGTTCCATCCTTTTTGATGGCTTGAAGAGCAGCATTGATTTTATTTAAAAGCTCAGTATTGCCCTTCTTCACTGCAATTCCATAGTGTTCTTTGGCGAAACTAGGATCAGCGACGGTTTTAAAAGCTTTTGTATTGTTCGCTAAAAAGTTATTAACTACGCCATTATCAGCAACCACCGCATCGACACCGCCGTTCACTAATTCTTGCAATGCCAAGGGAGTGCCTTCAAAGCGCTTAATATTGAGGTCCGTCTTGCCGAGCAATCCGCTGACGACTTCATCACCCGTGGTTCCGGTTTGCACACCGATTTTAAGTCCACGTAGCTCGGTAAACTTGGTCACCTTGGATTTCAGTGGCAAAGCAATCAATTGCACCGCTTCAAAATAAGGCTCTGAAAAATCCATGACCTTTTTTCTTTCGCTGTTGATCGTGATAGCAGAGATCAGGATGTCGCGGTCTCCTGAGGCCAATTGGTTGAATAGACCTTCCCACGGAGTATTAATGATTTTAATCTTGAACCCGGCCTTGTCTGCGACAGCTTGAATCAAGTCGATATCAAATCCTTCGACGGATTTATCGGCGTTCTCACTTTCAAACGGGGCGTAGGCTGCGTCGGTCCCAACGACCAACTCTGGAGGCATGGATTTAGTTGCTACGGTCGAGTCATCCTTTTTTGTGCAAGAAAGGAGGAAAGGAAGCACCACTAGCAGCAGCCACAAATTTCTCATGAAAACCTCGTCCAGAGTTTATATGGCTCACTTGACCATTCTTAAGACCTTGAGTCAAATTCATTTCAGGAGTTCGAAATGCTTCAGGTCCTAGGGAAAATCGCTGGTTCCATTCTGCGCAGTCTTTTTATTTCCATCGTGATGTTCGTTATCGTTTTTTCCGTCATCACTGGAGAATTCCCACCTAACTTCAAGCGCGTGACAAATACATTTAAGAACTTGCAGCAGATGACTCAGCTTAGCCGTCAGATCCAAGAACAGCAGAAGGCGTTGAAGGATCAGTACGCGGTTCACGGTGAGGTCGACGACAGCGATGTTGAGGCTTTACAGGAGCTCAACTTAAAAAGAGCCGAGTTGGGCGCGGGACTTTTACAAGCAGAAAATCCCGCTTCGGATAATAAGGAAACAAATGAATTGAAACAGAAAGTGAAAGAGCTAGAGACTCAGCTGTTCCGACTGCAACAACGAGTTAGTCAGCTTGAAAGTAAATCAAAGTAGGGGCTATGAATTTAATCTTCCGTCTTTTGCACGTATTGTTGTTTTCAAGATTTCGTAAATCCGTTGGTGTTATGGATGAATGCGCGACTCCTTTCCGCGTCTGGCCGACTGATCTTGACGTTCTTATGCATATGAACAACGGCGTCTACTTGTCTTTGCAAGATCTTGCGCGCGTCGATTACATGATTCGCGCCGGTGCAGCCAAAAAGATTTCTGAAAACGGCTGGTACCCGGTGGTGGCTTCTGAAATGATTCGATTCCGGCGTTCTTTGCAGGTGTTTCAAAAGTTTGAATTGCGCACAAAATTGATAGCGTGGGATGAAAAATACCTTTATTTGGAACACAAGTTCACGAGCCGTGGTGAAGTCATGGCAATTGGAATGATTCGCGCGCGTTTTTTAAGTAAAAAGGGTGGTTTGGTATCGCCCCAAGATCTTTTAAAAGTATTGGATTTAGATCTTCAATCCCCTCCGATGCCTGCTCATCTTCAATCCTGGTTGAGCGCAGATCAGGATCATTCGAAGTCTTTGGGTTTGTAAGTGAAAAATTGCAGGACTAACGTCGGGCCTCTGTCACAACCCTAAGTCCTGTATCAAGGTAGGGCACTTGCCGCCTTGTATATAATTTTCAACAATGATTCTGTGACACTAGAAATATCAAAACTGAAAAATATCAAGATGTTGGTCCTCGATGTGGATGGCGTCTTAACGGACACTCGCATGTGGTTTGACGGCAAAGAATGGCGTCGCTTTTATTCCGTTCGTGATGGTGTAGGCATTAAACGCATCATGGAAGCGGGTTACAAAGTTGCCGTGATTACTGGCAGTAAAGCCGAAGACATTCGCGCGCGCGTGAAATCTTTGGGAATACACTTCCTCTTTGAAGGGGCTCTCGACAAAGAACCTTCTTTCTTACAGCTGCAAAAGGAATCAGGCATTCGTCCCGACGAGATGGCCTATGTCGGTGACGATATTTTCGATATTCCTCTTCTGCAAGCCGTCGCTTTTGGGGCGACAGTTCCTGAAGCCGTCGAAGAAGTTTTAGAAATAGCGGATTACGTGACTGGCAGACCCGGTGGATGTGGGGCTGTCAGAGAGGTTTGTGATTACATCTATAAATATGGGGCCTTTTCCTCTAGGTAGGTATTCATGCTAAAAAATGGTTTCAAAGCCGTTGCGATTATTATACTTGCGTTGCTACTGCATAAGGCGGCTTTTGCTGCGGAAGTGATTGAGCTTCCTCCTGAAGAGTTGGCGCAAGAGTCTGTTCTTCCTGTGTTCGACAAGCCGGTGAGTGTAAAGAACCGCAATGTCGTAACAGATAAACGCATCGAAGCCGATATCTTTTACGGTTATGCGATGACTGAGCCGATTGCAAACGTTAGTAAGCTGGGGTTGGGAATCTATTATAATACCAGCGAAAGCAGCGCTTGGGGATTGTTGTTAGCGAAAAACTTCGCCGGTCTTTCAAGCTATGCCGAACAATTAGATGAGCAGTTTAATCTGAAATTTGATCGGGCTCCATCACCGGAGCTCACGGCAATGTTGGATTATAACTTAAAAGCTTTCTATGGAAAAATGAGTCTCTCAAAGTCCCTTGTGATTAATACGATCCTTTTTGGTTCCGCTTCTGCCGGAGTCGTGAAGTACGTGCATAAGACCTATCCGGCGGTGGCCGTTGGATTGGGACAAAAATTCTACTTCACTAAAAATTGGTCGCTGCGTTTTGATTTACGTCTTTACGCGAATCAGGCTCCAGTTCCGTTCTTGGCTGGAAGTTTAAAACCGAATGAACCTGTTCCTGACTATTCTGATTTTGAAGAGCGCGTAACTTTCACGACAAACCTTGATGTGGGCTTGTCGTATTTGTTTTAAGAGGAGTGAGCAGATGTTGAATAAGAATTTGACGAAAGTGTTTTTACTCCTCGCCCTGATTGCGCCAGCAGCTGTGCAAGCACAATCAGCAGAGAGTGATGAATTAGATGTGATTGAGCTTGAAATCGACAGATCTGCTCCTAGGCAGAATTCTATTTCAAACTCTGCACCTAGCTATTCAGAGACTTCACCTCGCGACAACACGTTGACGGACTTTTCTGGTTTAGGATCACTGTCTCCGTTCCAGGAAGTCTCTGTTATTCAAAAACGATTCCTTCCTAAAACAGGCCGTTTCCAACTTTTTGGCGGTCTAACGACGGTGACGAATGATCCGTTCTTCCTGACATTTGGTGGTGTGGCGAAAGCCAGCTATTTCTTGAATGAATCATGGGGTGTAGAGCTGAACTACTTTGGATTGACGAGCTCTGATCGCACATCGACAGAAGAATTGCGTGATATTCAAGGCGTTTCAACCGAAAATCTGGTTTATCCGAAGTCCTACTTCGGTGTCGACGTAATGTACATCCCGGTTTATGGAAAAATGACTTGGTTCAACGAAAAAATCGTTCCTTTCGATCTTTATGTTTCTGCCGGCTATGGAACAACGAACACTCAGGCTGGAGAGAATGCGGGAACTATTCACTTGGCGACGGGACAGATTTTTGCGCTGAGCAAAGCTTACGCCGTTCGCTGGGATTTTAGTTGGAACTTCTTTAACGCGACCGGCATCGACGGTTCGACGAACTCATTTAACAACCTCTTCCTCACTGTGGGCGTAAGTTGGTTCTTTCCGGAGGCTAGTTACCGATGAAGAAATTATTACTACTCCTGATCGCTTCAAGCTTGGTTGTTCCTTTGGCAAGTTCTGCGCAAAGAAAAACGAAACCACGTACTCGTACAACAGCGCCTTTATACAACTCAAATACGCGTGAAGCGACTTTGAAGAACCAATTGAGCAATGCCTTGCGCATGGCCCAAGGCGGTCAGTATGAGGCTGCGGCGAACAATTTATTCACACTGAGCCGTCGTTCTGAGTTGGCGGCCGAGCGTCCGCAAATTAAGTACATCTTGGGAACGATGTTGATGGAGCTGAAGCTGAATCAAACAGCGGCGTTTCAGTTTGTCGACGTTATTCGTACCAAGCATCCTAAGTATTCGAAGCTTGCGATTGAAAAGCTTTCAATCGTCGCTGATACATTGGGTGATGACACGATTTTGAACTACGCGATTTCTCGGGTAGACCTCAATGATTTCCCAAGTAACTTGCGCGATATGATCAACTATCGTTTGGGAGAGATCAGACTTCGTAATCGTGAGTTCCGTCAAGCGGCAGAACTTTTCGGCAAAGTCAGCTTCGGAAGTAGTTATTACTTTCAGGCTCTTTATAACAAGGGTCTTGCTGAGTTGGAAGAAAATCAACCTTCCTTGGCGATCGGAACATTCAATAAAATGTTAGATGCTCGTAGAAAAGCCCCTGTGACGGACACTAATAAAGTGGCGGCGCAAATGGGTTTGGCGCGCGCGCTCTATCAAAAACAAGATTGGGAAGCCTCTATTGAAGCTTATGCCCAGGTCCCGCGTGACACATTGATGTGGCATGATGCGGTTTTTGAGCAAAGCTGGGCGATGCTTCGTGCGGCCCGCTTCCGCTCTGCTTTAAGTAATTTCCAAACTCTCCATTCGGCATATTACGAAGACTTTTATATGCCGGAGAGTTTACTTCTTCGTGCCATCGTCTATCTTTACATCTGTAAGTATGACGAAATGGAAAAGGTCCTAAGTTTGTTTGAAAAAACTTACGGGCCGGTTCGTTCGAAAATTGGTGATTTCTTGAAATCCACGAATGAAGCCAGTGCCTTCTATGCGGAAATCGAAAAAGCCCATTACATGAAGACAACGGATAAGAGCTCTAACCTTCGCCTTCCTTACATCGTTCTTCGTAATGTTTTGGATCAAGGCGATGTGAAGCGGTCCATGCATTACCTTGAAAAATTAAATCAGGAAAGAGCGCGCGTGGAGTCCAACCCGGCTTTCCGTGCCTCTCCGTTAGGTCAATACGCTTTGAAGATTCTTGCCAACCGCGGAAAAAATACGAAGTTCGCGGTCGGCGATATGGTGAAAGCGCATTTGTTAAATATGCGCGTGGAATTGCGTGACCTTTACGAACAAGCGGGATTTATCCGCTACGAAATGATCACGGGACGCAAAGAAAGTATTAAAAAGAAAATTTCTGGAAAAGATATCGAGCAGATCGACGAAAATATCGACCGTCAGTTCTATATCCAAAATGGATACGAGTACTATCCGTTCCAAGGTGAGTACTGGCTCGATGAAGTTGGAAACTACCACTATCTTGGAAAACAAAGCTGCGAGTAATATATGAAATTCAACAGGCATCAACTTCTTATTCCGAGTCTTCTTACCACTTTGTGCTTAAGCCCGATGGCTTTCGCACAAAGATCGACAGTAAAAACTACTAAGACTGTTAAGAAAAAGACAGTGGGTGAGCTGTTGTCGCAAGCAAGCGAAAGCAGCCGTGGTGGACGTCTGCAAATGTCCAAGACAGACACCTCGCTTCCTGCCTCGAACATGGGCTTCAAACAAGATGTTCGCTCTTACAACCTTGAGTCTGTAAAACCTCCTCGCTCTTCTGAAATCATGCAACATGAATCCTCGGGAGCAAGCAGCGAACAGGCGCAGTACGAGCGCGTTTTGGATCAACAAATTCAAGAGTTGTACAAACTGACTCAAAAATTCAAAACCAGCCCGAACCGTGGGGAATTGTGGCTGCGTCTGGCAGAGCTCTATGTTGAAAAAGCAAGCCTGATCGACTCCCGCAAGCAAGACGAGTACGACGCCAAGTTACGTGCTTTTCAAGCGGGCAAAACTAAAAAGAAACCGCGCTTGGATACAGCCGATGCGCGTGAATATAATAAAAAAGCGGTTCAACTTTATGAGTGGTTCCAAAGAGACTTCCCTCGTGATGAAAAGAACAGCCAAGCCTTATTTTTCTTAGGGTATAACTATTTCGAGCTTGGCGAAGTTAAAAAAGGTGCCCAATACTACGAGCAATTAACTCGTGGATATCCTAACTCGCCATTCGTGGGTGAAGCTCACTTCGCTTTAGCGGAATACTATTTCGAAAACGAAAAGTGGGCTCCGGCTTATAAAGAATACTCTTACCTTATCAAAGAGAAGAGACACCGTTTGCACACTTTCGCTCTTTATAAGGGCGCATGGTGTTTGTTCCGTATTGGTAAAGTTCAGCAGGCCATGAACTATCTAGAGTTCATTATCAAAAGTGGAAAAGCTGAAACGGGAGACCAATTGGCGGGCCGTCGTACGGTCAACCGCACACGTCTTGAAGGCGAAGCTCTTCGCGATATCGTGATCTTCTATGCGGAGGGTGGCGATCCGGGTAAAGCAGCGTCTTACTTTAAAAATTTAGTCGGCAATGAATATCTTCCTTATTTGGAAAGGCTGGCTTACCAGTACTCTGATCGTGGGAATAAAGACGCTTCCAGAGATGTCTTTAAACTCTTAATCTCTCAAAATCCGACGGCGCCAAAAGCTTTCGAGTACCAGTACCAAATTGTTCAAAACTATTACTATGCTAAGAACACCTCGCGCTTTAAAACTGAGCTTTACAGCTGGGTTAAAGACTACGACGCTTCTGGGGCTTGGTATGCTGCCAATAAGAATAATAAAGAGTTGATTGAAAATTCGTATAAACTGCGTGAAACGACTTTGCGTAACTACGTTTTGCAACAACATCAGACGGCGCAAAACTCGCGAGCTCCTTATTCACAGTCGTTGGCTAATGAAGGTTACCAACTTTATCTACGTGAATTCCCGGATTCTGCCTCGGCAGGGGATATGCACTTTTATTATGGTGAGCTTCTTTACGATATGCAAAAGTACGACGAAGCCTCAGTTCAGTACAAGTGGGTTGTCGACAATGCTCCGCAAAGTAAGTTTTATGGAAAATCTGCACAGAACTTAATCTTGTCAGTGGAAAGAAGTATTCCGTCGGATCAAGAGATGCAGAAGCGCGTAGGAAACTCTCTGGATCCGGTCCCTCTTGAACCGAAAGTGGACCGCTTTATTAAGGCGGGCCAGTGGTACATCGAGAAATTCCCAACATCTGAAAAAGCGGTTGAGATCAAATTCCGTATCGGAAGACTTTATTATCAAAGCAATCACTTTGATGAAGCCACCAAGCACTTCCGTGAAATCGTGCAACAGCATCCGAATACGAAGTATGCCGAATATTCAGCCAATCTTCTTTTGGACATCTATAACTTGAAAAAAGACTATGTGGGCTTGGAAAAAACGGGAGCAGAGCTTCTGGCAGTTCCTTCCATTGCGGCTTCTAAAGCAGGATCCGATATTCGCGGTGTTCTTGAAAAGGCGTCCTTCAAACGTGGTCAAGATTTAGAGCTTGAAAAGAAGTACGCCGACAGCGCGCAGGTTTACCAAGCATTTGCTAAACAAAATCCAAAATCGAACTTGGCGACAACGGCGCTGTTCAATGCCGGTGTTAACTTTGAGCGCGCGGGAATGAACGGCCCGGCGATTGAATCATACCAAGGCGTTATTGACTCCAAAGACCCGGCCGCAGAGAAATTGAAACCTAAGGCGCGTCGTCTTTTGGCGAAACAGTATCAGGATTCCGCTCAGTTTGAAGAGGCGGCGAAGCTTTACAAACAATCGGCTCAAGAAAATCCAACAGATCCTTTGGCTCCGAACTTGATTTTCAATGCGGCTGTTCTGTATGAAGCTTTAGGTAAATCCGATGAGGCGATCCGTTCTTATACAGAGTTTACCAAATTAAATAAGAAGCACGCAGACAACATCGAAGCTGTCTTCAGCATGGCTCAAATCCATCGCAAGGCGGGCCAGAATGGTGCCGCTATCGCTCGTTACATTGAATACGTAGAAAACGGCGGACGTGATCAAGAGAAAGTGGTCGAAGCTGCTTACTGGGTCAGCGAACTTTCAGAAAGATCGCGCGCCAAAACAAAGGCCGACGAGTGGAAACAGAAGACCCTGTCTATTCAGAAGCGTTTTGCGCCGAACAAAAAAGGTGTCGGAGCTTCCTGGGCTGCGAAACTGAAATTTGGTGAGGCTCAAGAAACTTTCAAAGAGATGAAAGCCATCACCTTCCCGGCGGATCCGAATAAACAAAAGGCCGCTGCGGATAAGAAGATCGCTTTGCTGACCAAACTGACAGGTGAACTTGCTGACATTATTAAATATGACAGCGCCGAAGAGATTGTTAGCTCGTTAAGCGTGCTTGGCGAAGCCAACCAAAACATGGCTCAAGCTATTGTGAATGCGCCACTTCCTCCAGGATTGAACGCCGAAGAAACGAAACAGTATAAGGCAGGCGTTGAAAAGTTTGCGGAGCCGTTCAATACCAAAGCGAAAGAGAGCTTTAAGCTGGCTGTAGAGCGCGGGTTAGAACTGGAAGTTTATAATGACGGCTTCAAAACAGCTTATGAATACATGAATAAGCTTGATCCTAAGACTTACTACAATGGTGGCGAAGTGGGATCTGACATCCGCTTAGTGAATTGGATGGGGCAATAAGATGAAAAAGCTTGGACTATTACTAACATTGCTAGCTTTAACGGCGTG